>NZ_CP058214.1:949285-1265714 GCF_015482775.1 Kaustia mangrovi | reverse complement strand
GGCGACGAGGCGTTCCAGGAGCGGGTCGGCGATTCCCATCTCGCGAAGGTGGACCACGGTATTGCGGACATAGTCCGGGCAGGGACCGGAGCGTCCATGGCCGTTCAGCACATAGGGCAATTGCTCGTCCGCCCCGATATGGCCGGCATATTGGGGATGGCGACGGTCGACCAGATAGGCGAGCGCACGGGCCTCGCGGGCGGGCGCGTCGTCCGTCGCCGGCAGGGTCACGGTGCGCCAGGCCTCGCGATAGACCATGGTGGCCTGCTCGCGCTCGCGCAGATAGGCGAGCGTCTCTTCCCATTGTTCAGGCATGACGCGAAAGGCCATGCCGCGGCAGGAGCCGCCGCGGTCGAGCCCCAGAACGAGGCCCGGCCGGTCCGGCGTGCCGCGATGCACATGGGAATAGACGCAAAGCCGGCGATGGGCGCCGACCAGCGTCGCCTCCCGGCGTTCCGCGAACGCGAAGCCCGGCCGCCACATCAGCGAGCCGTAGCCAAAGACCCAAAACTCATTCATCATGCCGCCCGAATCGTCGCTCCCGGCAGGATTGCCCGTTATCCGCGTCCCACAGCGAGCGGCGCGGGAACGCGATGGATGGCGTCTTGCGTGACGCGTGCCGTCATATAGCGAATGGACCCCGCACTGCAATGTCCAGGCCCTACAGAATGGCGCTGCCCCTTGCTCTGGTGATCGCCCTGGCGCTCGCCTGGTCGGGCTATTGGTGGTTCATGTTCTCCAAGGCGAAGGAGGAATTCGGCCGCTGGCAGGCGCATGCCGAGGATGCCGGCGTGACGCTCGGCTGCGGCAGCCAGGGCTGGGGCGGCTATCCCTTCCGCGTGGAGATGGATTGCGAACCGCTGGAGCTCTCCTGGAGCTCGCGCGACGGGACGAGCGAGATCAGGCTCGCGGGCCTTCAGACCGTCTCGCAGGTCTACGATCCCCAGCATGTGCTTGCCGCGGGCGCCTCGCCGGCAGCCATGCGCAGCCTCGATCCGGGCGCCGGCGAGCCCTCCTTCGCGCTGGCCGCGACCTACGACCCCGCCACGGCGAGCGTCCGGTTCGACCGGCACCGGCCGGACCGGCTCTCCCTCGTCGTGGAGGCTTTGCGCGCCGACATCACCGAGCGCAAGCATGACGGCGCGGGCGATGCCCGGGTCACGAACATCTCCGCCGACAGTTTCGACCTGCATTTCCGCTTCGTGGACCCGCCGCGCGACGGGCGCGCCCAGTTGGAACTGGCGAGCGACGGCAGCGCGGTCAGGGCGGAAGGCCGTGGGCTTGTCTCCGCGCTCGGGGAACCGCTCGACCTCGACCGGTTCGAGCTTCGCGCGCGTGCCGACAGGGTGCCTTACCCGATCGACAATCCGGATGTCGCCCTGCGCGGCTTCGCTGCCGATGGCGGCACGCTGACGGTGGACCGGCTGCTGGCCAAGAGCGGGCCGGTCTCCTTCGTCGCGCGCGGCACTCTGGCACTCGACAAGCGCGGCCGCGCGACCGGGGATCTGACTGCGGAGGTCGTCAATATGAAGGGCCTCTTGTCGAAATTCGAGCGCGCCGGAAAGATCGGCCGGACCGAGGCCCAACTCGCCGCCGGCCTGCTTTCCTTCCTGGAGGGCGCGACGACCGGGGACAAGGGCGCGATCAGCGTCGACATGCGGGTCAAGAAGGGCAAGATCTATTTCGGCCCCTTCAAGGTCGCCGAGATCCCGCCGCTGTTCTGAGGACGGATTGCCGGAAAGGGGAGGACGCGACATGCCGCATCACGGGGCCATGGCCGACGAGATCATCGCCCGGCTCGGGCTCGAGCCGCACCCGGAGGGCGGGTTCTTCCGCGAGACCTGGCGTGCCGAGGCCGAGGAGGGCGTCCGCGCGGCGGGCACGGCCATCTACTACCTCCTGCGCGAGGGCGAGCGAAGCCACTGGCACCGCGTCGACGCCGACGAGATGTGGCACTGGTATGCGGGCGCGCCGCTGCGCCTCGGCCTGTCGCATGACGGGGTCGGGGAGGAGGCCTTCACGCTCGGCCCCGACCTTGGCGGTGGCGAGCGGCCCCAGCATCTGGTGGCGGCGGGCGCATGGCAGAGCGCGCGCTCGCTCGGCGCATGGACGCTTGTGGGCTGCACGGTCACGCCCGCCTTCGAGTTCTCCGGCTTCGAGCTCGCCCCGCCCGGCTGGGCTCCGGGTCGCGGGCGCTGACTGGCACGGGGCCGAGCGGCCCCGGCTATTTCTGCGGCTGGAGGGGCTGGGGCCGCGTGCTCATCTGCGGTTCGCCGCGGTCGTCGGGGCCGAAATTCTCCGACAGATAATCGAGGAACTCCTCGCGCATCTCGCCCTCGAGCTCCGGCATGCCCTGTTCCTCCACCATCCAGTCGAACATCTCGTCCCACTGGCCGCGGGTCAGGCCCTGCTGCTTGACGATGGCGAGCGAATGGCAGGCCGAGCAGAAATAGCCGACATCCTCCCGTCCCGGCCCCTCCGGCCAGTCGGAGCCGAGCTCGTCGGCGCCCGCCGCGGCGGTGGAGACGAGAAGGGCCGCCACGGCAAGCAGCGGCCCTCCACGGGCAATCCGCCCCTTCAGTGTCCTCATGCCGGAACCGTCGCCGCAATCCGATGCAGGGAGTTGTTGAGATAACCCTTGGGGTTCCAGTTGATGGCGAAGGGCTGCTCATTGCCCTCGCTGTCGGTCGCGCGGGCCCAGACCTCGTAATAGCCGCGGCCGGGAACGGGGATTTCCGCATTCCAGGTCTGCCAGGCATAGGGGTTTACGGGGGCGCCGAGCTCGGCCTGCACCCAGGTCTTGCCGAAATCGGCGGTCACGTCGACGCGGCTGACGAAATTGTCGCCCGCCCAGGCATGGCCGCGAACGGCGAGCGCGCGGGTGTCGGCCGGCAGCTCCACGCCGCTCTGCGGCGAGGTGATGAGCGACTTCACCGGCATGGACTGGATGATCTTGAAGTCCTCCGTCGGCACCTTCGTGCCCGGCGCGACGTCGTATTCGGGAACCCGGTAGGAAGTGCCGGTCATCTTCGGCCCGTCATGGACCACGTCGCGCAGCTCGATCCGCTTCAGCCATTTCTGGCTGCACGAGCCCGGCCAGCCCGGAATGACGAGGCGCACCGGCGCGCCGTTCATCGGGTGGATCGGCCCGCCATTCTGCGCGAAGGCGATGAGGTTGTAGGGGCTCATCGCCTTCTCGATGGGCACGCCGCGCGAGATGGGCAGCTTGTCGGGATCGCCGGACAGATGCGTGTCCGCGCCGTAATGGGCGGTGTAGATGACACTGTCCTTCACGCCCGCCGCGCGCAGCACGTCGGCCAGCCTGACCCCCGTCCAACGGGAATTGGCGATGGCGCCGACCGTCCACTGGTTGCCCTTGGCCGGCGGGTTGAAGAAGGCACGTCCATTGCCGCCGCATTCGACCTGCAGCGCATAGGTCACGACGTCGAAGCGCGATTTCAGGTCGTCGATGGTCAGCGTGAGCGGCTCGTCGACGAGGCCGTCTATGGTGATCGTCCAGGTCGACGCATCGACCTCCTCCGGCGGAATGCCGTTATTGCGGATGAAGTGCCGGTCGGTCGGCGTGATGTCGGCATCGAGGAGATGCGCGGGCGTTTCCGCATTGACCGGCCGGTCGTTGAGCACCGTCAGCCCGTCCTTGCCCTCGATCTTGAAGTCCTGGAGCCCCTCCGCGAGCGCGGCCGGGATCAGGCCGGAGGGCATGTTGCGGTGAAACGGGATACCGGTTCCAAGCACCGCCGTCATGGCGGTGAGCCCCGCTCCCTTCAGGAAGCCCCGCCGGTCGGGATAGGGGATGCGCCCGAAGATCATGTAGTCGGCGCGTTCGGGATCCTTCGAATACAGCTCGAAAAAGCCACGTTCCTTGCGGGCCATGTCATTCCTCCCATGAGCCGTGCCGCTATTGCGTGACGGCGGCATCGCCCGGGATTGTGCAGCATGTCCGCGAGCAAGACAATCTCTACACGGCATGAGGGCGCAATGCCCCCTGCCGCGGAGAGGCTGTGCCGTGTCGATCCCGCGTGCCGCGCGGCGGTCCCGGCGGGTTTTGCCCGTCAGCCGTTGGCGATGTACTGGCCGCCATTCACGGTGAACACGGCGCCCGTCGTGAAGCCGCACTGCTCGCGTGCCAGATAAACCGTCATGTCGGCGATCTCGTCGGCCTTGCCGAGCCGTCCGACCGGAATGCCTGAGACGATGCCCTCCAGCACCTTCTCCGGCACGGCGGCCACCATGTCGGTGTCGATATAGCCGGGGCAGATGCAGTTCACCGTGATGCCCTTGCGGGCGTTCTCCTGGGCGAGCGCCTTGGTGAAACCGATGACGCCCGCCTTGGCGGCGGAATAGTTGGACTGGCCCATCTGGCCCTTCTGGCCGTTGATGGAGGAGATGTTGACGATCCGTCCGAAGCCGCGCTCGCGCATGCCCTCGATCAGGGGCCGGGTCATGTTGAACATGGAATCGAGATTGGTGCGGATCACCGCCGACCACTGGTCGTAGCTCATCTTGTGCAATGTCGCGTCGCGGGTGATGCCGGCATTGTTGACGAGCGTGTCGACGGGGCCGAGATCGGCCTCGACCCGGGCCACGCCGTCCGCGCAGGCCTCGTGGTCGGCGACATCCCACTTGAAGACATGGATGCCGGTCTCCGCCTTGAAGGCCTGCGCCTTCTCGTCATTGCCGTGATAGGTGGCGGCGACCGAGAACCCGTCCGCCTTCAGGCCCCGGGCGATGGCCGCTCCGATTCCGCGTGTTCCTCCGGTGACGATAGCCACTCTGGACATCTGCTTCTCCCTCTCCCCTGATCGTTGTCCTCGATCTCGAGACGTCCGGTGCGGCCCCGGGCGCCCATCCCTCCTGATGGCAGGAGCCGCACCGCCTGTCCTTGACAGGTGTCAATCTCGACCGGCCTCGATCTCGACCGTCGTCAATCGCGCGCGACGCAGAGCGCGATGCCCATGCCGCCGCCGATGCACAGCGTGGCGAGGCCCTTCTTGGCGTCGCGCCGCTTCATCTCGTAGAGCAGCGTGGTCAGGATCCGGGTGCCGGACGCGCCGATCGGATGGCCGATGGCGATGGCGCCGCCATTGACGTTCACGATCTCCGGGTTCCAGCCCATGTCCTTGTTGACCGCGCAGGCCTGGGCGGCGAAGGCCTCGTTGGCCTCCACGAGATCGAGGTCGTCGACGCTCCAGCCCGCCTTCTCCAGCGCCTTGCGCGAGGCCGGGATCGGGCCGGTCCCCATGACGGCCGGGTCCACGCCGACGGTCGCCCAGGCGGCGATCCGCCCGAGCGGCTCCACGCCGCGGCGCTCCGCCTCCTTGGCGCTCATCAGAACGGTCGCTCCCGCGCCGTCATTGATGCCGGAGGCGTTGCCGGCGGTCACCGTGCCGTCCTTGACGAAGGCCGGGCGGAGCTTCTGGAGGCTCTCCAGCGTGGCGCCGTGGCGGATATATTCGTCATCCTCCACCACGCGCTCGCCCTTGCGCTCCTTCACCGTGACCGGGACGATCTCGTCCTTCAGGCGGCCGGAGGTCTGGGCGGTCTCGGCCTTGTTCTGGGAACCGACCGCGAAGGTGTCCTGCATCTCGCGCGTGATCTGCCAGCGCTCGGCCACGTTCTCCGCCGTGTTGCCCATGTGGTAGCCGTTGAAGGCGCACCACAGGCCATCCTTGATCATGGTGTCGATCATGGAATAGTCGCCCATCTTGTGGCCCTTGCGCAGATTGGCGCAATGGGGCGACATGGACATGCTCTCCTGGCCGCCGGCGACCACGATGCCGGCATCGCCATTGGCGATCTGCTGCATGCCGAGCGCGACGGAGCGCAGGCCCGAACCGCAAACCTGGTTGACGAGCCAGGCCGGGCTCTTCTCCGGAATGCCCGCGGCAAGGGCGGCCTGCCGGCCCGGATTCTGGCCTTCTCCGGCGGTCAGAACCTGACCCATCACGACCTCGTCGACATCGCCCGCCTCGACGCCCGCACGCTCCAGCGCGCCGGTGATCGCCGTTGCGCCGAGATCGTGGGCGGGGACCGCCGCGAACGCTCCGTTGAAGCTGCCGACCGGCGTGCGTGCCGCCGAAACGATCATCACGGAGTCTTCGGAATTCGCCATCATTATCCTCCTCATGGTGCGGCGCATGGGGTGTGCCCGCCTCCCGGCGGGATGCATCGCTCAGGCGCCATTATTCAGGTCCGGGCCAGGCTTGTGCAAAGCATAAATCGTCGCGTGGACGAAAGCATAACAGCGCGAGAAAGCCCACCCGACGCCGCCCGGATCCGAAGCCGGGTGCGCTTTCCTGCCGTTTTTTGCGTCGCTTTTCTGCCTTGCACTTAATCATTCGCACCTGCGAGAATAAGAGGAATCGCACAACGGAACACGCAGGCAAGCGGTTCGGGAGGACAGTCGCCGTGAATGACGAAACGAATGCGGGCGAGCCCCTCGTCACGATCAAGAAATACGCCAATCGCCGCCTCTACAACACGGCGACGAGTTCGTATGTGACGCTCGACGATCTCGCGGAGATGGTCAAGCAGGGGACGGACTTCGAGGTGAAGGACGCCAAGTCGGGCGACGACATCACGCGCTCGGTGCTCACCCAGATCATCTTCGACGAGGAAAGCAAGAGCGGGCAGAACCTCCTGCCCATCCGGTTCCTGCGCCAGCTCATCCGGTTCTATGGCGACAACATGCAGGCCCTCGTCCCGCGCTATCTGGAGTTTTCCATCGAGCTTCTCACCCGCGAGCAGGAGAAGCTGCGCGCCCAGATCGAGCAGGCCTTCGGCGGCGACCCCTTCAAGGCGATGGAGGAGCAGACGCGGCAGAACATGGTGCTGTTCGAGAAGGCCATGTCGATGTTCAACCCCTTCGCGGCCACCGGCGACGACGAGCAGGGGATGCCGCAATCGTCCCAGCCGCGCGGCGGCCAGTCCGGCGCCGGCAAGGGCGAGAGCCAGGACGACCTGAAGTCCCTGCGCGAGCAGCTCGCCGCCATGCAGCAGCAGATCGACGCGCTCGCCGGCCGCAAAAAGGAGTAGACTGGTCGTCGGGACCTTTCTTCAAGGGGAGGACGACGATGATCGACTGGTCCATAGAGGCGGAAGCATTCGGCAACTGCAATTGCGACTACGGATGTCCCTGTCAGTTCGAGCAGCGCCCCAGCAGGGGGACTGCCGCGGCTTCGAGGTCGGGCATATCGTGCGCGGGCGGTTCGGGGACGTCCCCCTGGACGGGCTGTGCTACGCCCTGGTCTATGCCTGGCCCGGCGCGATCTACGAGGGCAATGGCGAGATGCAGGCCATTGTCGACGAGCGTGCCGACGGGCAGCAGCGCGAGGCGCTCACCACGGTGCTCCATGGCGGGGAGACCGAGGAGGCGCGGACCCATTGGTGGGTCTTCCACGCCATGTCGGGCACGGTCCATGAACCGTTGTTCAGGCCGATCGACTTCACCGTCGATATAGAGCGGCGCAGGGCTGACGTCACCATTCCGGGCGTCCTGACGTCCACCGGACGGCCGATCGTCAGCCCGGCCACCGGCGAGGAGCACCGGGTGCGCATCGATATTCCCGATGGCATTGAGTTCGAGCTCGCCGAGATCGGCCGTGCCAGCACGACCGCCGACGGTGCGATCTCGCTGGCGCTCGACGACAGCTACGGCCAGTTCAACATCCTGCGCCATTCCGGCACCGGCGTCGTGCATTAGATCAACCTGCACTCAGTTGGACTCGCCTGAGTGCAGAAAAGTTGATCGTTCTCAAAGTGCTAGGGCAACCGATCTGCGTCCGACTGGACGCAGGTTGCTCTAGGCACTGCCCGATCCTCGCCGGGCCGGTCCCGGTCAATCCCGGCGGGGCGGTTTCTCCGGCCCGCATGGGGCGTTGTCGTTGTCCCGGAGCGTGCCATCGGAAGGCCGGCCGGTGCGTCGCGAGAGGAGGCGGTTGAGGTCTGACAGCGCGGTCGAGATCGCGCTGTAGCCATCGCTGTTCGGGAAGGAGGCAGGCGGCGCGTCGGCCGTTGCGGTCTGCCAGGGCGCGCCCGTCTCCGCCTTGCCGAACAGGTAGCCCTGCAGCAGATCGATCCCCCAGCCCTTGAGCAGCTCGGCATCCTCCGGGGTTTCGACCCACTCCGCGACGGTTCTCAGCCCGAAGCTGCCGGCAAGGCCGATCAGGCTGCGCATGAAGATCTGGTTCGCGGCGTTGCCGTGCAGGTTCTTGCTGAAGGAGCCATCGAGCTTGACGATGTCGACATTCAGCTCCTTCAGATTGCGGAAGGAGGAATAGCCGGCGCCGAAATCGTCGACCGCGACGGCGCAGCCGAGCTCGCGGAGCTGGGCGATGAAGCGTGCCGTGTCCTCCAGGTCGTAAAGCGCCGTCGTCTCGGTGACCTCGACCACGAGACGGTCGGCGATGTCGACATTGTCGCGCACGCGCTCCACGAAGCTTGCGAACCAGCGCGGATCGGTCGCCGTGACGCCCGAGATATTGGCGGACAGGCGGATCGCCGGATAGCGTTTCAGGGTTTCCAGGACCATGTCGAGCACGCGCAGGTCGATCAGCCGGATGAGCCCGAGCTCCTCCGCGACGGGCACGATGTCGGAGGCCGGCGCCAGCTCGTCGGGCGAGCGGGCGAGGCGCAGCAGCGCCTCGTACATGACGGGCCGGCCCGTCTGCGCGTCGATGATCGGCTGATAGGCGAGGACCAGGCGGTCCTCCTTCAGCGCGGCGAGAATCTCGCTTGCGGCATGCATGTTGCGGCTGCGTCTGCGCGAGCGTTCCTCGGACGGACGGTAGGCCACGAAGCAGTCGCCCGGATGGCGCCGGGCCTCGGTGAGCGCCTCCTCCGCCCGGCCTATGGCGTCTCTCATCGTGTCGCCATAGCGCGGCAGGGCGACGCCGCCGATGGATATGGTGGACCAGACCGGCCCGTGACCCGTCTCCACCACCGTGTCGCGCACGGAGGCGAGGAAACGCTCAGCGGCGACGGCCATCTCGTCGTCGCGGCAATTGTCGAGGACGAGGCCGAACCGGTTTCCCGCGAAGCGCCCGATGACGTCGCCCGTCCGCATGATCGCCTCCAGGCGCGCGCACACCGTGGTGATCACCGTGTCGGCGATATCGAAGCCATAGGCCTCGTTCACCGTGTCGAGATTGTCGATGGTCACGAGCAGAAGCGCGCAGGAGGTGCCCGCGCGCTGGGCCCGGGACAGCGTGTCCTCGAGCGCTTCTGCGAGGCGGTTGCTGTTCAGGAGGCCCGTCAGGGGATCGTAGGTGGACAGATAGCGAAGCTGCTCCTCGCGCTCGCGCCGCTCGCTGACATTCCGGATCATGCCGAAGACCTCGGCAGGGCGCCCGTCGGATCCGGCGAACCACCGTCCGGCATCCTCCACCCAGACGGCATCGGGTGTGGCGCGCCCGCGCGGGCGCAGGCGGTATTCCACCTGGAACGGCACGCCCGCGCCGTGGTCGATCCTGTCGCCGGCCATCACCGCGTCGTAGCGCGTGTCCGTGCTGTCGGCGTCGAGGAGGCTCGCATAGCCGCGGCCGGTGGCGATGAGCGAGGGATCGGCATCGGCCAGGACGTCGGCCACATTGTCGCTCCACACGATCCGGTCGCTGCCGACCGACCAGCGATAGGCGACCCCGCCGGCGGCGATCACCGCCTGGCGGACACTGAGCTCCCCGTCGTCGGCGCGCGCGTGTCCGGCGTCGCCGCGCGCGCTGCCATCGCGGATACCGTGCGCATTCGAAGCTCGATCCTTGACCAAGGCTGCCGTCCCCCCTGTGGTCCGGCCGGGGCGTCCCTCATGCTCCGCGGCCAGGCCGAGTGTCCGTGACCGCGACACCATAGGAGGCATTGGTTAACGACCTCTACCCCATGCAACCTATGGGTGGCCGCGGTTGTGGCAGTCAGTAGCCGAGCGCCTGGCCGTCCTTGCGGGGGTCGGAGCCGCCGACGAGCGTTCCCCGGGCCCGGTCGATGGCGATGGCCTGGCCGCCGCCAAGCGGGGCATCGGCGGCCTTGACCGTGTGGCCCATGGCGGCCAGCGCCTCGCGCGTCGCGGCCGGAACCCCGTCCTCCAGAATGAGGGCGCCGTCGTCGTGGAAGGACCGCGGGAAGTCGAGCGCCTCCTGGACGTCCATGCCATAGACGAGCGTGTTGAGCGCCACATGGACGTGGCCCATCGGCTGATACTGCCCGCCCATCACGCCATAGGAGAGGATGACGCGGCCGTCGCGGCGCACGAGGGCGGGAATGATGGTGTGCATGGGGCGCTTGCCGGGCCCGATGCAGTTCGGGTGGGCGGGATCGGTGACGAAGCCGCAGCCGCGGTTCTGGAGCGCGATGCCCGTCCTGGGCGTCACGATGCCGGAGCCGAAGCCGGCGAAGACGGAGTTGATGAAGGAGACGGCCGTGCGGTCCTTGTCGACCACGGTGAGATAGATCGTGTCGGTGCCGGTCGGCGCGAGCTCCAGAGGGTTGGCCGGCATGGTCCGGGCGAGATCGATCTCGCCGGCGAGGCGGTCGGCTGTTTCCGCCGACAGCAGCGCCTCCACCGGCACGTCGGCATGGTCGGGATCGGCCACATAGCGGTTGCGCAGCATATAGGCGCGGCGCATGGCCTCCGTCTGCAGGTGGTAGCGCTCCGGGCTGTCGGGGGCGAAGCGCGCCATGTCGAACCGTTCCAGCACGTTGAGGCCGATCAGCGCGGTGATGCCGTGGCCGTTCGGCGGGATCTCGTCGACGGCGTGGTCGGCGAAGCCGGTCGCGATGGGCGTGACATAGCTCGCGGCCGTGCGCGCGAAATCCTCCATGGTGAGGCGGCCGCCGCGCGCGGCGAGAAGGGTGACGATCTCCTCCGCGATCGCGCCCTCGTAGAAGGCGTCCCGGCCATCGCGGGCTATCGTTTCCAGCGTGCGGGAAAGGGCGGGGAAGTGCATGATCTCGCCGGCCTGCGGGGCGCGGCCGTCGAGGAGCAGGTGCTGGCGCGCACCCTCGTCGCCATCGATCTTGTCGACGAGGCCCGCCCAGTCGCGGGCGACGCGCGGCGTGACGGCGAACCCGTCCCGGGCAAGGGCGATGGCCGGGCCGAGCGCGTCGGCCAGGCCGATCGTGCCGTGGTCGCGCAGGAGAACGTCCCAGGCATCGATCGCGCCGGGCACGGTGACCGCGTGGGGGCTGTCGGAGGGGATGCCGCCCTCGAGCCCCGCGCCGGCGAGCCAGTCCCGGTCGGCGGCCATGGCGGCGCGGCCCGAGCCGTTGAGGCCGGTCACGCTGCCGTCGGCGCGGCCGATCAGGCAGAAGCAGTCCCCGCCAATGCCGGTCATGTGCGGTTCCACCACGCACAGGACGGCGGAGGCCGTGATGGCGGCGTCGATGGCGTTGCCGCCACGGCGCAGCACGTCGATGGCGGCGAGGGTGGCGAGCGGCGTGGAGGCGGCGGCCATGCCGTTCACGCCATGGGCCGTCGACCGGCCGGGCAGCTGGAAATTGCGCAACGGGCTTCTCCGTTCGGATCATGCGTCGTCCGGACCGGCGGGTCCGGACGCGCTCGGGGATAGTCGGTCCCAAAGTGTCGGAACAGTCCGCCTGCGTCCAGCCGGTCGCGGCGACCGAAAGGGCAGGGGCGCTGTCCATAGGGCGGGAAGGCACTTTGACGGGCGATAGCCTCGGCCGCCATGTGGCCCACGTCAAGCGCCCATTCCGGACGACGGTATGGCAGGCGCTGGCGCCTCAACCCCGCATCTCAAGCTTCGAGGAGGTTCCCTACATGTCCAGCCTGAAACTGGCCAAGGCCAATGCCATCGTCCGCGGTGCCTTCAAGCGCGCCGGCGAGCTCGGACTGAAGCCGATCGCGGTCGCCGTCCTCGATGCCGGCGGCCATCTGAAGGCCTTCCAGGCCCAAGACGGCACGAGCTTCCTGCGGCCCGGCGTCGCCCACGGCAAGGCCTATGGCGCGATTGCGCTCGGCCAGGGGTCGCGCGGGCTCAACGATGCGGCGCTGGAGCGGCCCCATTTCGTCCAGGCGCTCAACGGGCTGACCGGCGGGGCGCTGGTGCCGGTGCCGGGCGGCGTGCTGATCCGCGACGGACGCGGCAACCTCGTCGGCGCGGTCGGTATCAGCGGCGATGCCTCCGACAATGACGAGGCCTGCGCCGTCGCCGGCGTGGAGGCGGCGGGCTACACCGCGCAGACGGACTGACGGCCCGGAGCCCTCTCACCCTCTCGCCTCTTGCCTGCATGTCCGGCGGTCCCAAATGACACTATGGGCGCGCCGCGTGGCGCGAAACCTGGAGGAGGCAGGCCCATGCGCCGATGGCCGATTGTTCTGGGAGGGGGGCTTGCCGCGGTCCTGGCCGTCGTGGCCGGCCTCTATGCCGCGCTGCCGGTGAACGTTCCCATTGTGGGCCTTGCCATGGCACGCCTCGGGCTCGGCACGGACCGTGCCATGGATGGCCGGCTCCGGCTGCCGGAGGGGTTTGTCGTCAACCGCTATGCCTCCGACCTCGGCGGGGCGCGGCTCATGCAGCTCACGCCGGACGGCGATATCATCGTGTCGACCTTCCGCGACGGCGGGATCGTGCTGGTGCGCCGGGATGGCGATGGCGACGGGCGGTCCGACGGGGCGGTGACGCTTGCGGAGGATCTCGACCGGCCGCATGGCCTGTGGCTCGAGGACGACGGCACGACGCTCTATGTGGCCGAGGAGGGCCGTGTCGTGCGCTACCGGTATGATGGGCCGGACGGCGGGCTTGAGGATCGCACGGTCGTGCTCGACGGCCTGCCGGAGGGCGGCGGCCATTCCTCGCGCACCGTCAAGAAGGGGCCGGATGGCTGGTTCTACGTCTCCATAGGGTCGAGCTGCAATGTGTGCGTGGAGGAGGAGCCCTGGCGCGCGGCCATCCTCCGCTTCCGGCCGGGCGAGGGGGAGCCGGAGATCTTCGCGACGGGCCTGCGCAACACGGTGGGGTTCGACTGGCAGCCGGGAACGGGCGCTCTTTACGGGGTCGACAACGGGCGCGACTGGCTCGGCGACGATTTCCCGCCCGACGAGCTTAACCGCATCGAGAAGGGCGGCTTCTACGGCTGGCCGTTCTTCAATGGCGACAATGTGAAGGATCCGGACACGACAGACGGCGCGGTCCTGTCGGATGTGGAGCCCCTGCCGCCGGTTCACGGCTTCGCCGCCCATGTCGCCGCGCTGAGCATCCGCTTCCTGCGCCATCCGCAGGCGCCGGGCTACGCCAATGCCGCGCTTGTCGGCCAGCACGGCTCCTGGAACCGCTCCACCAAGATCGGTTATCGCGTCGTCTCCCTCCATTGGGGCGAGGACGGGACGATCACGCAGAAACCGTTCCTCGACGGCTTCCTTCGCGATGGCGATGTTGCGGGCCGCCCGGTCGACGTGATCGAGGCTCCCGACGGCACGATCTATGTGTCCGACGACTATGCCGGCGCGATCTATCGCGTGCGCTACGAGGGGTGACCGGGCCCGGCCCGCCCTTGCGTCCGCGGGGTCCTGCCGCCATATCATTTCCGGAAGGCCTGTCGTTCGGGCCCCGCAAGGAGAGGATATGACGAGGAACGACGGCGCTGTGGGCGAGGCGCCCGATTTCGGGTCTCCCGAGATCGCGCTGCCCGCGGTGATGACGGCGAACGAGAAGCGTGTGCGCGGCGGCTTCTGGCGCAAGCTCGCCCGCGTCTTCGGTACGATCCCCTTCGCGGAGGAGGCGGTCGCGGCCTATTATTGCGCGTTCGATCCGGCGACGCCGACGCGCGTGAAGGCCATTCTCCTCGCCGCGCTTGCCTATTTCGTCGTGCCGTTCGACGTCCTGCCCGATTTCATCATGGGCCTCGGCTTCACCGATGACGCCACTGTGCTCATGACGGCCCTCGGCCTGATCCACGCCCATATGACGCCGGCCCATCGCGCCCGCGCCCGCGAGACCCTCGACCGCATGCGCGAGGGCGAGCGCCCGGACGGGGCGGAGACCGGCGAGACCGCCTGAGGCCATGGGCTCCCGGCCCGGCGCACAGGGCGCCAGGCCCGGGGTTCAAGACCCAAGACCTATGGCGTGATCACCACCTTGCCCTTGACCTCGCGCCGGGCGATGGCCTGAAGGGCGTCTGGCGTTTCCTCCAGCGGATAGCTGTGGTGGATATGGGGCCGGATGCGGCCCTTGGCGCACCAGTCGACCAGCGTTTCCATGTTGGCGCGGTGGGTCTCCGGCTCGTTGGCGATGAAGGCCCCCCAGAAGACGCCGACCAGCTCGCAGCCCTTCAGCAGCACGAGATTGAGCGGAATGCGCGGAATGCCGCCCGCCGCGAAGCCGACGACGAGGAAGCGCCCGCGCCAACCCGTGGCGCGCAGGGCGGCTTCGGAGAGGTCGCCGCCGACCGGGTCGTAGACGATGTCCACGCCCTGGCCATCGGTCAGTGCCTTCAGCCGCTCCTTCAGGTCCTCCTCGCTGTAGTTCACCGTCTCGTCGGCGCCCAGCGAGCGGCAGAAGTCGAGCTTGTCGGCGGACGAGGCGCAGGCGATCACGCGTGCGCCCATGACCTTGCCGATCTCGATGGCCGCCTGGCCCGTGCCGCCGGCCGCGCCCAGCACGGCAAGTGTCTCGCCGGGCTGGAGGTCGGCGCGGTCCTTGAGCGCGTGTAGCGTGGTGCCATAGGTGACCGACAGGGTTGCCGCGGCGGCGTCGGACACGCTGTCGGGCAGGCGGACCACCGCATCGGCGCGGGTCTTGACCTCCTCGCGCGCGCCGCCCCAGCCGAGATAGGCCATGACGCGGTCGCCCGGCGCGATGCCGTCGACATCCGGGCCGACGGAGGAGACGACGCCGGCGACCTCCGCGCCCGGCGAGAAGGGCAGCTCGGGCTTGAACTGGTACTTGTTCTCGATGATCAGCGCGTCGAAGAAGTTCAGCGAGGCGGCCCGGACGCGGATCACGACCTCGCCCGCGCCGGCCTCCGCCGCCGGCACATCCTCCACCACCAGCGTGTCCGGTGGCCCGTAGCTCTTGCACAGAACGGCCTTCATGCGACCTCCCCGTTGTTCGACGGCCTGTTGTCTCCAGCGTTGGAGCTTTACCCGAAATGGCGTCCGCGACCAAGGCGGCGAATACCGGCCGGCGACGGCCTGCGCTTGCGGACAGGGCCGCGCAGCGGCTATAGCGGAGCCGCAGGATCGGTTTGCCTTATCGGGAGACAGAAGTGTGCGCGGATATTTCGGCATCGGTGTGGAGCGGCTGAGCAAGCCGATGAATCTCGGAAACCTCATGCGGTCGGCGCATGCCTTCGGCGCGAGCTTCTTCTTCACCATCGACGCGGCGTTCACCGTGCGCGAGACGCGCTCCGACACCTCCAAGTCGCCCGAGCACCTGCCGAATTATGCCTGGGACAGCGTTTCGCAGATGGCCCTGCCGCGCGGCTGCCGGCTCGTCGGCATCGAGCTCATGGACGAGGCGGTGGCGCTGCCGAGCTTCCGGCATCCCGCGAGGGCGGCCTATGTCCTGGGGCCGGAGCGGGGATCGCTGTCGCCGGAGCTTGTGGACCGGTGCGATTTCGTGGTGCAGATTCCCACGTCATTCTGCATAAATGTCGCGATGGCCGGCGCGATTGTCATGTATGACAGGGTGCGCAGCCTCGGACGGTACGCGCCGCGCCCGGTGAAGGCCGGCGGACCGGTGGAGGCCCTTCCCGAACACCGGCATGGCGGGCCGCGGCTGAGAGGATGACGGGCGCACAGGAATTGTTCATGAATCGCCTGCCATAATCGGTCAGGGATTCTTCGTTAGCTTGAAGCATGAGGGAAAATTCCCCTATAAGTTGAGTTTGCCGCCGGTTCGATGACGTAGGGTTGATTTCCGCTGTTCGTCCGGCTAGGGCTGTTGTCACATCACCGCCGGGGCGGGCCGTTCCATCCTTAAGGATGCGGGCCGGCTGCCCCGACCGAGAGGCCGATCACCGTCCACCCGCCCGGACGACCTCGCCGGGTACGGACTGATCTCAGGGATGCTTGCCGAAGGAGCACGCTGCTGATGACCACACGCAGAACGCTCGTTACGCTGACGATCGCCGCCATTGCGGCTTTCATCTTGTCGCCCGACCTGGCGCGGGCCCAGGAACCGCAATTGCTCGGCGAGTACGAGGATTGGGCCGCCTATACCTACGACTCCGACAAGGGGAAGGTGTGCTACATCGTGTCCCAGCCGAAGGACTCCGAGCCGAAGGATGTCCGCCGGGACCCGATCTTCATGCTGATCACGCACCGCCCGGGGGAGAAGGTGCACAACGAGGTGTCGACGATCATCGGCTATCCCTTCAAGAAGGGATCGACGGCCAGCGCGACCATCGGCGGATCGACCTTCCAGATGTTCACCAGCGGCGACGGCGCCTGGCTCGATTCCAAGGCGAAGGACAGCGAGATGGTCAATGCCATGAAGCGTGGCATCGATCTCGTGATCAAGGGCACCTCGTGGCGCGGCACGGTGACGACGGACAAATATTCCCTGCGCGGCGTGACCGCGGCCATGGGCAAGATCGACCAGGAATGCCCGTAAGGGCCCGTGCGGCTGGCTGACGGGCCTTGACAGACGGCCCGGTACGCGCGACCTGATCGCAGGCAATATGGTATGGTGCGCCGAACCGTCGGCGCGGAAGGAGGCACGTGCCGCCCCGGAGGCGGCGCGTGCATGGCTTTATGGCAATCACGCTCGACATATCCCGGCAGAATGCCGGCCCCGCGGCCCCGGCCGTTCCCGGCAGCGATACGGCGCCGGCCGAGACCGGCGCTGCCGGTCTTGCGCCCATTGTCGGGCTCTCGCGCGCCGAGCTCGCGGCCGCACTGTCCGGGCTCGGCATTCCCGAGCGCCAGATCCGCATGCGCACGGCCCAGCTCTGGCGCTGGATCTACAATCGCGGCGCGCGCTCCTTCGACGAGATGAGCGATATCTCCAGGACGCTGAGGGACCGCTTGTCGGACGCCTTCACGCTGGAGCGCCCGGAGATCGTCTCGGAGCAGATCTCCGAGGACGGCACGCGCAAATGGCTCCTCAGGCTCGCGCCGTCGGGCCCCTTCGGCCAGCGCCACGAGGTCGAGGCCGTCTACATCCCGGAGGAGGATCGCGGCACGCTGTGCGTCTCCAGCCAGGTGGGCTGCACCCTGTCGTGCACCTTCTGCCATACGGGCACGCAGACGCTGGTGCGCAATCTGACCGCCGGCGAGATCGTCGCCCAGCTTCTCGTCGCCCGCGACCGGCTCGGCGAGTGGCCGGACGCGCTGGCCGCCAACCCCAATCCGCCGCTGGCCGGGCGCTATGTCACCAATATCGTGCTCATGGGCATGGGCGAGCCGCTCTACAATTTCGACAATGTGAAGACGGCGATGGAGATCGTCTCCGACAATGAGGGCCTGTCGCTCTCGCGCCGCCGCATCACGCTGTCGACGTCGGGCGTGGTGCCGACGATCGCGCGCGCCGGCGAGGAAATCGGCGTGATGCTCGCCATCTCGCTCCATGCCACGACGGACGAGGTCCGCGACAGGCTCGTGCCGCTCAACAGGAAATATCCGATCGCGGAGCTTCTGGAGGCCTGCCGGGCCTATCCGGGCCTGTCGAATGCGCGCCGCATCACCTTCGAGTATGTGATGCTGAAGGATGTGAACGACAGCGTCGCCGATGCCCGGCGGCTGGTCCAGCTGCTCAGGGGCATTCCCGCCAAGATCAACCTGATCCCGTTCAATCCCTGGCCCGGAAGCCCCTATGAGTGCTCCGACTGGGATCAGATCGAGCGCTTCGCGGAGATCGTCAACCGGGCGGGCTATGCAAGCCCGATCCGCACTCCGCGCGGACGAGACATCATGGCGGCCTGCGGCCAGCTCAAGTCGGAGTCGGAGCGCCTGCGCGCCGCCGAACGCCGCGCGCTCGAGCGGAACGTCGAACGCTGAATCCCATTTTTTCGTCATTCCCGCGAAAGCAGGAATCCATTGCGGCATCAGAGATATGGATCCCCGCTTTTGCGGGGATGACGGGTGCTGAATACCTGAGGGACTCGAGCCGCCTCACACCTCCGCTTCGGCCTTGCGTCGCTCGGCGCGCTTGCGCTCATGCGGGTCGAGGATGGCCTTGCGCAGGCGGATGGAGGAGGGGGTGACCTCGACCACCTCGTCGTCGGCGATGAAGGAGAGCGCGCGCTCCAGCGTCATCAGGACCGGCGGGGTGAGGGTCACGGCCTCGTCCTTGCCGGAGGCGCGCATATTGGTGAGCTTCTTGCCCTTGAGCACATTCACTTCCAGATCGTTGCCGCGCGTGTGCTCGCCCACGACCATGCCGGCATAGACACGCGTGCCGGGCTCGATGAACATCGGCCCGCGATCTTCCAGGTTCCACAGCGCATAGGCGACCGCGTCGCCTTCGCTCATGGAGATCAGCACGCCGGTATGGCGCGCGGGAATGTCGCCGACATGCGGCGCATAGGCGTGGAAGACGCGGTTCATGATGCCGGTGCCGCGCGTGTCCGACAGGAGCTCGCCGTGATAGCCGATGAGGCCGCGCGTCGGCGCGTGGAAGACGAGGCGCTGGCGCCCGGAGCCGGACGGCTTCATCTCCAGGAGCGTGCCGCGCCGCTCCGACAGCTTCTGCACGATCGTGCCGGAATATTCGTCGTCGACATCGATGGTGACCTCTTCCACCGGCTCCATGAGCTGGCCGGTCTCCTCGTCGCGACGCATGACGACGCGCGGGCGGCCGACGGTGAGCTCGAAGCCCTCGCGGCGCATGGTCTCGATCAGGATGGCGAGTTGCAGTTCGCCGCGGCCGGAGACCTCGAAGGCGTCCGCGTCGCTCGTGGTGCCGATCCTGAGCGCCACATTGCCCTCCGCCTCGCGCAACAGGCGCTCGCGGATGACGCGGCTCTGCACCTTGTCGCCCTCCTGTCCGGCGAGCGGGCCGTCATTGATGCGGAAGGTCATGGACAGCGTCGGCGGGTCGATGGGCTGCGCCGGGATCGGCGTCTCGACGTCCGGCGCGCACAGGGTGTCGGCCACCGTCGCCGTCTTGAGGCCGGCGATGGAGACGATGTCGCCCGTCTCGCCATACTCGATGGGCTGGCGCTCGAGGCCGCGGAAGGCGAGGACCTTCGCGATGCGGCCCTGCTCGACGACACGGCCGTCGCGGTTGAGTGCCTTGATCGCCATGTTCGGAACGGCCCGGCCGGACTTGATCCGCCCGGTGAGGATGCGGCCGAGATAGGCGTCCGCCTCGATGGTGGTGGCGAGCATCTGGAAGGGGCCGGGCTCGACCGTCGGCGCCGGCACCCGCTCCAGCACCAGATCGAAGAGCGGCGCCATGGTGTCGCGCGGGCCCGCCGGATCGGTCGCCATCCAGCCTTCCTTGGCGGAGCCGTAGAGGATCGGGAAATCGAGCTGCTCGTCATTGGCGCCGAGCGCCACGAACAGGTCGAACACCTCGTCGATCACCGCCTCGTGGCGCTCGTCGGGCTTGTCGATCTTGTTGATGGCCACGATGGGCTTCAACCCGATCTTGAGGGCCTTGCCGACGACGAACTTCGTCTGCGGCATCGGCCCCTCGGCGGCGTCGACCAGAAGGACCGCGCCGTCGACCATGTTGAGGATGCGCTCCACCTCGCCGCCGAAATCGGCGTGACCCGGCGTGTCGACGATATTGATGCGCGTGTCCTTCCAGACCACGGAAGTCGCCTTGGCGAGAATGGTGATGCCGCGCTCGCGCTCCAGATCGTTGGAGTCCATGGCGCGCTCGGCAACCTTCTGATTGGTCCTGAACGCGCCGGACTCCGCCAGGAGACGGTCGATCAGGGTCGTCTTGCCGTGATCGACATGCGCGATGATCGCTATGTTGCGAAGATTCATGAATTACGCTCGGGTTTGGTGCGGAAAGCCATCCGACGGCTCATGCCGCGCTCGTCATTGTCGCGCGCACTATAGCCATCGCGTGTTGCAGTGCAACGATCATCGCTCGTCGCTTGAAGCGAGAGCTCAACAAGCCATATGGTAAGGGAACCGTATTTTTCAAAATTCCGCTTATGTCGAACCAGTCCTTCGAGAGTATCGGCTTCCTGACCGTCGACGTCTCGCGCCTCCTGCGCAGGCGTTTCGAATATGCGCTCGCGACGGCCGGCCTCGGCCTGACGGCGGGGGAAGCACGCACGCTTGCCTATGCCGATCACTATGGCGGGGTGCGCCAGGCCGTGCTGGCCGACAAGATGGGCATCGAGCCGATGACGCTTGTCGGGTTCCTCGACCGGCTGGAGGCCCGGGGCCTCGTCGCGCGAGAGCCCGATCCGGGGACCGGCGCGCCAAGCTGGTCCGCCCGACGCGAGAGGCGGAAGACATCCTGAAACGCATCCGCGAGATCGGCCGCCAGGTGCGGACCATGGCGACGCGAGGGTTCAGCGACCGGGAGGTGGAGGATTTCCGCCGCGCACTGAAGGCGGTCCGGGGCAATCTTTCCCGGGGCGGGGCGGATAACGGCCCCGTGTAAGGGCGGGACGGGAGCAGATCCGGTGTCCGCCCCCGTCGTTACGCCCTATCCGCGGCGGTCGCGCGCGGCGAGCGTGCGCAGCCTGAGGGCATTCAGCTTGATGAAGCCCGCGGCGTCCTTCTGGTCGTAGGCGCCGGCATCGTCCTCGAAGGTGACGAGCTCCTCCGAATAGAGCGATTGCGGGCTCTCGCGGCCGACGACGATGACGTTGCCCTTGTAGAGCTTGAGGCGCACCGTGCCCTCGACATGGCTCTGGGACTTGTCGATGGCCGCCTGAAGCATCTCGCGCTCCGGCGAGAACCAGAAACCGTAATAGATGAGCTCCGCATAGCGCGGCATGAGCTCGTCCTTGAGGTGTGCCGCGCCACGGTCGAGCGTGATGGACTCCATGGCACGGTGTGCGGCGAGCAGAATGGTGCCGCCCGGTGTCTCGTAGATGCCGCGCGACTTCATGCCGACAAAGCGGTTCTCCACCAGATCGAGCCGGCCGATCCCGTTGTCGTGGCCGAGCTGGTTGAGGCGCGCGAGGATCGTCGCCGGCGACAGCGCCTCGCCGTCGATCGACACCGCGTCGCCCTTCTTAAAGCCGATCTCCACGATCGTCGGCTCGTCGGGCGCGTCCTCCGGCGCGACGGTGCGCTGGAACACGTAGTCGGGCGGCTCGACCCAAGGATCCTCCAGAACCTTGCCCTCAGAGGAGGAGTGCAGCAGGTTCGCATCGATGGAGAAGGGCGCCTCGCCGCGTTTGTCCTTCGGCACCGGGATCTGGTGCTTCTCCGCGAAGTCGATCAGGTCGGTGCGGGACTTGAACTCCCAGTCGCGCCACGGCGCGATGATCTTGATGTCGGGGTTGAGCGCATAGGCGGCGAGCTCGAAGCGCACCTGGTCGTTGCCCTTGCCGGTCGCGCCGTGGGCGACGGCGTCGGCCCCGGTCTCCTTCGCGATCTCGATCAGCCGCTTGGCGATCAGCGGGCGCGCGATGGAGGTGCCGAGCAGGTAGACTCCCTCATAGACCGCATTGGCGCGGAACATGGGGAACACGAAGTCGCGGACGAATTCCTCGCGCAGATCCTCCACATAGATCTCGCGGCAGCCGAGCAGCTCCGCCTTCTTGCGGGCCGGCTCGAGCTCCTCGCCCTGGCCGAGATCTGCGGTGAAGGTGACCACCTCGCAGCCATAGGCCGTCTGCAGCCATTTGAGAATGATCGAGGTGTCGAGACCGCCCGAATAGGCGAGCACGACTTTCTTGACGTCCGACATCGAAGCCTCTTCGCGACTTGGGGAAAATGTGAAACCTTGCCTGCGCAAGGCTTATAGAACGCGGCGCAAGGCGCGGCAATGGGGAGCGAGCGCCAAGGGAGGACGCCATGGCGAGGCCCGTCATCGATTTCTGGTATGAGTTCGCGTCGACCTATTCCTATCCGGCCGCGATGATCGTGGACGATCTGGCCGCGGCGGCGGGTGTCGCGGTGCGCTGGCGGCCCTTCCTGCTCGGGCCTCTCTTCAAGGCGCAGGGGTGGGACACCTCGCCCTTCAACATCTATCCCGCCAAGGGCGACTATATGTGGCGCGACATGGCGCGGATCTGCGCGGCGCGCGGGCTCGCTCTCAGGCGGCCCGATCCCTTTCCCCAGAACAGCCTGCTGGCGGCCCGCGTGGCGCTGACCTCCGCCGTGACGCCCATGCGCGCGGCCTACAGCCGGGCCGTCTACGAGGCCGAATTCGGCCGTGGCGAGCCGATCGGCGAGCCGGAGACCCTCGTGGACGTGCTGGCGGGGCTTGGGCTGGAGGCCGATGCGGTCCTGGCGGAGGCGCAGTCCGACGAGGGCAAGATGTGTCTCAGGGAGGCGACGGACGAGGCGCGCGGGCTCGGCATCTTCGGCGCGCCGAGCATGGTGACCGCCGATGGCGAGCTGTTCTGGGGGCATGACCGGCTCGAGGAAGCACTTGCCTGGGCGTGCAGGGGCGGGCATGATATCCTCTGACGTGTGGCTCAGGGGGCTGGGCTCCAGGTCGCGAGGCAAGACCGGGGATATACCGGGGGGAGGATATCATGACAGTGCGGATCGCCGCGCCGTTCGGCGCGTTGCTTTGCGTGGCGGCCATCCTGGCCGCTGCAGGGGGAAGCGTGCAGGCTGCCGACTGCAGCGGGCTCGACAAGACGGCCTGCGAGCGCCGGGCGGAATGCACCTATGTGGACAGCTATACGCGCAAGGACGGCACGAAGGTCTCCGCCCATTGCAGGAGCAAGCCCAAGAGCTCTCAGTCGCTCCGGCCGAAGGACAAGACGTCGTCCTAGGCACCAGCGCCAGATCGGCGGACCTTCAATCGGAACCGATTAAAGGTCCGGGCGCTGATCGGGTCCAAGTTGCCCTAGCGCTGGCTGTCGCGCCAGCGCGGGCTGATCCAGGGCTGCTGGTTGGACGCCTGAAGCGGTGTGCGGCCGAGGACGTGGTCGGCGCCCTTCTCGCCGATAAGGAGGGAGGGCCCGTTCAGGTTGCCATTGGTGATGCGCGGGATGATCGAGCTGTCGATGACGCGCAGGCCCTCCACGCCGATCACGCGGCATTCCGGGTCGACGACCGCCATGGGATCGTCGCTCGCGCCCATGCGGCAGGTGCCGCAGGGGTGGTAGGCGCTCTCCACCTCCGCGGAGATGAAGGCGTCGATCTCCTCGTCCGACCGCACATCGGGCCCGGGCGCGATCTCCCTGCCGGACAGGCCCTCGAAGGCCTCCTGGCCGAAGATTTCGCGCGTCAGGCGGATGCAGCTTCGGAAATCCTCCCAATCCTGCGGATCCGACATGTAGTTGAAACGGATGGCGGGGGCCACGTCCGGTTCGCCTGAGCGCAGGCGGACCGTGCCGCGCGAGGTCGACCGCATAGGCCCCACATGGGCCTGGAAGCCGTGTGCCTTGACCGGCGAGGTGCCGTCGTAGCGGATCGCCACGGGCAGGAAGTGGTACTGGATGTCGGGATAGCGCACGCCGGCGCGCGAGCGGATGAAGGCGGCGGATTCGAAGTGGTTGGTCGCCCCGTGCCCGCGCTTGAGGAGCAGCCATTCGAGCCCGATGCGCGCCTTCGAGACCAGGTTGAGCTCGCTGTAGAGGGTGATCGGCTTGAGGCACTCCATCTGGAGGTAGATCTCCAGATGGTCCTGCAGGTTGGCGCCGACGCCCGGAAGATGGTGGACGGGCGCGATGCCGTGCCGCTTCAGATGCTCCCCGTCGCCCACGCCCGACAGCATGAGGAGCTTCGGCGAATTGATCGCGGAGGCCGACAGGATGACCTCTCGGCCAGCCAGAACCTTGTGCGTCTTGCCCCCGTGCACATATTCGACGCCGATGGCGCGCCGGCCCTCGAACAGGATGCGGCGCACCATCGCGCGCGACCGGAGGCGCACATTGGAGCGCCTCAGCGCGGGGCGGAGATAGGCATTGGCCGCCGACCAGCGCCGGCCCTTCCACACCGTCATCTCCATGGCGCCGAAGCCTTCCTGCTTGGCGCCGTTATAGTCCTCCGTCACCTCGTAGCCCGCCTGCCTGCCGGCCTCCACGAAGGCGTGGAACAGCGGATTGTCGCGCCGGCCGCGGGTGACGTGCATGGGCCCGTCCATGCCGCGCCAGCCCGGCTCGCCGCCATGGGAGGTCTCCATGCGCTTGAAATAGGGCAGCACGTGGCGGAAGCCCCAGCCTGCCGCGCCCATTTCCTCCCAGCCGTCATAGTCGAGCGCGTGGCCGCGCACATAGACCATGCCGTTGATCGAGGACGACCCGCCGATCACCTTGCCGCGCGGACAGGCGAGCCGGCGCCCGCCGAGATGGGGTTCCGGCTCCGACCAGTAGCCCCAGTCGTAGGTCTTCATGTTCATCGGATAGGAGAGCGCGGCCGGCATCTGGATCAGCGGCCCCCAGTCGGTGCCGCCATATTCGAGAACCAGCACGGAATGCCGACCGTCCTGCGACAAGCGGTCGGCGAGCACGCAGCCGGCCGAGCCGGCGCCGATGACGATGAAATCGTAAGTCTGTTCGCTCATCTCAAGCCTTGTCTATCCGGCACGTTTTCACCGTTCCGCCGAGGCGACGGCGGGGACGAGGGCGCACGGGCGAGAGACCGGTCCCCACACCGCCTCACGCCTCCACGCGGGCCTTCACGGCGAGCTGGGCATCGACATAGTCGCGGGCCATCTGGCGGGGATGGGCCGGATCGACCCCGCCCTTCAGCGCATATTGCAGCCACAGCCCGTCGATCATGGCGGCGGTGCCTTCCGCGACGCGCTCCGCCTCGCGCCGCCCGAGAAGCGGCAGGAGGGCCGATGTCAGGTTCGAATGCAGCCGGCGCGCATAGATCCGCAGGATCCGCGTGAGGCGGTCGGAATGGCGCGCGGAGCCGTAGAGCGCAAGCCAGGCGGTCATCACCTCCTCGGAGAACTGGTCGCAGGAGAAGCTCGCATCGATGATGGCATAGGCCCGCTCGCGCGGCGTGTGCGCCCGGGCAAGCCGTGCGACCGCCTGGCGGCGCAGATCCTCCAGCAGCGAGCGCATGGCGGCGAACAGGAGGTCGTTCTTGCCGTCGAAATAGTGGTGGACGATGCCAGCCGACACGCCGGCCTTGCGGGCGATGCGCGCGACCGTCGCATCGGCCAGGCCGTATTCGTGGATCGCGGAGATTGCGGCATCGATGAGCTGGCGACGGCGGATCGGCGCCATTCCCACTTTCGGCATGGATTCTGACCCTCCTCAAGCCTGCCCCAAGTCCTACATTGAAATTGATTGGTTGTTCAATTAAAAAAGATGCGTATCATCGTCGCGTATCGATCGGTTGCGGAGCCGCCGGACGCCCGGATGCGCCTCGCGAGGTGCCAGGCCGGCCCTCATGGCGAACCCGGGCGCCGGAGGGGATCGCGCGAACAGGGTGAGGGCGGACACCGCCGGGATGCGGACCGTCCGGCCGGTCGATCCGGACATGCTGGAGCAAGGGAGGTCTTCGACTCATGCCAACTCGTATCGCAACGGCCCTGGGCGCGCTCGCCATGGGGCTTGGGCTCACCGCCGGCGCAGCGGCGCTCGGCGCGGCCGAAGCGCCGGCCCAGTGCAAGACCGTGCGGTTCTCCGATGTCGGCTGGACCGACATCACCGCGACCACGGCGGCCGCGTCGGCGGTGCTCGACGCCCTCGGCTACGAGCCGAAGGTGGAGATCCTGTCGGTGCCGGTCACCTATACCAGCCTCAAGAACAAGGATATCGACGTCTTTCTCGGCAACTGGATGCCGACCATGGAAGGCGATATCCGGCCCTATCTGGACGACGGATCGGTGGAGGTCGTCGGCGTCAACCTGAAGGGCGCGAAATACACGCTCGCCGTGCCGGCCTACACCTATGAGGAGGGCCTTCAGAGCTTCGCCGATATCGCGCAGTTCAGGGATGATCTCGGCGGCAAGATCTACGGTATCGAGCCGGGCAATGACGGCAACCGGCTGATCCTCGACATGATCGAGAACGACACCTTCGGGCTCGGCGGCTTCGAGCTCGTGGAATCCTCCGAGCAGGGCATGCTGTCCCAGGTCGCCCGCGCGACGAAGCGCCAGGAGGACATCGTGTTTCTCGGCTGGGAGCCCCATCCGATGAACGCCAATTTCGACCTCAAATACCTGAATGGCGGCGATGACGTCTTCGGGCCCGACTATGGCGGCGCGACCGTCTACACCAATGTGCGCGCGGGCTACACCAAGGAGTGCCCGAATGTCGGCAAGCTCCTGGAGAACATGACGTTCACGCTGGCCATGGAGAACGAGATCATGGGCGCGATCCTGGATGAGGGCAAGAAGCCGCGCGCGGCGGCCGAAGCCTGGCTCAAGGCGCATCCGGATGTGCTCGACGCGTGGCTGAAGGACGTCACCGCGGCCGATGGCGGCGACGGCCGTGCCGCGGTGAAGGACGCGCTGGGGTCGTGACGCGACACGCCCTCCCCGCATCCCGGCAGGGGGCGCGGGGAGGGGCGGTGCCGCCGTGTATAATGGTGGCCGCCGGGAGTGAGTTCCACGAGACGAGCGGGGTCCGGCCATGGATTGGCTCACCGGATACAAGATCCCCATTGGCTACTGGGGCAAGCAGTTCTTCGATTTCCTGACGGACTATTTCTACTGGCTGTTCGACGGCATCGCGCTCGGGATCCAGTCGTCGCTGGAGACGGTGATCGATGCGGTGCTGTGGCTGCCGCCCGTCGTGGTCGTGGTCCTGGCCGCGGGGCTCGCCTATCTGCTCCACCGCCGCTGGCAACTCGCCGCCGGCGTCGCGATCGGCCTGCTGTTCGTCATCAATCAGGGCTACTGGTCGGAGACCGTGGAGACCATCGCGCTCGTCATCGGGGCGACCGCTGTGTCGATGGCCATCGGCGTGCCGGTCGGCATCGCCGCGGCGCACAGGCCGTGGCTCTTCCAAGCGATCCGCCCCGTTCTCGACCTGATGCAGACCCTGCCGACCTTCGTCTATCTGATCCCCGCGCTCGTCCTGTTCGGGCTCGGCCTCGCGCCGGGCCTCGTCGCGACGGTGATCTTCGCGATCCCCGCGCCGATCCGGCTGACCCATCTGGGCGTGACCTCTGTGCCCACCCAGCTTGTCGAGGCGGGCGAGGCCTTCGGCGCGACCAGGCGCCAGCTCCTGTGGAAGGTCGAGCTGCCGCACGCCATGCCGACCATCATGGCGGGGCTCACCCAGTGCATCATGCTGTCGCTGTCCATGGTGGTCATCGCCGCCCTTGTCGGCGCCGACGGGCTCGGCAAGCCGGTGGTGCGCGCGCTCAACACGGTGAACGTGCCCATGGGGCTCGAATCGGGGCTCGCCATCGTCGTCGTGGCCATCATCCTCGACCGCATCTGCCGGTCGGGGACCGAGACGTCGGGAGCGGGCAAATGACCTCACGAACCGCCGTTTCCTTCCGTCATGTGGACATCGTCTTCGGCGATGAGCCGAAGGATGCCGTGGCGCTGCTCGACGAGGGCGCGAGCCGCGCGGAGATCCTGGAGAAGACCGGCCATGTCATCGGCATGTCGGATGCGACCCTCGATGTGGAGGAGGGCGAGATCTGCGTGCTGATGGGGCTGTCGGGCTCGGGAAAGTCGACGCTCATCCGTGCCGTCAACGGCCTGAACCGGCCGGTGCGCGGCGAGGTTCTGGTGCGCGACGGCGACGACATGGTCGACGTCACGCAATGCAACGCCGCCACCCTGCGGCGCCTCAGGATGCAGCGCGTGGCCATGGTGTTCCAGCAGTTCGCGCTGTTTCCCTGGCGCACGGTCGCGGAGAATGTCGGTTTCGGGCTGGAGCTCGCCGGCGTGCCGGAGCTGGAGCGCGGCGAGCGGGTCCACAAGCAGCTCGCCCTCGTGCATCTCGACCAGTGGTCGGGCAAATACGCCCACGAGCTCTCCGGCGGCATGCAGCAGCGCGTCGGGCTGGCCCGCGCCTTTGCCACCGACGCGCCGATCCTCCTGATGGACGAGCCGTTCTCCGCCCTCGATCCGCTCATCCGCACCCATCTCCAGGACGAGCTTCTGGAGCTGCAGCAGACGCTCAGGAAGACCATCGTCTTCGTCAGCCACGATCTCGACGAGGCGCTCAAGATCGGCAACCGGATCGCCATTCTGGAGGAGGGGCGCATCGTCCAGTACGGCGCGCCGCAGGAGATCGTGCTCAATCCGGCGAACGAGTATGTGGCGGAGTTCGTCGCCCATATGAACCCGCTGAACGTGCTCGACGGCGCGGCGCTCATGACCGGGCTCGACGGGTTCGTGCGCACGGACGGGCGCGTCGTGCTCGATCCCGACCGCGGGCTGACGGTGGAAATTTCTGCCGCCGGGGTGCCACGCGCACCGGAGCTGGCGGGTGAGCCCGTTGCGCTCAGGTCGCTGGAGGAGACGCTTGCCGACAAGCAGGCCGCGCGCCATGCCCTCGTCAATGCTCCCGTCGCAGCCAGCATGCGCGAGATCATCGAGGCGCGCCGCGCCACCGGCCTCCCCGTGCTCCTCAGCGAGCAGGGCGCCGTGGTCGGCGTGGTGCGCGACGAGGAGATCTATGACGGTATCCTGAAGCGCAGCGCTGCCGGCGGGAACGAAGACGCCCGCGAGGCCGGCTCTGCCGCCTGACCGCATCGGCTTCCTGTCCCGCGGGGACTCATCTCCTTAACCATCCTGTGCTAGAGCAGAGGGGGTGACGGGATCTGAGACAGAGGGGGCAGGCCATGACGGCTACGCGCTTGTGGGATTTCACGGTTCGCTACGGAACTTTCGCCGGCATCGTGGTGCTGGCGCTTCTGTGCCTGGCGCTCGCCGGCGTGTGGCGCGGTTTCTACATCCCGCTCATCGTGCTGGTGCCGCTTGCGCTGCTCGGCGTGTGGAACGTCGTTCAGACGAAGCACACGCTGATGCGCAACTATCCCGTCATTGCGCATTTCCGCTGGATCTCGGAGCGGCTGCGGCCGTTCCTTCGCCAGTATATCGTCGAGGACGACCTGGAAGGCCGGCCCTATGACCGCGACGAGCGCTCGCTGATCTACCGGCGTGCGAAGGATACCGTCGACGTCCATCCTTTCGGCACCGAGCTCGACACCTATGCCAGCGAGTATGAATGGATCACCCATTCCGTCTCGCCGGCGCCGGTCGCCAAGGAGCCGTTCCGCGTCACGGTCGGCGGGCCGCAATGCTCCAAACCCTATTCGGCGTCCGTCCTCAACATCTCCGCCATGAGCTTCGGCGCGCTCGGCGCCCATGCCGTGGAGGCGCTCAACTGGGGTGCCAAGCGCGGCGGCTTCTACCACGATACGGGCGAGGGCGGTTTCAGCCGGTATCACCGGATCCATGGCGGCGATATCGTCTGGGAGATCGGATCGGGCTATTTCGGCTGCCGCGACAAGACCGGACATTTCGACCCCGACCGCTTCGCCGAACAGGCGTGCGAGGAACAGGTCAAGATGGTCGAGATCAAGCTCAGCCAGGGCGCCAAGCCCGGCCATGGCGGCGTGCTGCCGGGGGCGAAGGTGACGCCGGAGATCGCCGAGGCACGCGGCGTCGAGGTTGGCGAGGACTGCGTGTCGCCCTCCGGCCATAGCGCCTTCTCCTCGCCGGTCGAGCTTCTGGAGTTCGTCGCGAAGCTGCGCGAGCTGTCCGGCGGCAAGCCGGCCGGCTTCAAGATGTGCGTCGGCCACCCCCACGAGGTTCTGGCGATCTGCAAGGCGATGCGCAAGACGGGCATCAAGCCCGACTTCATCGTGGTGGACGGCGGCGAAGGCGGCACGGGCGCGGCGCCGGAGGAATTCTCCAACCATCTCGGCATGCCCCTGCGCGAGGGGCTCATCATCATGCGAAACGCCCTGGTCGGCACGGGGCTGCGCGACGATATCCGGCTCGCCGCCAGCGGCAAGGTGGTGAGCGGCTTCTCCGTCGCGGCGAACATGGCCATCGGTGCGGACTGGTGCAACGCCGCGCGCGCCTTCATGTTCTCGGTAGGTTGCGTGATGTCTATGCGCTGCCATACCGGCAAGTGCCCGACAGGCGTCGCCACGCAGGACCCCGACCGCCAGCGCGGCCTCGTCGTTCCGGACAAGGCGGAGCGCGTCCACAACTACCACCGCCATACGGTTCACGCGCTGAGCGAGCTCGTCGCGGCCGCCGGCCTGAGCCATCCGACCGATTTCCAGCCGCATCATCTGGCCCATCGGCTGAGCCCGGTGGAGGTGCGTTCGATCGACGAGATCTATCCGTTCCTCGAGCCGAATGTGCTGCTCGACGACCCGGACTCCACCGCATTCGCGCACTACTGGCGGATTGCGGACCCCGACAGCTTCGCGCCCAAGAGGAGCTGATCGCGGGGCGGCGCCAGGCCTCGCCCGTTCCCCGCGTCCGGGCCTGTCATGGCGACGACTGGATCCACAGGCCGAGCGCTCCGAGGAGGGCGCCGGCGAGGATCAGCCAGTGGGCGGCGACGCGGCCGGTGGCGAGGAGCCCGAGGGCTGCGAGCGCGATGGCGATGTCGCGCCAGTCGGGCGTGCCCCCGGGCCACAGCACGGCGGAGGCCAGGAACAGGGCGAGCTTGGCGATCACGGCCACGATGGACGCGGTGATCGCGGCCAGCGCGCGCCTCACCGCGCCGATGGCGTGGAGTGCCTCCACATAGGGCGCGCCGGCGAGCACCATCGCGAAGGAGGGCAGGAAGGTGAAGAGGGCCGCGACCGTCCCCGCGAGGATCGCCGGGGCGATGGCCGCGGCCTCGCGGAAGCCCGCCAGCGTGCCGACGAAGGCGTTGAACATGATGAGCGGGCCGGGCACCGTTTCGGCAAGGGCGAGGCCGTCGACGAGGTCCCCCGCCGTCAGCCACCCATAGGCCGTGACGGCCTGCTCGCCCACATAGGTGACCGCGCCATAGGCGCCGCCGAAGGTTAGGAGGGCCGCGGTGGTCATGAGCCGTGCGATGTCCGGCAGCACGGGCATGTCGCCGCCGACGACGCCGAAGCCCGCAAGGAGGGCGCCCCACAGGACAATGCCGGCGGCGAGCACGGCGAGCGACCGGTTGCGGATGGCCGTGCCGGGCATGACCGCCTCGCCGCCATCCGCCCCGCTGTCGGGCACGATCAGCCGCGAGGGCATGGCGAGGCCCGCAAGGCCCGCGGCCACGATGGCGAGCGGCAGGGGGACGGGCGTGAGCACGAGGGCGAGAAAGACCGCGAGCGCGATGGCCATGGCTGCGGGCGTTGCGAGCGCCCGTGCGCCCAGGCGCCAGGCCGCCAGCGCGACGAGGGCCACGATGACCGGGCGGATGCCGGAGAAGATGGCGCTCATCCAGGCCGTGTCTCCGCCGAGCGCGACGAGCAGCGTGGCCGCGATCATGATGGCGGCGCCGGGCAGCATGAAGCCGAGGCCTGCGACGAGACCGCCGGCAAGCCCGTGGGCGCGCCAGCCGAGATAGGTGGCGAGCTGCATCGCCTCCGGGCCCGGCAGCAGCATGGCGAAGCTCAGGCCGCGCAGGAAGTCGGCCTCCGTGGCGAGCTTGCGGCGCTCGACCGCTTCCGCATGGATCAGCGCGATGTGGGCCGCGGGCCCGCCGAAGATCAGAAAGCCGATCCGGAACCAGACGAGGACCGGCATGGCGGATGGCTTGGGCGTTTCCTGTTCGCTCATGGCCGGGCTCGTTGGGTTGGCGGGCTGCGAGTGTCACACTTTAGACCGAACCGGCGTTACAATGGCATGTCGACAAGTGTTGACTTGCATTTGTGCCGTGGTTCGGTATTTGTGCGATGCAATAGATCCCTGATCAACGACGTGAAGAGAGTGTTTTCATGCGACTGGACGCCATTGCCGTGGGCAAGACCCCGCCGGACGACATCAATGTGATCATCGAGGTGCCGATCGGCGGCGAGCCCATCAAGTACGAGATGGACAAGGCGTCGGGCACCATGGTCGTCGACCGCTTCCTCTATACGTCCATGCGGTATCCGGGCAATTACGGCTTCGTGCCCCACACGCTGGCCGACGACGGCGACCCGCTCGACGTGCTGGTCGCCAACCGGCGCGCGCTCATGCCGGGCTCGGTGATCAATTGCCGCCCCGTCGGCGTGTTCTACATGCGCGACGAGTCCGGCGAGGACGAGAAGATCATCGCCGTGCCGTCCCACAAGCTCACCAAGATGTACGACAAGGTCGAGACCTATACCGACCTGCCGGATATCCTGCTGCACCAGATCGCTCACTTCTTCGAGCACTACAAGGATCTGGAGAACGGCAAGTGGACCGAGATCGTGCGTTGGGGCGGCCCGGACGAGGCGCGCGAGCTCATCATGCGCTCCGTCCAGCAGGAGAGCCAGACGGCCGCCGAATGACCGGCGCGGCGGGCGGCGAGGGCTCGTTTCTCGCCAGCCTGCCCCGATGCCTCCTTGAATGATCCCTTACGGGCTATCGGCAAGCAGGCGGCCAAGTGCCGCCTGCAATGCCTTCGTATCCCCGCGAATCAGGACCGTCTTCATCCGGTCCTTCGGCCCGGCGACCACCTCGCCCGCTGATTTCGGCCGCCCGAGCGCCCTTGCGAGCACGGTGGCCACCGCCTTGTTGGCCGCCCCCTTCTCAGGCGCGGCGCGCACGCGGACCTTCACGGCCTGACGGCCGTCGTCTCCCCGCCATATGCCGTCGATCCCGTCGCGCGGGGCCTTGGGCGTGACGCGGGCGAAGACGAGAAGGCCGTCTCCGGCCTCGCGCGAGACGGCAGGGGCCGCCATGAGCCTAGAGGGCGCCGGCGACGTAATAGACGATCATGCGCTCCAGGAAGAGCAGGCCCAGGATCAGGATGACGGGCGAGATGTCGATGCCGCCGAGATTGGGCAGGACGCGCCTGATGGGCCCGAGCAGCGGCTCGGTGAGCGCGTCGATCGTATAGGCGATCTGGCGCACGAAACTGTTTCCGGCATTGATGATGTTGAAGGCGAAAAGCCAGCTCAGGATCGCCCCGGCAATGATGATCCAGATATAGAGGTTGATCACGGTGAGGACCAGCCAGAGAATAGGGTTCATTGCTCGCTCCGCCTCGCGCTTGTCCGTCAGTTCACGCAGAGATGTAGCGCCCGTACTGCCCGCGTGCAAGCCGACTGGACGCCTGGTGGCATCTCGGTTCTGAAATGACGGCCCGGCTCGGCTCTCCCACGTTCCTCCTGGTGGCGGGGCATGGGCCGGGATCGCCGGCCGTCATGCCTATGCCGTCCCGGGGGCGATCCGGGAGGTGCTGGCCACATGGCCCGCTTCGGCATTTGCTGTCCGTCATCCCCGCGAAGGCGGGGATCCATGTCTCTCGCTCCGCTCATGCGTCCCGCTTTCGCGGGAATGACGACGGGAGTCCGGCTTCGGGATCCGGGGACCGATATCCGCCGGATCCTCAAGCCGAGACGCGGTCGGACGCCAGCCTGTCGATGGGGCCTCACAGTGTCTTGACAGGGAGGCCGGCGCACGCCTACATAGCGCCCACATTCCGTGGGGCCGTAGCTCAGTTGGGAGAGCGCGACGTTCGCAATGTCGAGGTCAGGGGTTCGATTCCCCTCGGCTCCACCATTTCCTCCCATCGATCAGCCGGATCCGGTTCACGCTGTCATGGTGCGGACGGTGGGCCTTTGGTGCCTCAAGCCCGCATCACGGGCTTGTCATGGGTTGGCGGCCCGCCGGCCGTGATAATCTCCCTGTACTGACACTGTGGCGGATCGCGGGACCGGCCGGGCGAGGCGCATCGGATCCGGTGCGGCCGCCGGCTTGAGGCGAGGTGTTTCCCATGGACCTTTTGCGCGGTTTGTCCCTGTCGTTTGTGTCCGGTTGCGTGGGCGCGGTCGGCTTCTTCGCCGGCGCGTATCTCTTCATTGCAGCCGGCCTCATCGACGCGCCGGCCATGGTGGAGACCTTCCGGTCGGCGGCCTTCTTCTACAAGCAGACCGTCTGGGGCGGCGTATGGGGGCTCCTTCTCACCGTACCCCTGTTGCGGCCCCATTGGTGGGTGCGCGGGCCGATCGTCGGCATCCTGGCGACGGTCGCGGCCGTCTTTGTCTTCGGCGCCGACCTGTCATCGCCCGTCATGCTTGCAGGCGCCCTGATCCTCAATGCCGGCTTCTGGGGGCTGGCGGCTGCCTTCTGGCACGACAGGGTCGTCGCGTCGAGGGGCTGACGCCAGCGGCTCACGCGTCGAGGCCGACTTCGCGCCGGGTATCGTCGGTCCGGGTGTCGGCGGGGGCGAAGAGCAGCTCCAGATAGTTGCGGTAATGGTCGAGCTGCTGGGCGACCGTCCTGGGGTCCTTCATGACCTTGGAGACGATGAACGCCCCCTCGAAGATCACCGTCAGCATGTCCGCCAGGCTGGCGAGGTCGACCGGCAGCCGGGGCGGGTGGAGCGCGGCGGCCCGATCGATCTTGTCCCCCACGCGCTTGCGCCAGCGGTCGATGGTAACCTGAATGATGTCGAGGATGGCGCTGTCCATGAGACCGCTCTCGTGGATGTAGGAGGAGAACAGGCACCCCGGATAGGGCTCCGTCAGCGCCTCCGCGGCCTCCCGGAACAACCCGACGAAGATGATGAGCTGCTGGAGCGGGTCGCGCGAGAGCGCCTCCGCACGGGCCATGTTGCCTTCCAGATGCTCCAGATCCGCCGCCGCGTAGCGCTCCACGAGCGCCCGGGCGAGCGCGGCCTTGCTGTCGAAATGATAGAAGAAGCTGCCCTTGGTGACGCCCGCCCGTTCGATGATGCGATCGACGGAGGAGGCGGAGAAGCCATGGTCGAGGGTCAGCGCCTCCGCCGCGTCCATGATCTTCGTGCGTGTCGCCGTTCCGTCTCTCGCCATCGTCGCCATCCGCAGGGCCGGCCCGCAACGGGAGCCGTCCGTCCATCGTCCCGCCTTCGAAGATAGGCCATCGCGGATCGCGTTCAAGTTCCGTTCATGCCGACTGGTCTGTTATGTCGCAGTTCGATGACGCGTGGCTACCCGATCCGGATCGAGCTTCTCGAAATTTTGACGGAAAATATTGACATCTGCGGATTGGTGTGTTTATCGAACAAACAGACTAGTTGGTATAAATAAGGTGATGACCATGACAGAGACCAGACAGTTCCAGTCCGAGATCCCGGCCGAGACGGCGGCCGCCTTCGATTCGGCCAGGGCCGAAGCCTTCGGCGAGCGCCTCGTCGACCTCTTCAATTCCGGCGCGCTTTCGCTGATGCTGTCCATCGGCCATCGCACCGGCCTGTTCGACACGATGGCCGGCATGGACGCGGCGACCAGCGAGGCCATTGCCGCCAAGGCGGGCCTCGATGAGCGCTATGTCCGCGAATGGCTCGGCGCGATGACCGTCGGCGGTATCGTCGAGCACGACCCCGAAGGCGCGACCTATCGCCTGCCGGCCGAGCACGCCGCGATCATGACCCGCTCCAGCGACGAGAACTTCGCTATCTACGGCCAGTTCATCGGTGTGCTCGGATCGGTCGAGGACGATATCGTCGATTGCTTCCGCAATGGCGGCGGCGTGCCCTATGAGCGCTATCGCCGCTTCCACGAGGTAATGGCGGAGGATAGCGGGCAGACGGTTCTGCCCGCGCTCGAGGGGCACATCCTGCCGCTGGTGCCGGGGCTGTCGGACAGGCTGGCACAGGGCATCCGGGTGCTCGACGCCGGCTGCGGCCGCGGGAAGGCGCTCAACCTGATGGCACGGCTGTTCCCGAACAGCCGCTTCGTCGGCTACGACCTGTCGGAGGAGGCCATCGCCTATGCCCGAAACGAGGCACGCGAGAGCGGCAACGCCAATGTGACCTTCGAGGCGCGCGATCTGAGCGATTTCGACCGGACCGCCGAGCCGGAGGCCTTCGACCTCGTGACCACCTTCGACGCCGTGCACGACCAGAAGGAGCCGCTTGCGCTCCTCAAGGGCATCCACCGCACGCTGAAGCCCGATGGGGTCTATCTCGCGCAGGACATTCGCGGGCACTCGCACGTGCATCTGAACACCGACCACCCGCTCGGTCCGCTGCTCTACACCGTCTCCTGCATGCACTGCATGACGGTATCGCTCGCCCAGGGCGGCGAGGGGCTCGGCGCGATGTGGGGCGAGGAGAAGGCGCTCGACTATCTCGCCGCGGCGGGCTTCGCGGAGACCGAGGTGCGGACGCTCGAGCACGATATCCAGAACAACTACTATATCTGCCGGCCCTGAAGGGCCTTATCGGGAGGTTGACCGATGACCGCCATTATCGACAGCCCGGCGCGGGCCGCGGCGCGCGCCGGGGGAGAGGGGGAATGGATCGAGCGATTGGCGCTGCGTGACCTCCATGCCGCCGCCGGCGACGATCTGCGGGCGAGGCTGGGGCTCGGGCTCCACGAGGTGGGCGGCGCGCTCGTCTCGGTCGTTGGCCGCGATCCGAACATCGTGCTGAACCGCACGCACGGGCTCGGACTCGGCACGCCCGCGACGCCGGAGGCGCTTGCGGAGATCGTGGACCTCTACGAGGCCGCCGGCGTAGAGCGCTACTTCGTCCATATCCATCCGCAGGCCGAGCCAGCCGCGCTTGGCACCTGGCTTGCAGCGAAGGGGCTTGCGCCGGCGCGCGGCTGGATGAAGTTCGCGCGCGGCAGGCAGGCGCCGCCGGAGGTGGAGACATCGCTCCATGTCGCACGGGTCGGTCCCGAGCTCGCCAATGCGTTCGGGCGCATCGCCGGCCGGGCGTTCGGCTTCTCGCAGGCCGGCGGGGAGCTCGTCGGCGGGCTCGCCGGCCAGCCCGGCTGGTGGCTCTACATGACCTTCGACGGGGACGAGCCGGTGGGCACCGGCGCCTTGCGGATCGAGGGCGATGTCGCCTGGTTCGATTACGGGGCGACGCGTCCGGACTATCGTCGCCGGGGAAGCCAGGGGGCGCTCCTTGCCCGGCGCATCCGCGACGCGCTCGATCTGGGCTGCCGCCATCTGGTGACGACCACCGGCGAGGCCGTGCCGGGCGATCCGCAGCATTCCTACCGCAATCTCGAGCGCTTCGGCTTCGAGCCGGCCTACCGGCGGGACAATTTCGCCCCGCACGGTTAGAACGCTATCCGATCCGACTGAAACGGCACCGGCCGACTGTCGCTTTGGGGGCGCGCGGGCTCATGTCTCGCGCCCCTTTTTCCATCCAGACCTACTCGGCGGCCTGGGCGTAGGGTTCCGCTGCGGCATCGCCCGCAAGCCACCGGTCGAGGAATCGCGACAACCAGGCGCGCACCGCGCGGTCGTGGACCCAGCGATCCTCGAAGTGGGTGGAGCGGGGCTTCGCGCCAGGAAGCTTCAGCCGCGGCGCCCCCCGCGTCGTCCAGCGATACATCATGGCGAGCGTCAGCTCGGGGTGGAACTGGATACCGAAGGCGTTGTCGCCATAGGCGTAGGCCTGGTTCGGATAGCGCTCGCCTTCAGCGATCAGCCGCGCGCCGGACGGCAGGGTGAAGCCCTCCTGATGCCACTGATAGACATGGTCCGGCCAGGGGCCGAGATGACGGCCGGGCTCGGTCGGCCGGATCGGGAAATAGCCGATCTCGACCAGCCCTTCGGGATGCCGGGACACCTCCGCCCCCAGATGGCGGGCGAGAAGCTGGGCACCGAGGCAGATGCCGAAAAAGGGCTTGTTCTCCTTCAACGGCACGTCGAGCCAGTCGATCTCGCGGCGGATGAACTCCTCGCAATCGTCGTTCGCGCTCATCGGTCCGCCAAAGACGACCACGCCGTCATGGTCCTCCAGCGTCGCAGGCAGGGGATGGCCAAGGCAGGGCCGGCGGATATCGAGTTCGTAGCCCCGGTCCTTGAGCATCAGGCCCACGCGGCCGGGTGTCGACCTCTCCTGGTGGACCACGATCAGGATCTTGCCGTTCGCTCCGGGTTTCATCATGTGGGTATCGGTTCGAAGAGCCATTTCGGATTACAGATAAGTGCTGAAATTCAGAATGAAAGCGGGCTGAAGCTACATGGCGCTCAACCCCCCGTCGAGTTTTATCTCCGCACCCGTCATGAAACGGGCCTCGTCGCTGGCCAGATAGACGACGGCATGGCCCACATCCTCCGGCAGGCCGATGGTGCCGAGCGGGATCTGGCGGGCGAGCTTGGCGCGCGCGGCGCGCGGATCGCTTCCCCCCACCACCTCGTCGACCATGCCGGTGTCCACGAAGGCCGGATGGACGGAGTTCGCGCGGATGTCGTAGCCCTTGCGCGCGGCGTGCAGCGCCACTGACTTGGTGAGCATGTGGACGCCGGCCTTGGCGGCGTTGTAGGCGGCCATGTTGTGGCCCGCGACGAGGCCGGAGATGGAGGAGATGTTGACGATGGCGCCCGGCGCATAGCGCGCCATGACCGGCAGGGCGGTGCGGCAGCCGAGGAAGACCGACTTGAGGTCCACCGCCATGGTCCGGTCCCAGTCGGCCTCGTCGAGTTCCTCCACGGTGCCGGGAATGCAGATGCCGGCATTGTTGACGAGCACGTTGAGGCCGCCGAGCTCGCGCTCGGTGTCGGCCACCGCCATCTGCCAGCCTGCCCCGTCGGCGACGTCGAGCGGTATGGCGATCGCGGGCCGGCGTGTTTCCGAGGCGACCGCACCGGCGGCGAGCTCGACGGCCTCGTGGTCGATATCGGCCAGCGCGACGGCGGCGCCCTGAAGCGCCATCATGCGCGCGCAGCACAGGCCGATGCCGCGAGCCGCGCCGGTGACGAGCACCGTCTTTCCTGTCAGGCGGCCATTCGCGGTCATGGGTGGCATCAATCCTTTCGCTGGAAGAACTTGATCGCCGGCAGGAGCAGCCCGCGGGGCAGGATACTGACGAACTGGGCGGTCGCATAGGTCGACAGGCCGGGGATGACGGTGCGCTTGCCCTGTTTGAAGCCGGCCCAGCCGAGACGGGCGACGTCCGGCGCGGACATCTTGCGCGCCCTCCTGTAGGCCCGCACCTCCTCCATCCCGGAGCGCGGCTGGAAGCCCGTCGGCACCGGGCCCGGGCAGACCGCCGTCACCGTCACGCCGGTGCCGGCGAGTTCCGACGACAGGGCCTCGGAAAAGGACAGGACGAAGGCCTTTGTGGCGTAGTAGACCGCCATTCCGGGGCCGGGCATGAAGGAGGCGAGCGAGGCCATGTTGACGATGCCGCCCGTGCCGCGCTCGCGCATGGCCGGCAGCAGCGCGAGCGCGAGGTCGGCCAGGGCGCGCACATTGAGGTCGATCATCGCGACCTGCTCGGAGCGGTCGAGTTCGAGCGCGGGGCCGACGAGGCCGAAACCCGCATTGTTGACGAGGATGTCGGGATCGAGGCCGCGCCGGGTCAGCGCCGCGATGAGCCGGTCGGCCGCGTCGGGCTCCGCCAGATCGAGAACGATGGGATAGGCGGGCATGTCGGTCGTGCTGGCGATGACGCCGGCGACCCGGTTGAGCTGGTCCTCGTCCCGGGCGACGAGGGCGACCGCATGGCCGTCCGCGGCGATCTCGCGGGCAAAGGCCTCCCCGATCCCCCCGGATGCCCCGGTAATCAGTGCAAGCGTCCGCCCCTCCGCGTCAGGCATGCGTGTCGGTCCTCACATTGCCCCGTTCTCCGGCCGTGCCGCCGCGTCGCCCGACGTTGCGAGACGCTGCTCCACCGCCTTGCGTAGTGTCACCCTGTCGCGCGTGGACACCCCGATCAGTTCCGCCACGCGCCAGACGAGATTCTCCTCGAACGGATCGACCCGGCCATCGGCCAGGACCACGTCCCAGAGCATCTCCACGAGGGACTTGCGGCCCTCCTGGTCGAGATTTTCCGTCACGACCCGCGTGAAGCGGTAGAGGTCGACAGCCTCCGCCTCCTCCTCGCGGGCTTCCTGCATGAGGGCTTCCACGGCCTCGCGGGAGAGCTCGAACCGCTCCGCCAGAAGCGCCTCGATGCGCCGGGCTTCTTCCGGCGCCGGGTCCTGATCGATGACGCTGGCGCGCACCAGGAGCGCGGCCATGGCGAGTTCGAGGCTCCGGTCGGTGGCGCCCGACCCCTGATCGGTGGGAAAGAGTTTCTTCAATGCACGTAACATGCCTTGATCGATAGCATGGGCACACCGTTTCGGCCAGCCCGAGGGTTGCACGGGTATGGACGGCCGGGAAGCGACATGGCGATGTCGCTCCGGGACGAGGCCCGGTCGGTTCCAGACGGTAAACTGCCCCGAGCTGCGGGCATTGAGCCCGCGGTGCCCTTGCCCGAGCGGCGAGGCGAACGTGCCCTTGAATTTCAGACTTCCGATCCGTCATTGTCCTGCCTGAAAGGATCGCCTATGCATCGCTGGCAGATGCAGGGGGCGCATCCTCGAACATGGAGGCCGTCATGGCTTCGAGCCTTGCTGCCCGCGTGGCCCGCAACGAAACGCTGTCTGCCGCTTGGGGCGTGTGGGCGCTGCTGTTCGGCATCGGCCTTCTGATGGTCGGCAACGGGCTGCAGAGCAGCCTGCTCGGCGTGCGCGCCTCCACGGAGGATTTCGGCTCCACGGTGACCGGCCTCGTCATGTCGGGCTATTTCGTGGGCTTCCTGGCGGGCTCAACGCTCACGCCGCGCGCGGTGGCCCGCGTCGGCCATGTGCGCGTGTTCGCGGCGCTGGCCTCCCTCGCCTCGATGACGATCCTCGTTCATGCGGTCTTCGTCACGCCGGTCGTGTGGGGACTCATGCGGCTGTTCACGGGCTTCGCCTATGCCGGGCTCTATGTGGTCGCGGAGAGCTGGCTGAACGACCGGGCGAGCAACGAGCTGCGCGGGCGGCTTCTGTCCGTCTACATGATCGTGACCTTCATGGGGCTCGGCGGCGGACAGGCGCTGCTCAATGTCGCCAGCCCGTCGACGCCGGACCTGTTCATCCTGATTTCGGTGATCGTGTCCTTCGCGGTCGTCCCGATCCTGCTGTCGGCCACGCGCCAGCCCGATTCGGACGCGCCCGATCCGCTGAGCCTGAGGCAGCTCTACCGGATCACGCCGCTCGGCACGCTCGGCTGTTTCGCGACCGGCATCGTCAACGGAACCATCTTCGGCATGGGCGCCGTCTATGCGCGCATGAGCGGGCTCTCCGTTGCGGAGGTTTCTGTCTTCATGGGCGTGCTGATCGCCGGCGGCGCGGTGCTTCAGTGGCCGATCGGCAAGCTCTCCGACATCATGGACCGGCGCAAGGTGATTACCGGGACGGCGCTGGCGGCCGCCGCGCTTGCCGCGCTCGCCGTGCCGGTCGCAGATATCTCCAGGATCGGCTTCATGGCCATCGCCGCGGGGATCGGGGGCACGGCGCTGACGCTCTACTCGCTGTTCCTGGCCTATGCCAACGACCATCTGGAGCCGCGCCAGATGGTCGCCGCCAGCAGCGGGCTGGTGCTCGTCGGCGGGCTCGGCGCGGTGCTCGGGCCGTCGACCACGGGCTGGGTCATGGGCCGCGTCGGAGCGGAGGGCTTCCTGTGGTATCTCTGCGTCGTCCATGCGGGGATCGCACTTTTTGCCCTCTACCGCATGACACGGCGGGAAGCGCCGAGCGGCGACGATCAGGTGTCGTATGTGGTCGTGCCTACCCGCACGACGCCGATGGGCACCGCCTGGACGGACGAGGTCTCCGGCGAGAACGAGGAGGCTCCCGCCGGCGGCTGAGGCGTGTGCTGGCGGGCTTCAGGGAGGTCCCCGGCCGGGTTTGGTGCCTGGAGCGCATTTCGTGAACTCATGTTCACTCAATGCCCTCCAGGTCCCTGTATCGCCGCGCTTTCGAACCGGAAAAGTGGTCTCCACTTTTCCTGAAAGCAACCTAGTGCGACACGGGCTTCAGCGTGCGCAGATAGGCGACGATGGCGTCGAGATCCTCCTCCGACATGTTCGCATACCAGGCAAATGCCATGACCGGCGCGAGCTCGGTGCCGTCCGGGCGTACGCCCCGGGTGATGGCGGTCTTGATCTCCGCATCGCTCCAGCTACCGATCCCCTTGTCGGAATGGGGCGTGATGTTCGGCGCCACGACGATCCCGCCGCCGGGGGCCGGCAGTTCCATGCCGCCGGCGCCGGGCCGGTTCTCAAGGTCCGGATGGCCGCCCACCCTGGGCGTGTGGCATTCAAGGCAATGGCCGACGGGGCCGGCGAGATAGGCGCCATAGGCGACCTTGTCGTCGCGCGGCACCTCCGGCACTGGGGTCGCCGGAGGTCCGTAGGCATCGGGCAGGGGAATTCGGTATTCGGAGGCCGGCACCTCGTTGGCGACGGCCGGGACGGTCCTGAGATAGGCGACGATGGCGTGCATGTCGCGGTCGGAGATATGGCGGTAGAAGTTGAACGGCATGGGCGGACCGATCAGCGTTCCGTCCGGCCGCTTGCCCTCGCGGATGGCGGTGGCGATCTCCGCGTCGCTCCAGCCGCCGATGCCGGTCTCGATATCGGGCGTGATGTTGGCGCCGATGGCGGTGAAGGCCGGCAGCTCGATGACGACCCCGCCGGCCAGCGCCTTTCCGGTGAGCGGGGCGCCATCCGGCCCTCTCGGCGTATGGCAGTTGCCGCAGGCCGCGACGGTTTCGACGAGATAGGCGCCGCGCTCTTCCGGCGTTTCGGCACGGACCGCATGAATGGACGCGCTGAACGAGGCCGCCAGCGCAAGCAGCCAGACATAACGATGCATTTGGATTGTCCCGAGACGTTCGCTCCTCTCCCCGGAGCTCGACTATATCACGGCGTCCGGGGGCGGACGAGCGGCATACGCGTCAGGGCCGCACCCTTGTGCGCGTGCGCTGCCACAGAGAGGCCGCGTCCTGGCGCAGCCTCGACAGCCGGTCGAGATTGAAGCCGCTGGCGGTGAGCTCGGGGAGCTGCAGGCCGATGCGGCGGATCTCGCCGTCGCCGGCCTCGCGCACGACGAGCGTGGCATCGCCCACCACCAGCGCATCGCCCGTCTCCGGCTCGTCGTCGAGATATTTCAGCATGAAGTCGCAGACCGTCAGGTCCTCGTCCCCCTGGGGTACGACGAGGCCGTAGAGCTCGGCCAGGGCGGCGATCGCGGCGTCCGTGTTGACGGGCAGTTCGCCGAAGGGCGGGCTGAGCGACTGGCGCGGCGTGAACAGCCGGTCGAGCCGGTCGACGCGCTGGGGCGGCACGAGGAAATAGGCATAGTCGCCGGGTCTCAGCGTGCCGGCCTCCTCGGCGGAATGGATGGTTTCCTTGCGGACCACCATGACGAGGCGGACCCAGGGCGGCAGCGCGCCGAGCGCGAGAACGGGCGCGTCCTCCGTCAGGGGGTAGCCGACGAGTTCCTGGTCGACCTGTCCGGGCAGGTCGAGCTCCACGCGGCTCACCGAGGGCGCGTTGCCCGGCAGGGCGAGGCCGAGCTTCATGGCGAGCGGGCGGATGCTCCAGCCCTGCACGACAAGCGAGATGAGCACGACGAAGAAGGCGACATTGAAATAGGCATCCGCATCGGGAACGCCCGCGAGCGTCGGGATGGCGGCGAGGAAGATGCTGACCGCGCCGCGCAGGCCCACCCACGAGACGAAGCCGAGCTCGCGCCATTGCAGGCCGAAGGGCAGGAGGCACAGGACTACGGCGGCGGGGCGCGCGAGGAGGATGAGCAGCACTGCGATGATGACGCCCGGCACGGCATATTCGACGAGCGTCGTCGGCGTGACCAGGAGGCCCAGCACGAGGAACATCACGATCTGGCTGAGCCATGTCGCCGCCTCGTGGAAGGAGACGATGGAGGGATAGGCCCGGATCGGCCGGTTGCCGAGCACGAGGCCCATCAGATAGACGGCGAGGAAGCCGCTGCCGCCGACAAGGCCCGCGAGCGCGAAGACGAGGACCACCGCCGCGCTGACGAGCAGAGGGTGAAGGCCGGAGGGCAGGTCGAGCCGGTTGAGGCACCACACCGCGGCAAAGCCGCCGGCTGTGCCGAAGGCCGCGCCGATCAGCCCCTGCCTGACGAGGTCGAGCGCGACGAGCGATCCGCCCGCGACCCCGTCGGAGAGCACGAGCCCGGTCAGCAGCACCGTCAGGAACATGGCGATCGGGTCGTTGGTGCCGGATTCGATCTCCAGGATGGCGCCGACCTTGGGCCGGAGCTGCAGGCCGCCCGAGCGCAGGAGGAAGAACACGGCGGCGGCGTCCGTGGAGGCCACGATCCCGCCGAGAAGCGCCGATTCGAGCCAGCTGAAATCGAGCACGAAGGCGATGATGACGGCCAGTATGGCTGTCGTCAGCACGACGCCGACGGTGGCGAGCAGCAGCGCCGGCACCAGCACGCCCCGGAAGATCGACAGGCGCGTGCGCAAGCCCCCGTCGAACAGGATGATGGCAAGGGCGGTGGAGCCGACCAGATAGGTTGCCTGATAGTCGTTGAAGACGATGCCGCCCGGCCCGTCCTGGCCGGCGAGCATGCCGATCAGCAGGAAGACGAAGAGCAGGGGAGCGCCGAAGCGCCGCGCGACCAGGCTCGAGGCAATACCGATCAGGATCAGGGCCGATCCGATCAGGAGTAGCCATGCGACGACGTCGAGGCTCGCCATGCGCGCTGCCGTCCTCCGTTCTAGGGGGTCAGGATTCGATACCGCTGGGTGGCACAGCGCAATGGTAATATTACGGCACCGCCATCCGCAATGTGTGGGGGATCGCCCGGGAACCGTCGCGGTCCTGTTATCCCGCACCCATCGGGGCGTGAAAGGCGGGGGAGAGCGGAACCACCTCGTGCACCTCGATGGCGTCGATGCGCCCGCCGGCCTCGATCAGGCCGTTATAGGCGGGGCAGACGAAGACAGGGCCGCCGTTCGGTCCGTCCCGCGTCGCCGTCATGGACCAGGCGGCCGCCTTGAGGAAAACGGCCGCGTTCCGGAAGAAATAGGTGCCCGCCGAGGCGCGTTGGGAGATGACCCGCTTTTCAGCAGTCTCCGTCACATGGCCCGCGTCGTCGGTGACGAGATAGCTGTAGCTGGGCTCGCTTGCCCGGAACCAGGGGACGAGGCCGTCCGCTCCGGGATCCGACAGGAATGCGGCCACCGGCCCGGGGTCGATCTCGTAGAGAATGTCGACGAGATCGATGCACAGGGGTGTGTCGAAGCGGTCGACGAGGGCGCTCCCCGCCATGGCCGACAGGAGCGCGCCGCGCGTGAGCCCGCCGAGGCGGACCGTGCGGCAGCCGGGAAAGCGCGTTTGCAGGACACGGTCGATGACGGCGGTCTCCGGCAGGTCGGATCTCAGGACGAAGATCAGGCCAGAGGAATTGACGAGTCCCTCCCGCCACCAGCGCCGCGAGGTGATGGCACGCTCCACCAGCGGCATGCCCTCCACCTCCGAGAGCGGCTTGATCCGCCCGCCCGGCTGCACGACGTCCGGCCCGGCGAGCGGGACGATGCATGTGAGGCCTGAGCTCACCCGGCGATATGCTCCAGGTAGAGATCGAGATCCTCCGGCGTGCCGAGTCCGTGCATGGCGCCCGCGGGCACCTCGTAGAGGCCGATCCGCGCGCCGGCGGCGATGGCGTCGTTATAGACCGGGCCGACATAGAATTCGCCGTTGACGCGCTCATTGCGGGCGATCATGTCGATGGCCGCGTCGAGGAAGGTCCGGCCGCGCATGAACAGATAGATGCCGGCGGTCGCGAGGTCGGAGACCGGCTCCTTCTCGCGCACCTCCGCCACTAGGCCGTTCCGGTCGAGCCTGGCGAACGACCATTTGGGGTCGCGCCCCTCGTCGCGGAATACCAGGATGGAGCCGTCGAGGCCGCGCCGTCGGCAGTCGCGGATGAAGTCGCCGGCATCGAAGTCGACGAGCTGGTCGCTGTTGGCAATCAGGAGCGGGGTGTCGTCGGCGATGAGTGCGCGCGCCCTGAGAACGGTGCAGGCTGCCCCCTCCGTCAACCCCGAGATGGGGACGAATGAGACGCTATGCTCGCGCCGGAGCGTATCGGCGAGCGCGCGCTCCGCGTCGAGATGGTCCTGCTGGGCGATGAGCACGTAGCGCGCCTTCGGAACATCGAGATTGTCGAGAACATGGCCGATCATCGGGCGCCCCTGGACGTCGATGAACGGCTTGGGCTTGTCGTAGCCGACCTTCGCGAAGCGGCTGCCTGCACCCGCCATGGGAATGGCGACCGTGATGGTGGGGTCCTTGTCCGCCGTCTCGCCAGTGCGCCGTTCCTCCTGCAGGAGGGCTTCGAACTCGCGCATCTTCTGCGGCGAATACAGGCTGCGATAGGCGCCCGCCGGAATCGAGCAGTGGCCCACGCGCTGGCCCTGCAGGATCATCTGGTTGAGGGCCGGCGCGATATAGTAGTGGCCGTCTACCTCGTCACCGAGCAGGATCATGCGCTTGACGGCGGCCACGAAGTCCCGTCCGTGGCGGAAATAGTAGAAGCCGGCGATCGCGTTGCGGCTGATCACGCGTTTTTCCGCGGCTTCCGTGACGAGGCCCGTCTCGCCGGTGCGCACATAGGACCAGCGGGGGTGGACCGACGCGAAGGTGATGACGCCGGCATCGAGCCCGCGATGCTCGAAATCGGCGACGATGCTACCGAGGTCGGCCTCGATCAGCTGGTCGCCATTGGAGACGATCAGCGGTTCTTCGGTATCGATATGGTCGACGGCCATGAGCGCGGAACAGGCCGCGCCCCGCGTCGGATTGTCGAGCGCCAGCACCTCGGTATCGTCGCCGCACAGCAGCCGGATGATCTGGTCGATGGAGAATTGCCGACAGTCCTCCGCGCGGGCGATGAAGATCGGGCGGCCCGCGAGCGAGGCGGTGAGATTAGCGACGACACGCTCGATCAGCGGCACGCCGGCGATCTCGATCAGGGGCTTTGGAAAGTGGAAGTCCTCGCGCGGGAAGAAGCTGTCGCCGCCGGCCATGGGGATCAGGATATTCATGGGGCGCACTCCGGTTCGCGCGCGGCGAGTTCTATGGACGACCGGATGCGGTCATAGGTCACGTCCGTCACGCCGGAGACCTCCATCACATGCCCGCCGCTCGCCCGGGCCGCGCGGATGCCGTTGTCGTTGTCCTCCACGATCAGGCAGTCGCCGGGTGCAAGGTCCAGCCGCGCCATGGCGGTAGTGTAGATTTCCGGATCGGGCTTGGCGCGTTCGACATCCTCGTTGGACAGCGAGAGGTCGAGATAGTCGGACAGGCCCGCCATCTCCATCATCTGGTCGACCGTCCGGCGCACCGCATTGGAGCAGACCGCGATCCGGTAGCCGTCCTGATGCAGGCTCGACAGGGCGTACTGGATATGGAAGTCCGGGCGGCAGCTCGTCGCAACGATCTGCGCGGTATAGCGTTGTTTCAGCGCGTTGAGGAATTCGTGGAGGGCTTCCGGCAGGCCGCGCGAGGCACTGAGCGTCTTGAGCTTGCGGCGCGTCGGCAGGCCGTCGAAGGTGGACAGGTGCTCGTCGCGGCCGATCTCCATGCCGAAGGGCGCCAGCGCCTTGTTCAGAGCCTCGTAGTGCCAGTCGCGCGCATCCACCAGCACGCCATCCATGTCGAAGAGGATCGCCTTGATCTCAGCCATTGAACGCGTCCTTCGCCTGATCCGGGAAATCGGTACACAGCAGGATGTCGGCATCGCTGCCGGCAAGCCATGATCGCCAGCGCGCCCAGACCATCCTGTGCGGTCGGCCATGGAGCTCGGGGGACACAAGGGCCAGGCGTTTGCCGGCGCGGATATGAGCGTCGAACGTCTCCGCGGTCGTCCATTCGCCCTCGAACGCGTCGAGCCATATGCCGTCCGCGCGCTCGTAGAAGGCCGGCACGGGCTCGTGCTCACTGTGGCGGACGAAGACAGGGAGCCCGTCATGGAGATAGCCGGCCGTGTCGGGAACCGACATGTCGAAGACGAAGTACCTGTCGCGGCCAATGCCTGCCATCGCCTCGCCGATCCGCTTCTGGAGCCCGTCGGCCTTGATGTTGAGGGCGAGTGTGCCCGGCCGGCCATGACGGTCCCACAGCGCGAGGACCTCGGCCCAGGCAGGCGCGCCCGCATCCGGCGGATCGTGACTGACCACCAGGCCGCCGCCATGGTCGCGAAGATCGGTCTCCACCCCGAACCCTGCTGCGAAGCAGCGCTCCATCGCCTTGAGCGTGTTCCTCTCCTCCGTCCTGCGCCACCAGCCGCGATGGCCGAGTATCCCGATCCGTGCCATGCTCGTTTCATGTGATGTTTTTGTGTTAATCAACTTTTGATTGAGTCCGGGGTATCGAACAGCCGGCGATGAACGCTCCTTTCGCGAACGGATCCGGGTAGCCGTCACGCGCCATGCGGAGCGGCGGGTTGTTTATCAATGCGTGTATATAAAATGATAATTAACTTATGATTGCGTGTCCAGTGCCATGATGACTCTGGGATCGGCCCTGATTGTTTGGCACGGCTATCGCGCCGGCCTTCGAACCGGTTCCGCCCGTATTGCGCAGTATATGGCGCTCCGGTAGAAATGCGCATGGGTTTGGTCTCGAGGCTGAGCAGTGGCCTCACCCTAGAAACCGCGCTGACCGCGGAGGCGGGGGCAACCGGGCAACGGATCCGCAGTGGCGGGGGAGCTTCTGTTTTCGTGACGATCACGAGGTTCTGGCCGGGCTCCCTGATCTGCTCATGAAATGGGGGGCGAGCGGTGCCACATCTCAAGCTGGCGCTCATCAAGGCATTGATCGTTCTGGTTCCCAGCTATACGGCGGCCTATCTTACCGAGCAGATGGTATGGGTGATCCCCACTCTCGCCGCCGCGGGCTTCTTTGCATCGACGGTCGGTATGTCGGAGGATCAGGTGAGCTGCCGAACCGACGAGGGCGACAGCGACGGCGATGCGGGAGACGTGGCGCTGGACGGATCGTAAGTTCGTACGGCCGCCCCGGAGATATGGCTCGACTTGAGGAAAGAAGATCGTCGAGCGAAGAGGCGGAAATGGTGCCGCTGGACGGATTCGAACCGCCGACCCACGCATTACGAATGCGTTGCTCTACCGACTGAGCTACAGCGGCGCCGTGGGGGTGCGAAGCCCCATGCGCGCGAGAGAAATACTCTTTCCGCCGGAGCTTGGCAACCCGGAGAAGGAGAAGAATTGCCCCCGGTTGCGATGCGGGGTCGGGCGGGTCTTTGGCGCGGGGCCGGCACCGGTTTGCGCGGCGTCCCGGCACTTACGGGATCCGTGGATCCCTACGGTGTGGGAGATGGCGGCGGAGCGGTGTCCGGTGCGCCCGGGCTACTTCCGCTCGGCGCTGCCGAACCAGCGCGAGGCGGTCCGCGTCTCGTCCTCCTCGCCCGTCTCCGGTCCCGGATCGTCGGGCTGGTGGGGCTGGGCGGGGCGGTCGGCATCGCTCTCCATGGCACTGTCGTCGCTGGCCGGCGGTGGCGTGGCCTCGTCGGTCTTGTCTGCTTGGTTTGCCTTGCCCGTATCGGGGGGCGGAGCGGCTGCGGTTGTGGCCGCGGGCTCCGCCGGCCTTGTGGCGGCGGCCCGGGGTGTTTCGGGCGCAGCCTTGGCCTCCGGTATGGGGGAGGGGGCTTCGTCGGGCTTCGGGGCCGGGCGTTCGGTCTCCTCCGCCGGCGCGTCTGCCGTCGCCTCGATCACGGCCGGTGGTGCCGCATCGCCTGCGTCAGTGTCCGCGTGCGCATCGTCGGTCTCGGTGATCTGCGAATCGATGAAGGCGCCGGCCTCGCGGCGGTCGCTCAGGCCCTCCACGGGGCGCTTCCAGGTGAAGGCGTCGAGCTCGCCGGTGACGGGGGAGACGGGGAGCCACGTTTCGCTGACATAGCCGTCCGCCGTCCAGGCGGGGTCGCGCGGGGCGTTGACGCCGCGTGCGAGCCACTCGCGCACCTTGCCCTTGTCGCCGTGCTCGCCGAACTCGATCTCCGCCATGAGAGAGCAGACGGCGACGCTCGGCCGGTCGCTGGACAGCGGGGTCAGCGCGCTGCGCGCCAGCGCCCAGTCCTGAGCCTCGATGCTCGCACGAGCGAGCGCGATCGCGCCCTCTTCGCCGCCGGCCTCGCGCGAGACGAGCGAGCGCACGCGCTTCAGCCTGTCTTTCGCCGAATCGCCGGGGCGGACATGGGCATAGGCCTCCGCGAGGTCGCGATGCGGGCTCTCCCGCCATGTCCTCTCGATCACGCGCATGGCCTTGCGCACATTGCCGCGCCGGGCATGGAGCCTGGAGGCGACGACGGCGGCGGGCACGAGGCCGGGGCTGAGCTTGTGGGCGGCAAGCGCATGCTCGAGCGCCTCGTCGGGATTGCCGTCCTCCATCTCCAGCGCCCGGGCCGTCTCGATCACCGCCGTCTTGCGGGAGGCGGCCCTGGCATCGAGCTGGCCATTGCGCTTCTGCGTCTCGATCAGCCGCGCCGCGTCCGCCCAGTCGCTCCGCGCCGAATGGATGACGAGCATCGCGTTGGACGCCCAGGCGAGCTGCGGATTGATGCGCACCGCCCGGTCGGCGAGGTCGCGCGCGGTGTCGTATTCGCCGTCCTGGCGGGCGAGGTTGAACAGCCCGCGCAGGCCGAGGGCCTCCGTCTCGGCGTGATGCGTCATCTCCTCGTAGATCGCCTTGGCGGTGTCGCGGTCGCCGCGCAGCTGCGCGGTCTGCGCCTTGAGCAGCCGGGCCAGCGGTTCGTCAGGCAGGCTCCTTGCGGCAAGCTGGGCATAGCGCTTGGCCGAGGCCACATCGCCCGCGCCGACCGCCATGATGCCCTTGCTGAGCGCGGCCTCACCCTTGCGCCGCTTGCGGTTGGAGAAGAAGCCGCTGACCGAGCCCGGCGCGGCGACCAGGCCGCGCAGGAGCCGCCAGGCGAGGGCCAGAACGACCATGACGAGGAGCAGGCCGAACAGCCCCGCGATCAACGGCATCTCGACCGTCGTGCCGAGCCAGTCGATCTCGACCGTGCCCGGGCGGTCGGCGAGCCAGGCAAGGCCGGCCGCGACGAGGGCGACGACGATAAAGCGGAAGATCATGCGCCACATGCCGGTCACTCAGCTGTCTTGGGTGCGGGGGCGGACAGGCGGGCGAGCGCCCTGTCGGTGATCTGGTCCATGGCGGACTCCACGGCGATCCGTGCGCGCGCCCTTGCGAGCCAGTCGGCAAGGGCGGCCGGTGGCTCGCTTCCTGCCGCATCGGCGAGCTTCACCGCGCCGGCAAGGTCGCCGGCATCGGCGAGCCGGGCCATGCGGCGGGCGAGATCGGGCCAGTCCGTCCTGTCGGACGAGCGCACCTGAACGACGGAGGAGAGCCGCGCCACGAGGCGCTCCCACAGGCCCTCCGCGGTATCCGGTGAGGGCGGCGGGGTGGCGGGCGTGGAGAGGCTCTCCGTCACCTTGGCGAAGGCGGAGGCGAGCTCTGCGCGCGTGGCGACGCCCTTGCCCGCATTGTCTGTCAGGGCGGGCGGGATGTCGGCACCAGGCAGCGCGGCCGTCACCGCGTCGAGTTCCTCGCCATAGGGGCGGCCCTCCGCGATTGCCCTGCGCAGGCCGTCGAGGGCGCCGGCAAGGCCCGCGGCGGCGCGGGCCTGTGCGTTGCGTTCGGCCTTCATCGTCTGAAGGGCGCTCTCCAGTGCGGAGACACGGTCGGCGAGGGCTGAGGCCTGTTGCCCCGCGGCCCGGGCGGCCTCCACCTCGGAGGCCAGGCTATCCACGCGCGTCGACAGGGTCTCCAGCGTACCGGCGAGGCTGGCGAGGCGTTCCGCGCTCGCATTGTCGGCTGTACCGCCACCAGTGCCACTGCCGTTGCTGGCGGCCTTGAGCGAATCGCGCAGCTCGTTGACGGTCGCGAGCGCCCGGGCGGCGTCCTGCTGGGCCTTCTCCAGATTGGTGCGCGCGAGCTGCGCCTCGCCGCGCGCGGTGGAGACGTCGCGGGCGACGCCGTCGAGCCGATTGCGGGTTTCCTCCAGCTGCTGGCCAACGGTCCACAGCTTCTGGCTGTTCTGCTTGAGCGTCTGCTCCAGGGTCGTCAGCCGGTCGGTAGGGGCGCCGATGAAGGGGAACAGGCTGCCGCCATAGATGCGATAGAGGAAGGCGCCGGCGACGATGGCGACAATGAGCGCGACGAGCACGCCGACGACGCCCCAGCCCCGGCCGCCCTTCTTCGATGGCGGCGGTGTGGACGCCCCTCCGCCGCCACCGGAGCGGCCGCCGGACCCGCCGGTGCCGCCACCCGTGGACGCTGTCCTGCCGGGGGGCTTCGAGCCGGCGGAGGTGCGCGACTTCGACTGGCTGCCGCTTTCGGGCTTCGTCCGGCCCTGCGAGCCGGTCGAGGGCTTCGCGGTCTTGCCGCTATCGTCCTTCGATCCGGTTCCGGCCGTGCCGGTTCGGGTGGCGGTGGACTTCGAGGTCTCGGCCTTCGAGGTCTCGGCCTTCAAGGTCTCGGAGCTGGCCGCTGCGGCCTTCGTGTCCTTCGACCCGGCGGCCCCGGAGGCGCTGGCCGTCGCCGTCGGCGGTACGGCGGTGGCCTTGCCCTGCCCCTTGTCCGTGGAGGTCTCAGCCGCTGTCTTCCCGGCCGTGCCGGACGTGTCGCCGGGCGCGGCCTTCACCTCCTCGGCCTTGAGATCGATCACCGGCCGTTTGCGCTCGGGGCGCCGGCTGCCGGTGCCTTTCCGCTGACCACTCTTGTCCTCAGCCATCGCGTCCTCGGTCGAACTCGCCAATCAGATTCATCATAGCCTGCATGTCCGGCATCTCCGCAACGCTGGAGATGATGTCGGCTCTGCCGATTTCTTCGTCGAGGGCGTCGCGCACGGCCTGCGACAGGCAGAAATGCCGGACAGCTCCCAATGAGCCGACCAATCCTGCCGAACGGATGAGCCCCGCCCAGATCCGCGCCGTGCGCGGCGAGAAGAGGAGCACGCCGTCGATTCGCCCGCCGGCGAGCCGCTCGCGCAGGCCTTCAGAGAGCGACGCGGCGGGTCTTGCGTCATAGAGGATGGCGCGCTCCACCGTAAAGCCCCGCTCCGCCATGAGCGCCTTGAGGTCGCGTGCGACGGTCGACCCTGTCACGTAGAGCACACGTTCCCCCTCGGGGTCGAGCCTCTGCATGACGAGCGTCAGGAGTGCGTCGGCATCGCCGGCCGCGCTCTCCACGTCCGTGAACCCCGCTGTCAGGGCGGCCTCGGCACTCGCCTTGCCGACCGTCAGCATGGGCGTGTCCCGCAGCGCGTCCGCCTCGCCATGGGCGGCGAGCGCCCGCACGGCATTGGCGCTGGTCACGATCACAGCCTGGAAAGAGCCTTGCGGCAGGACCGCCCCGGTGCGCGGGCAGATGGTCAGGAGAGGCTCCAGAACGACCCTGTGGCCGCGCGCCTTCAGGTCTTCTCTCAGCGCCTCCGAATCGTCGCGCGGCCTTGTGACGAGGAGCTCCATGGGTGTCCGGGCCGTCAGGCGAGAAGGTCCGCGCCGCCGCGCGACAGGACCTCTTCCCCGGCGTCGGTACCGAGCCGTTCGGCCTCGTCCGCGGGGCCCCGGCGCTCGGCCTCGAGGACCGTCTCGCCGTCCGCGCTCAGCACCATGCCGCGGAACACGACCTCACCGCCCTCCAGAAGTGCGAGACCGGCAATCGGCGTGCGGCAGGAGCCGTCGAGAACGCCGAGGAATGCCCGCTCCGCCGTCGTGGCGATATGCGAGGGCGCATGATCGAGTGGCGCGATCGTCTCGCGGACGGTCTCGTCGCCGGCTCGGATCTCCAGGCAGATGGCACCCTGCGCGATGGCGGGCAGCATATCCTCCGGGTCCATGGGCGCGGTGATCTCGTGCTCCATGGCGAGCCGCATGAGACCGGCGCAGGCCAGGAAGGTCGCCGCGACCTCGCCCTCGGCGAGCTTGCGCAGCCTCGTGCCCACATTGCCGCGGAACGGCACGACCTGAAGATCGGGCCTAAGGCGCTTCGCCTGGGCCTGCCGGCGCACCGAGGAGGTGCCGACGACGGCGCCCTCGGGAAGGTCCACGAGGCGCCGGGCGACGTTGGAGATGAAGGCGTCGCGCGGATCGGCGCGTTCGAGCACGCAGGCGATGGCGAGCCCGTGCGGAAGCACGGTCGGCATGTCCTTGAGGGAATGGACGGCAAGGTCGACCTCGCCGTCGACGAGCGCCTGCTCGATCTCCTTGGTGAACAGCCCCTTGCCGCCGATCTCGGCGAGCGGGCGGTCGCGCACCCTGTCGCCGGTGGTCGTGATCGGAACGATCGCCACATCGTCGGGCGAGAGCCCGTGCGCGGCGATGAGTTTCGCGCGGGTTTCCTCGGCCTGCGCGAGGGCGAGCTTGCTGCCGCGGGTACCGATACGGATGGGAAGGGTTTGCAAGTCCGACATGTCCAATGCTACTGGCTCAACAGACCCCGCACTATAGCGCCCGGGGCCGGTCAGGAAAGACCCGGTCTTGAGGAAATGGAGCCGCACTGGCAGGACAAATGGACACGGAAGGCACAGGCACGCTCACCCTGCTGGGCATAGAGACCTCCTGTGACGAGACGGCGGCTGCCGTCGTGCGCCGGCACCGGGACGGGCGCGGGGAGATCCTGGCCGACCGGGTGCTCTCCCAGATCGCCGAGCACGCCCCCTATGGAGGCGTCGTCCCGGAGATCGCCGCGCGCGCCCATGTGGAGCATCTCGACGGGCTGATCGCCGGCGCCATGGCCGATGCGGGGCTGACCTTCGGCGCGCTCGACGGTGTGGCCGCGACGGCCGGGCCGGGGCTCATCGGCGGGCTGCTCGTCGGGCTCACCACGGCGAAGGCCATCGCGCTCGTCCACGACAAGCCGCTGCTTGCGGTCAATCATCTCGAAGGCCACGCGCTGACGCCGCGGCTGACGGAAGGCCTCGCCTTTCCCTATCTCCTGCTGCTCGTCTCCGGCGGGCATACCCAGCTTCTCGTCGTGGAGGATGTCGGCAGTTACCGCCGGCTCGGCACGACCATCGACGACGCGCTCGGCGAGGCTTTCGACAAGACGGCGAAGCTCCTGGGGCTCGGCTATCCGGGCGGTCCGGCGGTCGAGCGGCTGGCGGCGGCCGGCGATCCGCACCGCTTCGCCTTTCCCCGGCCCATGACGGGGCGCGATGGGGCCGACTTCTCCTTCTCCGGTCTCAAGACGGCGGTCCGCCGCGCCGCGCAGGCGGTGGGCACGCCGGATGAGCGCGATGCCGCCGATATCTGCGCGAGCTTTCAGGCCGCTGTCGGCGATTGCCTGCGCGACCGGCTCGGCCATGCCATGGCGGCGTTCCGCGCGGCCCATCCGCGGGCCCCGAGCCCCACGCTGGTGGTGGCCGGCGGCGTTGCGGCCAACAGGGCGTTGAGGGCCATGCTGGAGACCATGGCGCGCGAGAACGGCTTTGCGTTGTCCATGCCGCCGATCAGGTTGTGCACGGACAATGCGGCGATGATCGCCTGGGCCGGCGCGGAACGGCTGGCGCGCGGGGAGGCGGACGATCTGACGGTCGCCGCCCGGGCCCGCTGGCCGCTCGACCCCGATGCCGCACCGGCACCGGGCGCCGGGGTGAAGGCGTGATAGCGTGATGACGGACGAAGACGAGGGGAGCGGGAAGACGGGCATGGCGGACAGGCCGGGCAGGATCGGGGTCGTCGGCGGCGGCGCATGGGGAACGGCGCTGGCGACGGTCGCCGCGCGCGCCGGGGCGCAGGTAACGCTCTGGGCACGCGAGCCGGAGGTGGTGGACGCGGTCAACCGGGACCACGAGAACGCGATGTTCCTTCCCGGCATCGCGCTCGACCCGGCGATCTCGGCGACCGGCGATATCGCCGAGGCCGCGTCTTGTCCCGCCATATTGCTGGTTTCGCCAGCACAGGCCCTGCGGACGGTCGCGGCGGGGCTGAGCGGGGCTCTCGAGCCCGGTACGCCGGTCGTCATCTGCGCGAAGGGCATCGAGCAGGGCACCTCCATGCTTATGAGCGAGGTGCTGGCGGAGGTGCTGCCGGAGGCCGAGCCCATGGTGCTCTCCGGCCCGAGCTTCGCCGACGACGTGGCGCGCGGACTGCCGACAGCGGTCACGCTCGCCGCCGGCTCGGTGGAGCGCGCGCGTCCCGTGGCGGAGGCGCTCGCCGGGCAGACCTTCCGGCCCTATCTCAGCGACGATCTGGTGGGCACGCAGATCGGCGGGGCTGTGAAGAACGTTCTCGCCATCGCTTGCGGCATCGTGGACGGGCGCCGGCTCGGCACCAGTGCGCGCGCCGCGCTCACCACACGGGCCTTCGCGGAGCTCTCACGCTTCGGGCGGGCGCTCGGGGCGCGGACGGAGACGCTGACGGGCCTTGCCGTTCTGGGCGATCTGATCCTCACCTGTTCGAGCCCCCAGTCGCGCAACATGTCGCTCGGCATGGCGCTGGGGGAAGGGCGCACGGCGGAGGAGGTGCTCGCCGGGCGGCGCTCGGTCAGCGAGGGGGTCTACACGGCGGCCGTCGTTGTGGAGATGGCGCGCGAGCGCGGCATCGAGATGCCGATTGCCGAGGCTGTCCACCAGATCCTGTCGGCCAACCGCGATATCGGCGAGGCCATAGAGACGCTGATCCAGAGGCCCCTGCGCAGCGAGGGGTGAGCGGGGAGCCGGGCCGCGCCCGTGCTGTTCAGTCGAACATGGCACGGATGTCGACGGAGGAGCGTTTGCCCACGTCGCTCGCATGGGCCTTGAGCCATTGCGAGGCGGCGTCGCGGCCGAGATCGCGCAGATGGGTGAGGAAGTCCCATTCGGCGTTGAACTTGGTGGAGGCGGAGAGTTCCTTGAAGGCGTCGTCCGCGTCGATCCGGTGCAGGCGCAGGCGCTTGTAGTGGCCCCATTCGAGCTTGCCCTCGTCGATGAGGCGCGTCACGAACTCGATGGAGCGCAATTCCTTCATCAGGGCGGCGTTGAAGGTGATCTCGTTGACCCGGTCGACGATCTCGCGCGCCGTGCGCGGCGTCTCGCGCCGCTCGATGGGATTGACCTGGACGAGCATCAGATCCTCGATCTCGGTCAGGTAGAACAGCGGATAGAGCGCCGGATTGCCCATATATCCGCCGTCCCAGTAAGGCACTCCGTCGATCTCCACGGCCTGGAAGAGATGCGGCAGGCAGGCCGATGCCATGACCATGTCGGCGGTCAACTCCTCCGTCTCGAAGATGCGGGGGCGGCCGGTATGCACATTGGTCGCGGTCACGAAGAGCTTGATGGCGGTGCAGGCGCGCACGCGCTCGAAATCGATCATGCGCTCGATCAGGTTGAGCAACGGGTTGATGTTCAGAGGATTGAGGTCGTAGGGCGAGGCGATCCGGCTCAGGAGGTCGAACCACAGGAGGCCGGGAGAGGCGTCCATCGCCCAGCTTCCCGTCATCATGTCGAACGGCGTGCGCCGGACCGGGCTCGCCTGGGCCTGGATGCTGATCTCGTACCAGAAGTCGCGAAGGTGTTCGCGCGCGCCGTCCGCGCCGTCGCGCATATAGCCGTCGGCGAGCACGACCGCGTTCATGGCGCCCGCGCTGGTGCCGGACATGGCGCTGACCTGGAGCTGTCCGTCTTCCAGAAGCCGGTCGAGCACGCCCCAGGTGAAGGCGCCATGCGCGCCGCCGCCCTGGAGTGCGAGATTGACCGGCCGGGGCTTCGCCGCCCGCCGCCGGGGCTTGCGCGGCGCCGTCACTGGGCCGTCCACCCGCCATCCATCGGCAGGATGGCCCCGGTGATCGAAGCGGCCGCGTCGGAGCACAGGAAGACGGCGAACTGGCCGATCTGGTCGACCGTCACGAACTCCTTGGTCGGCTGGGCGTCGAGGATCACGTCGTTGACGACCTCTTCCTCGGTGATGCCGCGCGACTTCGCGGTATCGGGGATCTGGCTCTCGACGAGCGGCGTCCACACATAGCCGGGCGCGATGGCGTTCACGGTCGTGCCGTGTTCGGCCAGCTCGAGCGCGACCGTCTTGGTGAGCCCCGCAATCCCGTGCTTGGCCGCGACATAGGCCGCCTTGTAGGGCGAGGCGACGAGGGCGTGGGCAGAGGCGGTGTTGACGATGCGGCCCCAGCCTCGCTCCTTCATGCCGGGAACGGCGGCGCGGATGGCATGGAAGGCGGCGGAGAGGTTGATCGCGAGGATCGCGTTCCACTTCTCGATGGGGAACTCCTCGACGGGCGCCACATGCTGGATGCCGGCATTGTTGACGAGGATGTCGACGCTGCCGAGCTCGCTCTCGGCTTGCGCGATCATGCCGGCGATTTCGTCGGGTTTCGTCATGTCGGCGCCGTTGAAGAGCACGGTGCGGCCGGTCTTCGCGGCAAGCTCGGACCTCGTCGTCTCGATCTCGCCGGGATCCCCGAGGCCGTTCAGCATGACGTTCGCGCCGGCCTCGGCGAGCGCGCTCGCCACGGCGTGGCCTATGCCGCTGGTGGATCCGGTGACGACAGCGTTCTTTCCTGCGAGCATGATTTGAGGCCTCCATCGGTCCGATGATGTGATTGTGCACTGCATCATATTGGGCCGTGCAGGGCGTCGCGCAAATGACAAAACGGTAAGGGGCGGGCCGGGATCGGTTCTATTGCCGCGAAAGGGCCAGATGGGCGCCGAGGCCGACGAGGAGGGAGCCGGCGAGCGCGCGCAGCATGCGCTGGATGCGCGCGCTGCGCCGCAAGGCGCCGAGCACGGCGGAGGTGAGCAGGATGGTGGCGAGGTCGGCCGCGGAGAAGGCCAGGTTCACGATCGTGCCGAGAAGCAGCAACTGGCCCCAGACGGGGAGCGCGGCGGCCGGATCGACGAATTGCGGCAGGAAGGCGAGGAAGAACACGGCCGTCTTGGGGTTGAGCACTTCCACGCAGACGCTCTGGGCGAAGGCGCGGTGGGCGCTCCTGTCGGATATGTGTGGCAGGGCGTCCATGTCGAGCCTGCCGCGGGCGATCCCGATGCCGAGCCAGACGAGATAGAGCGCGCCGAGGAGCTTGAGCGCGAAATAGAGCTCCGGCACGTGGCTGAAGACGGCGGACAGGCCGAAGGCGGCGGCGGCGACATGGACATAGCCGCCGAGATGAATGCCGAGCATCGCCATCAGGCCGCCCATGCGGCCGCGCGCCATGGTTTGCGCTGCCGTATAGAGGATAGCCGGCCCGGGCATCAGGGCGAAGACGGCCGTGGCGGCTGCGAAGGCGAACAGCAGATCGGCAGGTGGCATGGGTCCGGCCCCGGTCGGTGATCGCGAGACCGCCATTGCGCCACGGCGGCCCGCGCGGTTCAAGGAAAACCGGCCCTGCAAGACGAAGGCGGCGCTTCGGACCGGTCCGAAACGCCGCCCATGCTCGAGACAGGGTCGACCGCCCCGTCGCCAGGATCAGGCGAGGTCGAAGCGGTCGGCGTTCATCACTTTCGCCCAGGCCGCCACGAAGTCGTCCACGAACTTCTCCTGTGCGTCGTCCTGGCCATAGACCTCCGCCAGTGCCCTGAGCTGCGAGTTCGAGCCGAAGATGAGGTCGACACGGGTGCCGGTCCACTTCACCTCGCCCGTCTTGCGGTCGCGGCCCTCGAAGACGTCCTCGGCGTCGGAGGTCGCCTTCCACTCGGTGGCCATGTCGAGCAGGTTCACGAAGAAGTCGTTGGTGAGCGTTCCGGGCCGTTCGGTGAACACGCCGTGCGGGGATTGCCCGTGATTGGCGCCGAGCACGCGCAAGCCGCCGACAAGGGCCGTCATCTCCGGCGCGGTGAGCGTCAGGAGCTGCGCCCTGTCGACCAGAAGCGCCTCGGCCGGCACGGCATAGTCGGCCTGGAGGTAGTTGCGGAAGCCGTCCGCCCTCGGCTCGAGCACCGCAAAGGACTCCTCGTCCGTCTGCTCGGGCGTGGCATCCGTGCGCCCCGGCGAGAAGGGCACCTCCACGGCGTGCCCGGCATCCTTCGCCGCCTTCTCCACCGCCGCGCAGCCGCCAAGCACGATGAGATCGGCGAGCGACACCTTCTTGCCGCCGCCTGCCGTGTCGTTGAACGCCTTCCGGATGCCCTCCAGCGTGTCCAGAACCCTGGCGAGCTGTGTGGGCTGGTTCACCTCCCAGTCCTTCTGGGGGGCGAGACGGATGCGCGCACCATTCGCGCCGCCGCGCTTGTCGGACCCGCGGAAGGTCGAGGCGGACGCCCAGGCCGTGGCGACCAGCTCTGAGACCGAAAGACCGGAGTTCAGGATCTCGTCCTTGAGCCTGGCGATATCCTCAGCGTCGATCAGCTCGTGATCGACCGCCGGGACAGGGTCCTGCCAGATGAGATCCTCTTCGGGAACCTCGGGGCCCAGATAGCGCGCCTTGGGGCCCATGTCGCGGTGGGTCAGCTTGAACCACGCCCGCGCGAAAGCGTCGGCGAACTCCTCCGGGTTCTCGTAGAAGCGCCTGGAGATCTTCTCGAACTCAGGGTCCATGCGCAGCGTGAGGTCGGTGGTCAGCATGGTCGGCTTGTGCTTCTTCGACGGGTCGAAGGCGTCGGGCACGGTGTCCGGGGCGTCCTTGGCGACCCACTGATAGGCGCCGGCCGGGCTCTTCGTCAGTTCCCACTCATAGCCGAACAGGTTCTCGAAGAAGCGGTTGCTCCATTCCGTCGGCGTCTGGCTCCAGGTGACTTCCGGGCCGCCGGTGATCGCATCGGCGCCCTTGCCGGAGCCGTAGCTGCTGATCCAGCCAAGCCCCTGCTCCTCGATGGGCGCGGCCTCCGGCTCCGGGCCCACGAGCGAGGCGTCGCCCGCGCCATGGGTCTTGCCGAAGGTGTGGCCGCCGGCGATGAGCGCGACCGTTTCCTCGTCGTTCATCGCCATGCGCCCGAAGGTGTCGCGGATGTCCTTGGCCGCGGCGACCGGGTCGGGATTGCCTTCCGGTCCCTCCGGATTGACGTAGATCAGGCCCATGGTCGTCGCCGCCAGCGGGTTCTCCAGATCCCGTTCGCCGGAATAGCGCTGGTCGGTCCCGAGCCAGGTTCCCTCAGCGCCCCAGTAGACATCCTCCTCCGGTTCCCAGACATCGGCGCGCCCGCCGGCGAAGCCGAAGGTCTTGAAGCCCATGGATTCCAGGGCGACGTTGCCGGCGAGGACCATCAGATCGGCCCAGGAGATCTTGTTGCCGTATTTCTGCTTGATCGGCCAGAGCAGACGGCGCGCCTTGTCGAGATTGGCATTGTCCGGCCAGGAGTTGAGCGGCGCGAAGCGCTGCTGTCCGGTTCCGGCGCCGCCGCGGCCGTCGGCGATGCGGTAGGTGCCGGCGGCATGCCATGCCATGCGGATCATCAGGCCGCCATAATGGCCGAAATCGGCCGGCCACCATTCCTGGCTGTCCGTCATCAGCGCGTGAAGGTCCTTCTTCACGGCCTCAAGGTCGAGCGTCTTGAACGCCTCGGCATAGTCGAATGCCCGGCCCATCGGATCGGACAGCGAGGAGTTCTGATGGAGGATCTTGAGGTTGAGCTGGTTCGGCCACCAGTCCCGGTTGGATGGGGCTCCAAAGACCGTATGCGTGAACGGGCACTTCCCTGATTTCTCGACTTTTGCGTCCATGGTTCTCACCCATCGTGGTTTTTTCGAATTGCGCTGCCCGGATGGCGGGCGTGCCGACGTGAACCATGCCCTCCAGCGGGCTGTCGGCGTTCCGGTCTGTCCGGGTGGTCGTGACCTTTCCGCGCCGCCGGCCATTGCCGCCTTAGGCAGGCATGGCGTCGGGCGCCTCTCAACTCCGATTTAGAACTGTACCAAAGACCATTCATTAGATTAAGTTGGATTTACTGATCGCAGCGATAAGATTGAATTATGACAAACCTGACCCTCAAACAGCTCCGCTATTTCGAGGCGCTGGCGCTCCACGGCCATTTCGGGCGTGCGGCGAGCGCCTGTGCGATCTCCCAACCCGCCTTGTCGGTGCAGATCAAGGATCTGGAAGAGACGCTCGGCGCCGTGCTCTTCGAACGGGGCGCGCGTCAGGTCCGGCTGACCGGTTTCGGCGAGGAGTTCGCCGCGCGGGTGCGCGGCATCCTGCGCTCCATCGACGAGCTGGGCGATCTGGCCCGCATGTCCCGGGACAGGCTGGTGGGGCGGCTGCGGATCGGCGTGATCCCGACCGTCGCGCCCTATCTGCTGCCGGCGATCCTCGCCGATCTGACCCGGCTGCACGATGGCCTCGACATCCATGTCCGCGAGACGCTCACGCCGAGGCTGATCCAGGAGCTGGAGGCCGGCCGGATCGACACGGCAATCGTCGCCCTGCCCGTGTCCGAGCCGTCATTGACCGAGGTTGCGCTGTTCACGGAGAGCTTCGTACTGGTCCGGCCGGGCGAGGACGAGGGAAAGCCGGTCCCCGACCGCGACGCGCTGCGGGAGATGCGGCTGCTTCTCCTGGAGGAGGGGCACTGTTTCCGCGATCAGGCCCTGTCGTTCTGCAACATGCATTCGGCGGGCCCGCGCGAGGTTCTCGACGGCAGCTCGCTGTCTACGCTGGTGCAGATGGTCGGGGCGGGCATCGGCGTCACCTTGATCCCCGAAATGGCCGTGGCGGTGGAGACACGCTCCGCGGCCGTGTCCGTCGCCCGCTTCGACAGGCCCCAGCCGTCGCGGACCATCGGCATGATCTGGCGCAGGACGAGCCCCCTGGCCGACCAGCTCGCGCAGATCGCCGAGGTCGTGCGCCAGGCGGCCGGCACGGCGCGTGGCGAGCGCGATCCGGTCCTGCCGGCGCACGCAACGGCGATGTGACCCGGTTGCCGATCGGCTTGCGCCGGTCCTGTCAGATAATGGGGCGGGGCGCGTTCAGGGTCGCAAAGAAGAGGATGACGCCAAGCGCGAGGATGGCGATGCCGGCGAGGACGGCGAGGCCGGTATAGATCCGGTCGAGCCAGATGCCGGAGCCGCCGGCGAAACGCAGCACCAGATTCTTGGAGGTGACGGCAGCGACCGCGATGGCGGAGACGGTGATCGCCGTGCCGAGCGCCATGGCGAAGGTCGAGGCGATGCCCGCGGCATAAAGGCCGATCGTGTTGGCGAAGAGCAGCACGATGATCGCGCCCGAGCAGGGCCGGATGCCGACCGCGAAGGCGATGGAGAACGCGCGGGCGAGGGACCATTGCCCGTCGAGCTCGGACGGTCCCGGCATATGGGCGTGTCCGCAGCCGCAATCGGGACCGTGCTCGTGATGATCGTGGCCGTGGTCGCCGTGATGATGGTGGTGGTCGTGGTCATGATGGCGGTGTGCGTCGGCCTCGACGGCGGCGGCGCCGAGCGAGGCGGGTTCGCGCCTGGCGACGAGGCCGCCGAGCGCGCGCCACAGCATGGCCGCGCCGACGAGCGAGATCAGGGCGTAGCTCGCAAGCTCCAGCCACATGGTCATGGCGCGCGCAGAGCTGAAGGCCGTCTTGACCAGCAGGAGCAGCGCGCTGACGAGCACGATGGCGGTCAGGGCCTGGAAGGCGGAGCTCAGAAAGGCGAGGGCGACGCCGCGCCTGAGCTGGCGCTCATTGGCGATGAGCCAGGCGGAGATCACCGCCTTGCCGTGGCCGGGCCCTGCGGCGTGGAACACGCCATAGAGGAAGCTGACCACGGCGAGCCCCCAGCCGGCGGCGACGGAATTGCTGTCCTTCAGTGCCTTCAGCGCGCCGGTCAGCTCCTTGTAGAAGGCCTGCTGCTGCATGCGCACCCAGATCATCGTGCGCGTCCACCAGCCGATGCGGGCGGGGGCGGCCTTTTCTGCCTGCGTGTCCGTCTGACGCGGGCCAAGAAGGCTCTTGCCTTGCGCCTGGGCGAGCACGACAGGCGCACCGCCTGCAGAGGTGGCGGCCATGGCGGAGGCAGGTGCGGCGAGCACCGCCGCGAGGATCAGCATGCACAAGGCGAGAAACGGTTTCATCGCGCCGCGGACTTCGATTTGCAGACGACATCGACAGGCCGGGCGAACATCGCGCCCATGCCCTCATTGGCATTGGATTGCTGCGTCCAGAAATCCTCCGAATACTGGAAGTTGTCGGCTTCCGCCGCGCTCTTGCGGATCTCGTAGCGGCAGGACGCCGGGGCCGCCCCGATCATCTTGACCGGTTCCTTCGGCGCAGGCTCGATGGCGATATAGAAGGTCGGGTCGTAGATGGCGTACTCGACGTCAGCCTTGCGGGGATCGACCGGCTTGGCCAGCGGCACGGTGAAATAGAGCGACAGATAGCCGTCCTTGTAGAACTGGCCGAACTCGGTGACGTCGCCATAGGCGACCTGTTCGCCATTCGCCTTCAGATAGGTGAAATAGTCGTATTCCTTCAGCGCAGAGATGTTCTCCGCGGCGAGCGGCTGCAGCTCCTCCGGGTCGTAGCGGCCGTTGCCGTCGGTATCGAGGCCTTCTATCGCGACGGCTGAATACATCTCGTCGAACTGCCACTCCACATTGACGGCGGCGATCCGGCCCTCCTCGTCGAACACGACGTCGGAATGGGTCTCGATCCAGACATGCGGATGGGCATGGGCCGGCTCCGCGGCAATCAGGACGCCGGCGGCAAGCACGCCGCCGGCCAGAACTTTGCCGCGCAACCGGGCACGCGGCCTCGATATCTCATCCCGAATCATGACGGGCCCGCATATTGAGCGCATCAGGCGCGATTGGTCATGCAGGCCGAATCATACAGGAAAACGCGGCAAATTGTCGGCAGTCTTCCTGCCTCACTCGGTCGCGGAGGGCTCGAGGCAGGCGACGAGGTCGTGCGCCATGGCCTCAAGGAGCGCCCCGTAGGCTTGCGGGCCCTCGGGGATCGCCGCGCCGAGCGGGTCGAGGGTGCCCGTGCGGGTCTCGGTGCCTTCCACCACGGTGCGCACGAGGGATGGCTCGAATTGCGGCTCGGCGAACACGCATACCGCCCCGGTCTCGGCGAGCTTGGCGCGGATTTCCGTCAGCCGCTGGGCACCCGGGCGCTGTTCGGGGCTGATGGTCACCGAGCCGACCGCGTCGAGGCCGAAGCGGCGCTCGAAATACTGATAGCCGTCGTGGAACACGATATAGGGCCTGGCGCGCACCGGCTTGAGCTCGTCTGCGACCTTCTCCCGAAGGCTGGCGAGCGAGGCCTTGAGAGCGTCCGCATTCGCCGCATAGGTCTCGGCGTTGTCGGGATCGGCCTTTGCCAGGGCGCCGGCGATGGCATCGGCCATCAAGGCGGCGTTCACCGGGTCGAGCCAGATATGGGGATCGGTGCCGCCATGGGCGTGCTCGTCATGTCCATGGCCGTCATGTCCATGCTCGTCATGTCCGTGCTCATCGTGGGCCTCGGCATGATCGTGCTCATGATCGTGATCGGCTTCATGGTCATGGTCGTGGCCGGCCTCGGCCTCGTGATCGTGGCCGTCGTGATCATGAGCCTCCTCGTCGTGATTGTGGCGCTCCCAGGCACCGCCCTCGCGCACCGGGTAGAGGGTCAGCCCCTCCACATCGCTCAGCGTGACGATGCGGGCCTTCTCGGGGAGACTTTCGAGCGGCTTGTCGAGGAAGGTCTCGAGCCCGTCTCCGACCCAGAAGACGAGGTCGGCCTGTGCGATGGCGTGGGCTTCCGACGGTTTCAGCGAATAGGCATGGGGCGAGCCCGCGCCCTTCACGATGAGCGCCGGCGCGCCTTCCTCGCCCATGACGGCGGAGACGAGGCTGTGGATCGGCTTGATGGAGGCGACGACCTTCGGAGCGGCCTGCGCGGCGGCGGGCAGGGCGATGGTCGCGGACAGCGTCAGTGCGGCGGTGGCGAGCGCGGCGGTGGCCAGACGTCTCATGGAGAAAATGCTCCTTCGGTTCGCGGGCGATCAGTATGAAGGATGTGTTATGTTATAAAGTAACATTAAAATCAAGTGCCCAATCCACCGATCCCGTGCGGGTCCGGTCAGCCGGCGACGAGGTCGGGCAGGTCCTCCAGCGTCTTGATCAGGGCGTGCGGCTGGCCCGGAATATTGTCGTCGCGCAGGCCGAACCGGTTCACGCGTGCCACCTGATAGCCGAAATGGGCCCCGCCCTGGGCATCCCACGGATTGGCCGAGACGAAGCAGATCGCCCCCGGCTCGCCGGCCTTCAGCCGGGAGACGGCGCGCTGGTAGACGCGGGGCGCGGGCTTGTAGATGCCCACATCCTCCACCGAGATGACGGCGTCGAGCCGGTCTGCGAGCCCGGCGGACTCGACCGCGGAATGGAGCATCTCCGGGCTGCCGTTCGACAGGATCGCCGTCTTGAGTCCGGCCTCCCTGAGCGCGGCGAGCGCCGAGGCGGCGTCCGGATAGGCGTCGAGCGTGAGGTAGAGCGTCATGAGCTCCTCGCGCAGGCCCTTGTCGGCGATGGCGTGGGAGGCGAGCGCGTAGTCGAGCGCATCGCCGGTGACCTGCCAGAAATCGGCATGCGCGCCCATGAGGCTCCTGAGCCAGGTGTATTCGAGCTGCTTCTGCCGCCACAGCGCGGAGATCGCGTCGGCGTCCGCCCCGAGTTTCGAGGCCACCTTGCCGACGGGGGAATGGACATCGAAGAGGGTGCCATAGGCATCGAAGACGCATGCCGCGATGCCGGAGAAACGGGGGGTGCTCATGGGCTTTCTCCCTTTCGGGCGCTCCGGGGCTTTCCCGCCTGCGCTTGTCTGGTTAGGCTGGCTCCGGCGGGACCGCTTGACAAGCCCGCCCACGATCAGGATTTCGCGAGATGGCATCCGACACTCATCGCACACACGCCCATACCCATGCTCACGGCCACGAGCACGGGGAGGGCTCCGCGCTCGACGACACCGCCCTCAGGGTCCGCGCGCTCGAATCGATCCTGATCGAGAAGGGCTATGTCGAGCAGGCGGCTCTCGACGAGCTGGTGGAGACCTACGAGACCAGGGTCGGCCCGAGAAACGGCGCGCTCGTCGTCGCCAGGGCCTGGAGCGACGAAGGCTTCCGGCAGGCGCTTCTCGACAATGCCACCGAGGCCATCGCCTCGCTCGGCTTCACCGGCCGGCAGGGCGAGCACATGGTGGCGGTGGAGAACACGGCGGAGCTCCACAACATGGTCGTTTGCACCTTGTGCTCCTGTTATCCGTGGCCGGTGCTGGGCCTGCCGCCCGTCTGGTACAAGTCCGCCCCCTACCGCTCGCGCGTGGTGATCGATCCGCGCGGCGTCCTCGCCGAGTTCGGCGTGGAGATCGGCGAGGAGGTGGAGGTGCGGGTCTGGGATTCGACGGCGGAGGTGCGCTATCTGGTTGTGCCCATGCGTCCGTCCGGCACCGACGGCTGGAGCGAGGAGGCGCTGGCCCGGCTCGTCACGCGCGATTCCATGATCGGCACCGGGCTTGCGCTCCATCCCGACGCGCTTCGCGAGGAGGCGGAGCGATGAACGGCGCGCAGGACATGGGCGGCATGCAGAACTTCGGACCGGTGCTGCGCGAGGCCGGAGAGCCGGCCTTCCATGCCGACTGGGAGCGCACCGCCTTCGCGCTCACGCTCGCCATGGGGTTCACCGGCGAATGGACTATCGACATGTCGCGCCGGGCGCGCGAGGCGCTGCCGCCGGCGGACTATCTCGCCAGCAGCTATTACCAGATCTGGTTTGCGGGCCTGGAGGCGCTCCTCCAGGAGCGCGGCCTGGTGAGCGGCGCGGAGATCGCGTCCGGCCGGACGCTGACGCCCGCGAGGCCCGTGAAGCGCGTCCTGAAGGGGGGCGAGGTGTCCGCCGCGCTTGCCGCGGGCGGCCCGGCGGAGCGCGAGACCGGCATGCCCGCGCGCTTTACTGTGGGCGACAGGGTGCGCACACGCACCATGAACCCGACGCACCATACGAGGCTGCCGCGCTATGCCCGCAATCATGCGGGCGAGATCGTGCGGGTTCACGGCGCCCATGTCTTTCCCGACACCAATGCCCATGGGCTCGGCGAGGATCCGCGCTGGCTCTACACGGTGCGCTTTTCCGCCCGCGAATTGTGGGGGGAGGAGGCGAACCCCCGCGACCATGTGCATCTCGATCTCTGGGAGCCTTATCTTGAGTCCGCCTGATCCGGACGCCGCGCGCGCCGCGCTCGACCATCTGCCGGCCATCCCGCGCGACGGGGAGGGGCCCGTCTTCGCCGAGCCGTGGCAGGCGCAGGCCTTCGCCATGGCCGTCGAGCTTCATGCGCGGGGGCTGTTCACCTGGCCGGAATGGGCGGCGACGCTGGCCGAGGAGATCGCCCGGGCGGGGCCGGAGGACACGGGGCGCGACTATTATCTGCACTGGCTCGCCGCGCTCGAGCGCATGGTCGCGGCCAAGGGGGCTGCGACCGGCGGGGAGCTCGCCGAGCGCAAGGCGGCCTGGGACCGCGCCGCGCGCGCGACGCCCCATGGCGAGCCGATCGTGCTCGGCCGCGACAAGGCCTCCTGAGCGAACGGCTTGAGTGCGGCCGGCGGCTCTGGCTAGATGATGTCGAGGCCGCCGGGGAGACGGCCCCAAGTGATTCGCGAACTCTGCCCGTTCGGCGTGTCTCCCCTCGCGTAACGAGAGTATCGAGGAGAGCCCCATGAGCGCATCCGGTGAAGAGACGGCCGGCGGAGAGGACATCCGGAATCTGGGCGAGATCGGCGGACCGCTCATCGTCTGCGGCGGGATCTACGGCAATCTGGAGGCGCTGGACGCGCTGCTCGCGGAGGCCGACCGCCTGGGCCTGCCGCCCTCCCGGATCATCCATACCGGCGACGTCGCGGCCTATTGCGCCGATCCGCGCGCCTGCGCGGAGCGGATCCGCGAGCTGGGTCTCGTCGCCATCAGGGGCAATATCGAGGAGCAGCTCGCCACGGGCGCTGAGGACTGCGGCTGCGGTTTCGAGGAGGACAGCGCCTGCGCGGTCATGGCCGACGAGTGGTTCGCCTATGTCAGGAACCAGATGACGGACGAGCTGCGCGGCTGGATGCGCGGGCTGCCGCGCCATCTCGTCCTCACCCTGCGCGGTAATTCCGTGCGCGTCGTGCATGGCGGGGTCGACAATATCAGCGAGTATGTCTTCGGCTCAGCGCCCGCCGGCGTGTTCCGCGCGGTGCTGGAGCAGGCGGGCACCGATGTGGTGCTTGCCGGCCATACGGGCCTGCCCTTCACGCGCTTCATCGGCGGGCGGGTCTGGCACAATACCGGGTCGCTCGGCATGCCCGCCAATGACGGCACACCGCGCGTCTGGTACTCGCTGGTGCGCCCGGATGGCGACCGGATCGTCTTCGAGCACCGGGCGCTGACCTACGACTACCGCAAGACGGCCGCCAAGCTGCGCGAGGCGGGCCTGCCGGACGGCTATGCGCGCTGCCTGGAGACGGGGCTGTGGCCGAGCCTCGACATCCTGCCGCGCGCCGAGCGCGCCGCCCGCGGCAAACCCATCGCGCTGCGCCCGCAGATCTGGACGGGCGAGCCGGCGGGCGCGTGACCGGGTCAGATTTTGAAGCGGCACCGGCCCGCTCCCCCACCCGGCCACCCATGAGATCATACTTCCGTGGGTGGCCGGGTGGGGGAGCGGGCCGGCGCAGTCCGGAGAGTCGAAATCGCCTCATCCGAGCCGGGAGAGGGCCGGGAAGGTTTCCAGGAGCCAGAAGGAGATATCGGTCATCGTGCCGGTGAGGAACATGATGCCGGTGATGACCAAAAGGCCGCCCATGGTGCGTTCGACCGTGCCGAGATGGTGGCGGAACCGCTGCATGAAGGCGATGAACGGCCGCATGGCGAACGCGGCGGCGAGGAAGGGGATGCCGAGGCCGGCGGAATAGACCGCGAGGAGGCCCGCGCCCCGGGCCACGCTCTGCTCGCTGGCCGCGACGGCGAGGATCGCGGCGAGCACCGGGCCGATGCACGGTGTCCAGCCGAAGGCGAAGGCCAGGCCGATCACATAGGCGCCGAGAGGGCCGGCGGGGCGGCTGCTGGTGTGGTAGCGCGCCTCGCGGTTGAGCATGCCGAGCTTGAACACGCCCAGGAAATGCAGCCCCATGACGATGATCACCACGCCGGCGATCTGGGCGAGCAGGGGCAGGTTGGAGCGCAGCACCTGGCCGATCACGGAGGCCGTCGCCCCCAGCGCGACGAAGACCGTGGAGAAGCCGAGCACGAAGAACGCCGAGGACAGGACGATGCGCCCGACCAGCGCCGTCTTCTCCGCGCTCGCATGGGCGAGCTCGTCGAGCGAGGTGCCGGCGAGAAAGCACAGATAGGGCGGCACCAGCGGCAGGACGCATGGCGACAGGAAGCTGAGGAGGCCCGCCAGGAGGGCTGCTGCGATCGAGATGTCCATGACCCCAATGACCTGTTGCGGATGCGCCGGCACCTTGGCCGGCACACGCTGTCAGTGCAATGGTTTAGGACTTCTCTGTGCGATCACAAATCCGTCATAGGGCCGCAGGGGCCGGCCGCGGGGCGCGATTGCGCCCATAGGCGCGGGCCGCCTCGCCGAAGGCGCCGAAGAGCTTGACGGAATCCGGGTTCTCGGTGGCCTTGAACTCGGGGTGCCACTGGACGCCGAGGGCGAAGCCGCTGGCACCCTTCACCGAGACCGCCTCGACGGTACCGTCCTCCGCGCGGCCCTCCACGACGAGGCCGGGGGCGAGCCGGTCGATGGCCTGGCGGTGGAGCGAGTTCACCATGATCTCTTCCGTCCCCATGATGCCGGCCAGCATGCCGCCGGGCGTCAGGAGGAGCTTGTGGCGCGGGCCGTATTTCACGTCGACATCCTCCACCTGGGGCGCGCGGTGGTCGAGCCGGCCCTCGCCGCGCTGGATCTCCGTGGCGAGCGTGCCGCCCATGGCGACATTGAGTTCCTGGATCGCCCGGCAGATGCACAGGACCGGCATGCCGCGCTCGATGGCCATCGGGATCAGGGCGAGCGTGGTGTCGTCGCGCGGGAAATCATAGGGTTCGTGATCGGGCGAGGGCGTCGTGCCATAGCGGTCCGGATGCACGTTGGAGAGCGCGCCCGTCATGACCAGCCCGTCCAGCCGGTCGAGCAGCCCGCCGAGATCGAGCGCGTCGGCGAGCGCGGGGATGACGACCGGATGGCAGCCGGCGGCTTCCGCGACCGCGCGCACATACTTGTCGCCGATCGAGTGGAAGATCTGGTGGTTCCTTTCCCCGGTATCCGCCGGAAGGCCGATCAGCGGCGTCATGGTTCTCGCTCTCCAAGGCTTACATCGTCTTGCGCCCCTTGAGGTGGTGGGGTCGCCCATGGGCCACAAGCCATAGCGCACCGGCGGCGGGAAATAAACGGGGAACGGGAGCCCGTGCCGGCTCCGCCGGGAGGGCTGCGTTCCGCTTGCCTTCGCGCGTCTCATGGTTTTTAACAGGCGCACGCTTGGCGCTTACCGGCGCCATGTCACTACGAAGCCTCCGGGAAGGGAGGCCTTCCACAGATCTTCCGTTCGCCCGCCGGCGATTTGCAAGCAGGGAGGAAATACATGGATCGTCGTTCGTTCATGAAGACCGCGGGCCTGGCCGCGGGCAGCGCCGCTGCCGTGTCGGGGATCGCGGCACCCGCCATCGCGCAAGGGGCGATGGAGCTGAAGATGGTGACCACCTGGCCGAAGAACCTGCCCGGTCTCGGCGTGGGGGCCCAGCGGCTTGCCGACCGGATCGGCACGCTGACCGAGGGGCGCATCACGGTCAAGGTCTTCGCCGCGGGCGAGCTCGTGCCGCCCTTCGAGTCCTTCGACGCGGTCTCCACCGGCACCGCCGACCTCTATCACGCCGCGGACTACTACTTCCAGGGCAAGCACAAGGCGCTCAATTTCTTCACCACCGTGCCGATGGGCCTGACGGCGGCCGAGCTCAATGCCTGGATCAACTATATGGGCGGCCAGGACCTGTGGGACGAGCTGTCCGGCCAGTTCAACATCAAGGCGTTCCAGGTCGGCAATACCGGCGCGCAGATGGGCGGCTGGTTCAAGAACGAGCTGAAGAGCCTGGAGGACCTCAAGGGCCTCAATTTCCGCATGCCGGGCCTTGGCGGCGAGGTGCTGCGCCGGCTGGGCGTGAATGTGCAGAGCCTGCCCGGCGGTGAGATCTTCACCGCGCTGCAGTCGGGCGCCATCGACGGCACCGACTGGGTCGGGCCGTGGAGCGATCTGGCCTTCGGCTTCTACAAGATCCTGAAGAACTACTACTATCCGAGCATGTTCGAGCCGGGCGCGGCGATCTCGCTGGGTGTCAACCGCGGGGTGTGGGACAAGTTGTCCGATAGCGACAAGGAGCTTTTCCGTGTCGTTTCCATGGCGGAAAACAACCAGATGTATTCCGACTTCAAGGCCAATGACGGCCAGGCGCTCGAGACGCTCGTCTCCGAGCATGGCGTGAAGCTTCACGAGTTCCCCGAGGACATCCTCATGGCACTCGGCAAGACCTCCGACGAGGTCGTGGCCGAGGTGGGCCAGGAGGACGCTCTGTCCAAGAAGATCTACGAGAGCTTCCTGTCCGCGCGCAAGCTGACCGGCCGGTCGAGCTCGACCACCGAGAAGGCCTTCCTGATCGCGCGCGACCGCGTGCTCGCGGGCTGATCGCGGCCCGGCGGTGAACGAACCCGGCGGCCGGGCGCGATGCCCGGCCGCCGGATTATGGATGTCCCATGGGTGGGTTTGCTGACTTCATCGACGCGGTGAACGAGAGGACGGGACGCGTCGTGTCCTGGCTCGCGCTCGCGATCGTGCTCGTCCAGTTCGCGGTCGTGGTCGGGCGCTATGTCTTCGGCGTGGGCTCGGTCATGGCGCAGGAATCCATCGTCTACATGCACGGTCTGCTATTCATGCTGGCCTCCGCCTACACGCTGAAGGCCAACGGCCATGTCCGCGTGGACATCTTCTACGGATCGGCCTCGCCCCGGCGCAAGGCGCTGGTGGACTTCTGCGGCGCGCTGTTCCTGCTGCTGCCGGTCGTCGCGATGATCTACCTCCTGTCCACCGACTATGTCGCCCGGTCCTGGGCGATCTTCGAGGGCTCCAAGGAGACCTCCGGCATTCAGGGCATCTTCCTGCTCAAGCTGGCGATCCCGGTCTTCGCGCTGCAGATGTACGCGCAGGGCACCGCGATGCTGTCGCGGACCGCGGCGGTCCTGTGGGGGCCGGCAAACGGGGACGGCGCCGCGCGGTTCGCCCAGATCGCAGTGTTTCTCGTCTTCGCCGTCCCGCTCGGGCTTCTGGCCGCGCAGGAGATCTGGACGGTGGTGAGCGGCCTTGCCGTCCTCGACGATCCGCAGGCGCGGGTCAGGCCGGGCCAGTTGCTGCTGGCCGGCATCATCGCGGCCATCGCCGCGGGGCTGGTCTCAGGCGCGCTCGTCGCTGCCCGCCGCCCGTCGCCGGCTCCCTAACCCCGTCCCGCAAGGATCCCTCCGGAACAGGCCCCATGGTCATTGCCGAGCTGCTCGATATCCTCATGTTCGCCACGGTCTGCGTGGTGCTGCTCGCCGGGTTCCCCGTGGCCTTCACGCTGGCGGGCGTGGCGGTGGCCTTCGCGCTCCTGGGCTACTCGCTCGGCGTCTTCGACCTGTCGTTCCTGACCGCGCTGCCCCAGCGCATCTTCGGCACCATGACGAACGAGGTGCTGATCGCGGTGCCGCTCTTCGTCTTCATGGGCGTCATGCTGGAGCGCTCGAAGGTCGCCGAGGAGCTTCTGGAGACCATGGGCCAGCTCTTCGGCACGCTGCGCGGGGGCTTGGGCATCGCGGTCTCCATCGTCGGCGCGCTGCTCGCCGCCTCCACCGGCATCGTCGGCGCGACGGTCGTGACGATGGGGCTCCTGTCGCTGCCAACCATGCTGAAGCGCGGCTATGCGCCGAGCCTTGCCGCCGGCTCCATCGCCGCGGCGGGCACGCTCGGCCAGATCATTCCGCCCTCCATCGTCCTCGTGATCCTCGGCGACCAGCTCTCCAGCGCCTATCAGCGCGCCCAGCTCGACATGGGCATCTTCTCGCCCGACACGGTCTCCGTCGGCGATCTCTTCGCCGGCGCGCTCCTGCCGGGGCTCATGCTGGTCGGCCTCTATATCGCCTATCAGATCGTCATGGCGGCGGTGAAACCGGAGAGCTCTCCGGCCATGCCCGCGGAGGAGGGCAAGCCGATCACCGTCGCGCGCCTCTTCCATGCGCTCTTCCCGCCGATCGTCCTGATCGTCTCCGTCCTGGGCTCGATCCTCGCCGGTATCGCCACACCGACCGAGGCGGCTTCCGTCGGCGCGGTCGGCGCGACCCTGCTGGCGGGCTTCCGGCTGAGGGAGGAGCGCCCGGCCGCCATCCTGATCGCCGGCGTCTCGCTTGTCGGCGTCCTCGTGCTGACGGGCCTGATGGACCTGCGGGTCGCGCGCACCGAAATCCCGGCAGGCGACATGGCCGGCATCGCGCTCGCCGCGCTGTTCTGCGCCGGCCTCGCCTTCGGCCTTCTCGTCGCGCTGGTGCGGGCGTGGCGCGCGGGGATCCTGAAAAGCGTCCTGGAGTCGACCACGCAGATCACTTCCATGGTGTTCATCATCCTGGTCGGCGCGGCCGCCTTCAGCCTTGTCTTCCGCGGGCTCGGCGGCGAGGAGATGGTGCACCAGGCGCTCTCCAACCTGCCCGGCGGCACCATCGGCGCGATCATCGCCGTCATGGGGCTGATGTTCGTTCTGGGTTTCTTCCTCGACTTTCTGGAGATCGTCTTCGTGGTCGTGCCGCTGGTGGCACCGGTGCTCCTCCAGATGGAGATGCCCGACGGCAGCCCCGTCAGCCCGGTCTGGCTCGGCATCATGATGGCGGTCAACCTGCAGACCTCCTTCCTGACACCGCCCTTCGGCTTTGCGCTGTTCTATCTGAGGGGCGTGGCGCCGCCGGAGGTGAAGACCATGGACATCTATCGCGGCATCGTTCCCTTCGTGCTGATCCAGGTCGTGGGGCTCATGGTGCTGTGGTTCCTGCCGGCGATCGCCACCTGGCTGCCGACGGTGGTCTATGGAAGCTGATCGCGTTCCGGTTTAGGCTTGGCCGGCCCGGCCGCTCCCCGCCCCGCCACTGCCTGGGAAGCGCGACCGGCGCCGACAAGAATGCCGAGAGAGGACGCGCCCCATGGACTTCACCCTGCCGCCGGAGATCGACAGTCTGCGCCTGCAAGTGCGCGATTTCGTCGAGCGCGAGGTCATCCCGCTCGAGGCCGATCCGGAGAGTTACAACGAGTTCGACAATATCCGGCTGGCGCTGTGCGACGAGATGCGGGCGAAGGCCAGGACGGCAGGGCTGTGGGCGCCGCAGATGCCGAAGTCGCGCGGCGGGCTGGAGCTGCCGCTGGTCGGCTGGGCCGCCTTCTACGAGGAGGCGAACCGCTCCATCTTCGGGCCCGTCACGCTCAATTGCCAGGCGCCCGACGACGGCAATATGAGCGTGCTGAACAAGGTCCTGCCCTCAGACGAGATGAAGGACAGGTGGCTCCAGCCGATCATCGACGGCGAGGCGCGTTCCTCCTTCGTGATGACCGAGCCGCATCCCGGCTCCGGCTCCGACCCCGGCGGCATGATGCTGACGCGGGCGGAGAAGCGCGGCGACCGCTATGTGGTCCACGGACGCAAGTGGTTCATCTCCGGCGCGGCGGTCGCGAGCCATTTCATCCTCGTCGCGCGCACATCCGACGATCCCCGCCGCGGGCTCTCCGCCTTCCTCTATCACCGCGACGATCCCGGCTGGCGCATCGTCCGGCGCATCGCCAATATGGGCCCGGACGAGCATGGCGGGGTCTGCGAGCTGGAGTTCGACGGGCTGGAGATTCCGGAGGACCACCGGCTGCTGGAGGAGGGGGACGGCCTGAGGATCACCCAGATCCGGCTCGGCCCCGCCCGCCTCACCCATTGCATGCGCTGGCTGGGGCTCGCCAAGAGGTGCATGGAGATCGCGCGCGACTATGTGGAGGAGCGCGAGGCCTTCGGCTCGCGGCTCATCGACCACGAATCGATCCAGATGATGCTGGGCGAGATCGCCAAGGACATCCAGATCGGCCGGCTGCTCGTGATGAACGCCGCCTGGACGATCGACCGGGGCGGGCTCGCCCGCAAGGAGGTGTCCATGGCCAAGATCCATGTGGCCGACACGCTCATCAAGGCAGCCGACACGGCCATCCAGCTCTGTGGCGCGAAGGGGTACTCGAAGGACACGGTCCTGGAATGGATCTACCGCTATGCCCGCTGCGCCAAGCTCGTCGACGGAGCGTCGGAGGTGCACAAGATGGTGCTGTCGCGCGCCTACCGGAAGGAAGGCAACGACTTCTGGCGCTGGGGCGAGTGACGGTCGGGGAGGCGCGCGGAGCCTGAGCGTCAGTCCTCCGCCGCCGGATCCGGTGTGCCGGCGATGCGCCGATGCACGCCGTCCAGGCTTTGCGCGAGCTGCTCGAAGACCCCGGCCCCGGCCAGATCGTCGAGCACCTGTTCGTTGATGCCGCCGCGGGTTGCGTAGTCCTTCGACAGGTCCATGACGTCGGCCTCGGGCGCCATGTCCGGCGCATGCGCCAGCGCCTTGTAGAGGGTGGCGATATAGTCTCGCCCCTTCGCGTCGGGAACGCCGTGGCCCTTCAGCCATGCATGGATCGTATCGAGATACCTGAAATGGCTGGCATAGGTCGCGGTCACGACGCTCAGCGCGTCGAATTCGCGCGCGGTCTCCACCTCGACCGCCCCTCCCAGCTTGCCGAAGAACGCCGCCATGCGCGGGTCGGGCGGGCAGACGATCGTCGCGCCCTGCCGGCGGGCGATCATGGGCATGGGAAGGGCCCTCGTGATCTCGCTTGCGGGTGTGGCGAGGGCGGCGATCTCTTCGCGCGACAGGGTGGCGATCAGGCTGACGACGTGATGGTCGCGCCGGAACCGCAATCGGGACAGGACGTCGCGCGCGACCTGAGCCGGACAGCGAGCATGACCGTGTCGCAGCCGTCGAGCACAGCCTGATTGTCCGCGGCGACGCGCACATCCGAGTGGCGCGACGCCAGGTCGGCCGCGATGTCCCGGTTCCGGGGCGACAGGAGGACGGGAAGCGGTGATTCCTCAAGGGATCTCAGCCCGGTGACGATTGCCGATGTGAGCGCGCCTGTGCCGATGAAGCCGAGGGTCATATGATGTCCCGATACCGTTGCGTTCCCGGGGGTGTCGGACGACAATAGGAGCTGTCCCATCCTTGGCAAGCCTTCGGGGCAGCCGTGGCTTGCCATGCGGGTGACGCCTCGGCGGAGGCTGCCTCCAGTTGCGCGGCAGTCCGGATTATGTCAATATTGCTGACCTAATAGAGCCCGATCGCCAAGAACAAGAACCAAGGTACGGTCCTTTCTCGGACCGCAATGCCATCGGGGCCTGCGCGGGAGACCCGTGCGGGCGGACAGACGGGTGGAAACGCGATGACCCTTCGCGACGTCAAGTTGGATGACAAATACGACCTCGCAAGCGGCCGGATCTTCCTTTCCGGCACGCAGGCCCTGGTGCGCCTGACGCTCATGCAGCAGGCGCGAGACGCCGGCGAGGGGCTCGATACGGCGGGCTATGTCACGGGATATCGCGGCTCGCCGCTCGGCGGCCTCGACCAGCAGTTCTCGCGCGCGAAAACGGCGCTCGAGGCGCGCAATGTCCTGTTCCAGCCGGCTCTCAACGAGGATCTCGCCGCGACCGCCGTCTGGGGCGCCCAGCAGGCGGAGATGCGCGGGGAGGGTGCCCATGACGGCGTTTTCACCCTGTGGTACGGCAAGGGCCCGGGCGTGGACCGGTCCGGCGACGTGCTGCGCCATGGCAATGCGGCGGGCAGCTCCAAGCACGGCGGCGTTCTGGTCCTCATGGGCGACGACCACACCGCGGAGTCCTCCACCGTCGCCCATCAGAGCGAGTTCGCGCTGATGGACGCCATGATCCCGGTGCTCAATCCGGCGGGCGTGCAGGAGATTCTCGACTACGGCCTCTATGGCCTTGCCCTGTCCCGGTTTTCCGGCTGCTGGGTCGGGTTGAAATGCGTCAAGGACACCGTGGAGTCGACAGCCATCGTCGACGGTGCGCTGGACCGGCTGGACATCGTCTATCCGGACGATTTCGAGATGCCGGAAGGCGGGCTCAACATCCGTCCGAACGACGAGCGCCACGATCAGGAATACCGCCTCCACACCTACAAGCGCTTCGCCGCGGTCGCCTTCGCGCGCGCCAACAGGCTGGATCGCATCGTATTCTCCGGCGGCAAGGCCCCGAAGATCGGCATCGTCTCCACCGGCAAGAGCTACATGGATGTGCGCCAGGCCCTCGACGAGCTCGGCATCGACGAGGTGAAGGCGGCCGATCTGGGCCTGCGGCTCCTCAAGGTCGCCATGGTCTGGCCGCTCGACCCCGAGATCGTGGAGGAGTTCGCCGACGGTCTCGATCTCATTGTCGTGGTGGAGGAGAAGCGCTCGCTGATCGAGACGCAGATCCGCGAGCAGCTCTATGGCCGCGAAGGGGCCCCGGCCATTGTCGGCAAGAAGGACGAGGCGGGCGAGCATCTCTTCCCCGCATTCGGTGCGCTCGATCCCAACCGGATCGCGCTGGCCATCGGCGAGCGGCTTCCGCAGAACGGGGTGTCGGAGGCGATGGCGGAGCGCATCGCCGCGCTCGGCAAGGCGCAGAAGAGCTTGCGCAACGTGCCGAGCCTGCCCGCGCGCATTCCCTATTTCTGCGCCGGCTGCCCGCACAATTCCTCCACGGTCGTGCCGGACGGCGGGCGCGGCTATGCGGGCATCGGCTGCCACTGGATGGTGCAGTTCATCCCCGAGCGCCACACCGAGGGCTTCACCCATATGGGCGGGGAGGGCGCCAACTGGATCGGCGAGGCGCCGTTCTCCGAGCGGACCCACGTCTTCCAGAATATCGGCGACGGCACCTACAACCATTCCGGCCTGCTCGCGATCCGCGCGGCGAAGGCGGCAGGCGTCAACATCACCTACAAGATCCTCTATAACGACGCGGTCGCGATGACCGGCGGGCAGACCCATGAGGGTGGGCTCACCGTGCCGATGATCGCCCGGCAGATGCGCGCCGAGGGCGTCGACCGCATCGCGGTCGTGAGCGACGAGCCGGACAAGTATCCGGCGAATGCCGGCTTTCCGTCGGGCACGACCTTCAATCACCGCAACGAGCTCATGGGCATCCAGAAGGAGCTGATGGAGGTGCCCGGCGTTTCCGTGCTCATCTACGACCAGACCTGTGCGGCGGAGAAGCGCCGCCGGCGCAAGCGCGGGCTCTTTCCCGACCCGCCGAAACGCGTTTTCGTCAACGAGCTCGTCTGCGAGGGCTGCGGCGATTGCGGCGTGACGTCGAACTGCGTGGCGGTCGCCCCCGTGGAGACGCCGTTCGGCCGCAAGCGCCAGATCGACCAGTCGGTCTGCAACAAGGATTTCTCCTGCCTGAAGGGCTTCTGCCCGAGCTTCGTGACGGTGGAGGGCGGCGAGCTCGCCAGGACCCATGCGGGCCATGGCCGCGATCCGGCGACACTACCGTTCGAGGCGCTGCCGGAGCCGGACCTGCCGGCGCTCGACAGGCCCTGGAGCGTTATCGTCACCGGCATCGGCGGCACGGGCGTGGTGACCATCGGCCAGATCCTCGGCATGGCCGCCCATATGGAGGGCAAGGGCGCGGGTATCATCGACATGGCCGGGCTCGCCCAGAAGAACGGCGCGGTCGCCACCCACATGAAGATCGCGGCGGCGCCCGAGGACATCGCGACGATCCGTGTGGCCGGCGGCGGGGCGGACCTGCTGCTCGGCTGCGACCTCATGACGTCGGCGTCGGAGGGCATTCTCGCGACGCTCTCGGCGGAGCGCAGCAATGCGGTGGTCAACAGCCACGAGACCATGCCCGCCCAGTTCACCCGCGACGCCGACTTCCAGCTGCCGGGCGACGAGATGATGCTGGCGATCCAGTCGCGCACCCGGCAGGCCGGGGCCCATGCCGTGGACGCGACCCATATCGCCTCGTCGATCATGGGCGATTCGATCGCCACCAACATGTTCACGCTGGGCTTCGCCTATCAGAAGGGGCTGGTGCCGGTCTCGGCGGTCGCCATCGACCGGGCCATCGCGCTCAATGGCGTGGCGGTGGAGATGAACCGGCAGGCCTTCCTGTGGGGCCGGCGGGCCGCGCACGACCTCGCCGCGGTGGAGCGCCTCATCGACACGCGCGACGAGCAGGCGCCGCTGCCGCAGGAGACCCTCGACGACATGGTCGAGCGCCGCTCGCGGTTCCTCACCGGCTATCAGGATGCCGCCTATGCGGAGCGCTACCGGTCCGTGGTGGCGCGCGTGCGGCTCGCCGAGCAGAAGGTCGCGCCGGGCTCGGAGGCGCTGTCGGAGGCGGTCGCGCGCTACTATTTCAAGCTGCTCGCCTACAAGGACGAGTACGAGGTCGCGCGGCTCTATACGGACGGCACTTTCGCCAGGGAGATCGCGGAGACCTTCACCGGCGATTATCGGATCAAATTCCACATGGCGCCGCCGCTGCTCGCCCGGCGCGATCCGGAGACGGGAGAACTGCAGAAGCGCGAATACGGGCCCTGGATGATGGGCGCCTTCCGCCTGCTTGCGCGGATGAAGCGCCTGCGCGGCACGGTCTTCGACATTTTCGGCTATTCCGCCGAGCGCCGGCACGAGCGTGCCCTGATCGCCGACTACGAGGCGGTGGTCGACGAGCTCCTGTCGGGGCTTTCGCGCGACAATCTCGCGCTTGCCGCGGAGATCGCCTCCGTGCCGGAGCACATTCGCGGCTACGGCCACGTCAAGGAACGCCACCTCGCCGAGGCCAAGACCCGCGAGGCGGAGCTTCTGGCCGCCTTCCGTGGCGGCCGCACGGCACCGCTTCGCGCCGCCGCGGAATAGGGGGCTTCCAGCCGCCCCAAACCGGCATGCCGCCCACGTTGTCGCCTGTCTCCACTGGAGTGCGCAGGCGGCAACGCGCCTCTCCAGCTTCTCCATCCTTATGACCGCTTACGGCCGCTCATGCCCGCGCAGGCGGGCATCCAGGGATACACGGAAAGGCGAGCCGGCCCGGCAACAGGCTGGCCGATATCCATTTTCGTAAAATTTATTGACTTTCTGTGTATAACAGAAATATATGCGGTTATGGACGATTCAGACCGTAAAATAATCAGTCTCCTGGGGCGGGATGCCCGCCGGTCCCTTGCCGATATCGGCGCGGCGGTGGGTCTGTCCGCCTCCGCCGTCAACGACCGGATCAGGCGGCTCACGGCAAGCGGTGCGATCCGCAGGACGACTGTCGACGCCGACCCGGCCGCATTCGGCCTTCCCGTGCTCGCCTTCGTGCTGGTGGGGCTCGCCCAGGAGGCCGACGAGGCGGCCTTCCGCCGATATGCGCGAGACCATGGCGCCATCGCCGAATGTCATCACGTGACGGGAGCGTGGTCCTATCTCGTCAAGGTTCGCGTGGCCTCGCTCGCCGATCTGGAGGCCTTCCTCGCGGAGTTGAAGGGGCACGGGTTCCTTGCTCGCAGCGAGACCGTGATCGCCCTGTCGTCGGTCGTTGCCGGTCCCTTCGCTCCGGCGGACGGGGAGGGATGATGGATATCGCGCTGTTCGGCAAGAGCATGGCGCTCGGCCTTGCAATTGCCGCGCCGTTCGGCCCGATGGGCGCGTTGTGTGTCAACAGGGCGCTCGAACGGGGCTTCTGGGCCGGCGTCGCAAGCGGTCTCGGCACGGCGCTTGCCGATGCGTTCTATGCCAGCCTGGCCGCGCTTGGGTTCGCCGCCTTCTCCGCCGCGCTCGGCGTTGTGGACGGCCCGCTGAGGCTGTTCGGCGGTGTATTCATGATCTGGCTCGGCTGGAAGAGCCTCCAGGCCGCGCCCGCCGCAAATGCTGCCCGGGTCGGGGCGCGGGCGCTCGCCGGAACGGTGTCGGCCACCTTCCTGCTGACTGTCACCAATCCGATGACGATCCTGTCCTTCGCGGCGATCTTCGCGGGGCTCGGGCTTGCCGGTGAGGGGGACGGTGCGGGCGTGGCGACGGTCGTCGCCGGGGTCTTTCTCGGCTCGCTTGGCTGGTGGTTCGCGCTGAGCGGCGGGGTCTCGCTCGCCCATCGGCGGCTTCCGCCGGGCTTTGCCGTGTGGACGGCGCGGATATCGGGCGCGATCCTGATCCTGTTCGGTGTCGGGGCGATCGGCTCCCTGCTCTGGGGGCTGATACGGACCTGACCCTTGCTTGTACCGCTTCGAGCGGGCCGGAAACCGTCCTACGCCATGTCGACGAGCAGGCGCACCGTGTCCTGCACAGTGAGCCGGATGCGCGGCTCCATCGGCGACTCGATCAGGAACTTCGGATCGTAGAGGTTCTCCGAGCCGAAATATGTCTTGAAGACATGGGCGTTGCCGTCCCGGAAATGCTCGAGAATGCGGATATGCTCGTCGAGATGCATCAGCCTGTGGGCGTTCTTCTCGTCGAAACACTGGCGCGCGGCCTGATAGATCCGCTCGCGCTTCTTGATGTCTGGCGTGAGCGCCTTGCTCTGCCGGACGATCTCCAGGGCCTGCACGCTGAGGCTCGGATTGGAGGCGATGGGCCGCTCCGTCGTTTCCATCTCGGCATTCAGCCCAACCTGCGACAGGATATAGGCGCGCATGTCGTCGACGCGCTCGTAGCACTGCACGACCATGTTCGCGCGGCCAAACGCCTCGGCCCAGCCATCGAGGCGGGCCGCGAAGTCAAGATCGGGCGAGAACGCCTCCAGCGCGGGCAGAAAATCGGCATATTGGTTCCAGAAGTCGTTGCCGAAGTCCTTCACACGCTGGTTGTAGAGGGAGGAGAACAGCTCGTCCTGCCGGCGGATGCAGGCAACGACCGTGACATCGAAGTCGTCGAGCCGCTCGCGCAGCCAGCCGATCTCGTCCGCGCCGAGCGAGAAGAACAGCTCGCTGGACAGGATGATGGTCGGGGCCCTGCTCTCCACGATTTCGGCCTCGATGGCAGCCATCTCCTCGTCGGGCTGCGGCACCGTGTCCGTGTCCGGACTGCGCCGTCCCGACAGGCCGAAGGCCAGACGATGCTGCGAAAACTGGTACTGCGCGGCAGCCGGAAACAGGATACCGGCCTCCAGCAGCGCGTCGCGGTGCCAGTTCAGCGCATACTGGACGGCGGTGGTGCCGGTCTTGTGGGCACCAATATGAAGATAGATCCTCTGCGCCATGTCCTGTCGGTGTCCCCGCTTGGGAAACGAAACACAACCTTAGATTGATATGATTGGTTATGATCCTAATGGTCGCATTTATGGGTGGCAACAAAATTTACTGCTCTCATTGATTGTGCAATCGTGCGGCACCCGACCGGGCCGCTCCGTGAGGCTTCGCGAGCTCGTTTCGCGGAATCCGTGTTACAAGGGGCTGATCGTCGATGGGAAAGGAGTATGACGAACCGTGGCATCCCTTGAGCGTCTTTACGAGGTCGCCGCCTGGGCGCGGGAGCTGACGGACGAGGAAGCGGAGAGGGCACGTTGCGGCATCACGGAGAAGACCCTGGCCGCGAACAGCTATCTGGTCCATCACGGAGACCGGCTCGATGCCTGGACCGGCGTGGTCTCGGGCGTGGTGAAGATGAGCACGGTCACGGAGACCGGAAAGGCGATGAGCTATACCGGCATTGCCGATGGCGGCTGGTTCGGCGAGGGCTCGATCCTCAAGGGCGAGCCGCGCCAGTACGACATCGTGGCCCTGCGCGAGACCCGGATCGCCTATCTGAACGGCGCGACCTTCCGCTGGCTCTACGAGAACTCCACCGGCTTCAACCGCTTCCTCGTGCGCCAGCTCAACGAGCGTCTCGGGCAGTTCATCGCCTTTCTGGGCCACGACCGCATGCTCGGCGCTCCGGCCCGGCTCGCGCGCTGCATCGCGTGGCTGTTCAATCCGGTGCTGTCGCCGGGGGTTGGCGAACATCTGGATGTCAGCCAGGAGGAGCTCGGGCTGCTTTCGGGAATGTCGCGGCAGATGGCCAATCGCAGTCTGAAGACGCTGGAGGATGCCGGGCTCGTACGGATCGAGCATGACGGTATCACCGTGCTCGATCTCGCCGGATTGCGCTATTATGGCGAGTAGGAAGGCCTGACTGCCGCCCGACGACCGCCGGGGGAGGTGTGGGCCGCCAGCGCGAAATGAGCGTGCGGCTACACGCCCTGCAAAGCCTATCCGATAACATGCCGGCTTGTCTGTCAAACGGATAATGGCGTGGCAGGGAAATTGTGTCAGAGTCAATGACGGTCGCGTGAGGCGCCATGTGTCCATGGTAGCCCCGACGACCCGATAATCGAGGACACGCGCCGGAAAACAAGGCGCGGTCCGGGGTAGGGAACGCACAATGAACGAGACCGTTGCTGCCGGCGGTGGCGGCGAGGACACGTTTCCGAAACTGCTTCTGCGCAACGCCCGGACGTTCGCCGACAGGGCGGCCATGCGCGAGAAGGATCTTGGCATCTGGCAGAGCTGGAGCTGGGCCGACGCGCTCGACGAAATCCGTGCCTTCTCGGTAGGGCTGCAGGGGCTTGGCATGGCGCGCGGCGACAAGGTCGCCATCGTCGGCAACAACCGTCCCCGCCTCTACTGGACCATGGCGGCCGCGCAGGCGCTCGGCGCGATCCCCGTGCCCGTCTATCAGGACTCCGTGGCCGAGGAGATGAGCTACGTGCTCCAGCACGCGGAGGTCTCCTTCGCGGTCGTGGAGGACCAGGAGCAGGTGGACAAGCTGCTGGAGGTGCGCGAGAGCGTGCCAGGGCTTGCCCACATCATCTATGACGAGCCGCGGGGCTTGCAGAAATACGCGGTCGAGGGACTGCATTCCTTCGCCGACGTCCAGGAGATGGGGCGCAAGCGGCTCGCCAGCGACAAGGCGGCGGAAGCGGCCTGGCTGGACACCGTCGCGCAGGGCAAGGGCAGCGATACCGCCATCATCCTCTACACGTCGGGCACGACCGGCACGCCGAAAGGCGTGGTGCTGTCGCAGGACAATGTGCTCATCTCCGCGCACAATGCCAACCGCTTCGATGCGCTCACTGAGCGCGAGGAGGTGATCGCCTATCTGCCCATGGCCTGGGTCGGCGATCACATCTTCTCCTATGGCCAGGCCTTCGAGGCGGGCTTCTGCCTGTCCTGCCCGGAAAGCCCGGAGACCGTCACGGAGGACCGGCGCGAGATCGGCCCGACCTTCTTCTTCGCACCGCCGCGCATCTTCGAGGCGATGCTGACCTCCGTCATGGTGCGCATGGAGGACGCCTCGCCGATCAAGAGGCGCATGTTCCAGGCCTGCCTCTCCCATGCCCGCAAGGTGGGCGAACGCATACTCAATGGCGAGCCGGTCTCGCTGTCGGACCGGCTCCTCTACCGGATCGGCGATCTCCTGGTCTACGGCCCGCTCAAGAACCGCATGGGATTCTCGCGGCTCAAGGTCGGCTACACCGCCGGGGAGGCCATCGGGCCGGAGATCTTCCGCTTCTTCCGCTCGCTCGGCGTGAACCTCAAGCAGCTCTACGGCCAGACGGAGGCGAGCGTCTATGTGACGGCCCAGCCCGACGGCGAGATCTATGCGGAAACTGTCGGCAAGCCGGCACCGGGTGTGGAGATCACGATTGCGGAGAGCGGCGAGGTGCTCTACCGGGCGCCCGGCGTGTTCCAGGAATATTACAAGGATCCGGAGGCCACGGCGGAAACCAAGACGCCGGACGGCTGGGTGCATTCCGGCGATGCCGGCGTGTTCGACGAGCACGGGCATCTCAAGATCATCGACCGGGCGAAGGACGTCGGCCGGCTCAAGGACGGCACGCTCTTCCCGCCGAAATATATCGAGAACAAGCTGAAGTTCTTCCCCAATGTGAAGGAGGTCGTCGCCTTCGGCCATGGCCGGGACTATGTGGCGGTCTTCGTCAATATCGATCTGACGGCCGTGGCGAGCTGGGCGGAGCGCAACAATGTGGTCTATGCGAGCTATCAGGAGCTCGCCGCCCATCCCCGCGTCTACGAGATGATCGAGAAGGATGTCGACGCGGTGAACCGCGACCTCGCCGGCGAGCGCGATCTGGCCGGCTGCCAGATTCGCCGCTTCCTGATCCTGCACAAGGAGCTCGACGCCGACGACGGCGAGATCACGCGCACCAACAAGGTCCGCCGGCGCTTCATCGCCGAGCGCTACACGCCGCTGATCGAGGCCTTGTACGACCCCTCCTGCACGCACCGTCATGTGCGCACGGAGGTGCGCTATGAGGACGGCCGGCTCGGCACTCTGGAGGCCGACGTGGAGATCCGCGACATGACCCTCCATCCCGCCGAGCACGGCTTCCAGGAGGCGGCGGAATGACCGGGGGTGCGAACGGGACGCTGCTCGGCGTGGATGGTATCCGGCTGTCCTTCGGCGGGGTGCAGGCGATCAAGGATGTGAGCTTCGACATCCGGCGCGGCGAGATCCGCGCGATCATCGGACCAAACGGCGCCGGCAAGACCTCGATGCTGAACGTGATCAACGGCTTCTACCAGCCCCAGGAGGGCACGATCACCTTCAAGGACCGGGCCTACCGCCGGATGTCGCCCAATGTGGCCGCCACCAACGGCATTGCGCGCACCTTCCAGAACATCGCGCTGTTCAAGGGCATGTCGACGCTCGACAACATCATGACCGGGCGCGTGACCAAGATGAGCGTCGGCCTTCTCTGGCAGGCCATCCATCTCGGGCCCGCCCGGCGCGAGGAAATCGAGAACCGGGAGTTCGTCGAGGAGATCATCGACTTCCTGGAGATCGAGCATATCCGCAAGACGCCGGTGGGGCGGCTGCCCTACGGCCTGCAGAAGCGGGTGGAGCTCGGCCGGGCGCTCGCCGCGGAGCCCGACCTCCTGCTCCTGGACGAGCCGATGGCGGGCATGAACCTGGAGGAGAAGGAGGACATGTCCCGCTTCATCCTCGACGTGAATTCGCAGTTCGGCACGACGATCGCGCTGATCGAGCACGACATGGGCGTCGTCATGGACCTGTCGGACCGGGTGGTGGTGCTCGACTACGGCGAGAAGATCGCCGACGGCACGCCCGACAAGGTGCGCACGGATCAGGCCGTCATCGACGCCTATCTGGGCGTTCCGCACGAATAGGGGAGGGCGGCATGGAAATTGTCTTCGGGGTCTTCGTCTCTCCCTTCGTCCAGATGTGGACGGACTGGCCGGGCTTCTTCCTGGAGGTGATCATCTCCGGCCTCCTGACGGGTGTCATGTATGCGCTCGTCGCGCTGGGCTTCGTGCTGATCTTCAAGGCCTCGGGCATGCTGAACTTCGCGCAAGGGGTGCTGGCGCTGTTCGCCGCGCTCACCCTGTCCGGCCTGATGGACGATTACGGCGTGCCCGGCTGGCTCGCCATCATCATCACCCTGTTCGTCATGGCCGGGCTCGCCTGGCTCATCGAGCGGCTGATGCTGCGCTATCTCGTGAACCAGGAGCATATCGTCCTGTTCATGGCGACCATCGGGCTCGCCTATGTGCTGGAGGGCGTCGGCGATATCCTCTGGGGCTCCGATGTGAAGGTGCTCGATCTCGGCATTCCGCAAGGCGCGTCGGGCTGGATGATGGACACCTTCGGCCTCTATGTGGAGAAGCTGGAGATCGTCGCGGCGGTGACGGCGGGCATCCTGGTCGCGGTGCTTGCGGTGTTCTTCCAGAAGACGCGGATCGGCCGGGCGCTGAGGGCGGTGGCCGACGACCATCAGGCCGCGCTGTCGGTCGGCATCTCGCTCAACACCATCTGGGTGATCGTGTGGACGGTGGCCGGCGTCGTCGCGCTGGTCGCGGGCGTCATGTGGGGCACGAAATCGGGCGTCCAGTTCTCCCTGTCGCTGATCGCGCTGAAGGCGCTGCCCGTCCTGATCCTCGGGGGTTTCACCTCCATACCGGGTGCCATTGTCGGCGGGCTCATCATCGGCGTCGGCGAGAAGGTCGCGGAGGTCTATTGGGGCCCGCTGGTGGGCGGCGCCATCGAGAACTGGTTCGCCTACATTCTCGCCCTCGTCTTCCTGCTGTTCCGGCCGCAGGGGCTGTTCGGCGAGCGGATCATCGAGCGGGTGTAGCGGCAAGGGAGGCGCTGGAAGATGTTCTATCGCGAGGCCGGGCAGTTCAAGGGCTCCTATGCGGCCGACCAGGCGATCTTCACGATCCCGCAGGACCGCGTGGCGATGATCGTGCTGCTCGTCGCCGCCTTCGCCGGCGTACCCTTCATCCTCAACGACTACTGGACGCAGGCCATTCTTCTGCCGTTCCTCATCTGGTCGATGGCGGCGCTGGGGCTCAATATCCTGACGGGCTATTGCGGCCAGGTCTCGCTCGGCACGGGCGGGTTCATGGCGGTCGGCGCCTATGCCGCCTTCAAGCTGATGACGGCCTTTCCCGAGCTCAACTTCATCGCCGTGGTGCTGCTGGCCGGTCTCGTGACGGCCGGCGTCGGCATGTTCTTCGGGCTGCCCTCGCTCAGGATCAAGGGGTTCTATCTGGCGGTCGCGACCCTTGCCGCCCAGTTCTTCCTGGTCTGGCTCTTCAACAAGGTGCCGTGGTTCTACAACAACTCCGCCACCGGCCAGATCTCGGTGCCGCCGAGCTATCTGTGGGGCCTGCAGGTCACGGGGCCGGAGACCAAGCCCTGGGCGGCCTATCTGTTCTGCCTCGCTTTCGTCTGCGTCTTCGCGCTCGCGGCCAAGAACATCGTGCGCGGGCGTATCGGGCGCATGTGGATGGCGATCCGCGACATGGACATCGCCGCGGAGCTCATCGGCGTGCGCCCGCTCGTCGCCAAGCTGTCGGCCTTCGCCGTGTCGTCCTTCTATATCGGCATGGCGGGCGCGCTCTATTTCGCGGTCTGGCTCGGCGCGGCGGAGCCGACGGAGGCGTTCGGCATCAATATCTCCTTCCTCGTCCTGTTCATGGTCATCATCGGCGGGCTCGGCTCGATTCTCGGCTCGTTCCTCGGGGCGGGCTTTCTCGTGCTCCTGCCGATCCTGCTCAAGAACGGACTGGTCGACGGTGTCGGCCTTCTGCCGGTGACGGCCAAGCACGTCGAGATCGCGACCATGGGCGTGCTGATCATCTTCTTCCTGATCGTGGAGCCGCACGGGCTGAACAGGTTGTGGCAGATCGCCAAGGAGAAGCTGAGGCTCTGGCCGTTCCCCTATTAGGGGCGCGGAGCTCCGGCAGGGAGGCGTGAGTGGCGTTGCAGAGACCGCATAAGGAAAACGGGAGGAAACTGATGAAACTCGGCAAGTTCTGCCTCGGTCTGGGCGTGGTGGCCCTGGCCGCGGGCACCATCACCGGCGGGGCCTCGGCCTACGAGCTGACCTATCCCTCGCTCGTCTACCGCACCGGCCCCTACGCGCCGAACGGCATTCCCTTCGCCAACGGCGTCATGGACTACTTCACCCTCATTAACGAGCGCGATGGCGGCATCGAGGGGGCGAAGGTCAATGTCGTGGAATGCGAGACGGCCTACAACACACAGCAGGGCGTCGAGTGCTACGAGAAGACCAAGAACGAGGGCGAATCCGGCGCCCTGGTCTACCAGCCGCTATCGACCGGCATCACCTACCAGCTCATTCCGAAGGTGACCGCCGACGGGATTCCGCTGTTCACCATGGGCTATGGCCGCACCTCCGCGGCCGACGGCACGATCTTCCCCTGGGTCTTCAACTTTCCGGCCACCTACTGGGATCAGGCCTCCGTCTTCGTCAAGTATATCGGCGAGAAGGAAGGCGGGATGGACAAGCTGAAGGGCAAGAAGATCGCGCTCGTCTATCACAATTCCGCCTATGGCAAGGAGCCCATCCGCACCCTGCAGAAGCTTGCGGAGAAGCACGGCTACGACCTGCTGGAGCTGCCGGTCGACCATCCCGGCCAGGAGCAGAAGGCGACCTGGCTGCAGATCCGCCGCGAGCGGCCCGACTGGGTCCTCATGTGGGGCTGGGGCGTGATGAACCAGGTGGCCATCAAGGAGGCCGCCTCGATCGGCTATCCGATGGACCATTTCATCGGCGTGTGGTGGTCGGGCTCGGAGAACGACGTGATGCCGGCCGGCGCGCAGGCCGACGGCTATCTGTCCGGCACCTTCCACGCCGCGGGCGATCAGTTCCCGGCCCATCAGGACATCTACAAATATGTCTATGACAAGGACATGGGCGCCGGCGAGCGCGACCGCGTCGGAGAGGTTCTCTACAATCGCGGCCTGATCGCGGCCGCCTGGACGGCGGAAGCGATGCGCAAGGCCATGGAGATCAAGGGCTCGGTGGAGATCAAGGCCGCCGATGTGCGCAAGGGTCTGGAGCAGCTCGAAATGAGCCCCGAGCGCATGAAGGAGCTTGGCCTGGAAGGCCTCACGGTGCCCATCGAGATCTCCTGCGCCGATCACGAGGGGCCGGGCACGGTGGCGATCCAGCAGTGGAACGCCAAGGACAAGAAGTGGTCGCTCGTGACCGACTTCATGACGCCGGACCAGGAGGTCGTGAACGCCCTCATCAAGGAGGATGCGGAGGCCTACGCGAAGGAGAACAACATCACGCCGGTCGACTGCCCGATGGACTTCGAGGAGGCCAAGAAGGCGTCCACGGAGTATTCCAGCCAGGGCGCGAAGGTCGCCGAGTAGTCATCGAGAAAGAGGCGTGAGGGCACGATGAGCGTCGTACTCGATACCGATGCGGAGGGCGCGTCCGGCGCGGGCGCCGAGCCGGCCCGTCCGCTGCTTGCCGTCAACAATATCGAGGTCATCTACGACCATGTGATCCTCGTGCTCAAGGGCGTCTCGCTCAGCGTTCCCGAGGGGGGCATCGTCGCCCTCCTCGGGGCCAATGGCGCCGGCAAGACCACCACGCTCAAGGCGGTCTCCAACCTGCTCGGCGCCGAGCGCGGCGAGGTGACCAAGGGCACGATCGAGCTCGCCGGCGAACGCGTCGAGGAGCTCAGCCCGAACGCTCTGGTCCGCCGCGGCGTCGTCCAGGTGATGGAGGGGCGCCACTGCTTCGAGCATCTCACCGTGGAGGAGAACCTGCTGACCGGCGCCTATACGCGCAGCGACGGCGGGCGCGCCATCGCGGAGGATCTGGAGCGCGTCTACCGCTATTTCCCGCGGCTCAAGGAGCGGCGCACATCGCTTGCCGGCTACATATCGGGCGGCGAGCAGCAGATGTGCGCCATCGGCCGCGCGCTCATGGCGAGACCGAAGATGATCCTTCTCGACGAGCCGTCCATGGGGCTTGCCCCCCAGCTCGTGGAGGAGATCTTCGAGATCGTGAAGCAGCTCAACGAGACCGAGGGCGTGAGCATCCTGCTCGCCGAGCAGAACACCAATGTCGCGCTCAAATACGCGAAATACGGATACATCCTGGAGAACGGCCGCATCGTCCTCGACGGCGATGCCCGGGCCTTGCGCGAGAACGAGGACGTGAAGGAGTTCTATCTCGGCATCGCCGGAGAGGACCGCAAGTCGTTCCGCAATGTGAAGCATTACAAGCGGCGCAAGCGCTGGTTGTCATGAGCCGTGGGTGGGGGACGGGACCGGCATTGCCGCGCTCCTCGAAGGGGCGCCGGCGATGCCGGTCCGGACCTCCACGGATATCCCGCCGCGACGGGCAGGCCTGCCCGGCCGGCACACTCGCCCCCACACCAACCGGTTGACGGACACGATGCCCGATCATTTCGACGAACGCGAAACGCAGTCCCCCGAAGCCCGCGAGCGGGACCTGTTCGCGCGGCTGCCGGATTTCATCGCCCGCGCCATGGCCGAAGCGCCGGGCTGGGCGCGCCATCTCGACGGGATCGATCCGTCGGCGATCTCCTCGCGGGAGGCTCTGGCAAGCCTTCCCATGCTGCGCAAGGGCGCACTCAAGACGCTTCAGGAGGCCGATCCGCCGTTCGGCGGCTTTGCCGCGATACGGCCCGGCGGGGCCACGCGCATCTTCATGTCGCCGGGGCCTATTTTCGAGCCGCAGGGCGAGGGGCCCGATCCGTGGAACGGCGCGCGGGCGCTGTTCGCTGCGGGGTTCCGGCCGGGCGACGTGGTGCACAACGCCTTCGCCTACACGCTCACCCCCGGCGGCTTCATCCTCGATTGCGGGGCACGCGCACTCGGCTGCGCGGTGGTGCCGGCGGGCATCGGCAATACGGAGATGCAGGTCGAGGCGATGGCGCATATCCGTCCGACCGGCTATACGGGCACGCCCGATTTCCTGAAGATCCTGCTCGACAAGGCCGAGGAGGCGGGACGCGACGTCTCCTCGCTCTCAAGGGCGCTCGTGTCGGGCGCGGCGCTGCCGCCCTCGCTGCGCGCGGAGCTCGGCGAGCGCGGGGTTGGTGTCCTGCAGGCCTATGCGATCGCGGAGATCGGCGTGATCGCCTATGAGACCGAGGCCCTCGACGGCATGGTCGTGGAGGAGGAGGCGATCGTGGAGATCGTCCGGCCGGGCACCGGCGAGCCCGTGGCGGAGGGCGAGGTCGGCGAGGTGGTGGTGACGCGGATGAATGCGGCCTATCCGATGATCCGGCTCGCGACCGGCGATCTCTCCGCGGTGCTGCCCGGGCAGTCGCCCTGCGGGCGCACCAATATGCGTATCAGGGGATGGATGGGCCGCGCCGACCAGACCACCAAGGTCAAGGGCATGTTCGTGCATCCCGAGCAGGTCGCCGAAGCCTTGCGCGGTCTCGGCGACGCGCCCGGGCGCGCGAGGCTTGTCGTCACCCGCGAGAACGAGCAGGATGTCATGACGCTGAAGGTGGAGGCGGAGGCCGGGGACGGGTCGCTCGCCGGCCGGCTCGCCGACTGCCTTCAGACGGCAACCAAGCTCAGGGGCCGGGTCGAGATCGTCGCGCCCGGAAGCCTTCCCAATGACGGCAAGGTCATCGAGGATGCCCGCCCGCTCGACTGAGGGGCAGGCATGGCGATAGAGACGCCGCTGCTTGCGACCGACTGCGTGGTCTTCGACGGCGCGGGCCGGCTGCTCCTCATCGAGCGCCTGAACGAGCCCCATGCGGGCCGGTTCGCACTGCCCGGCGGATTCGTGGAGATCGGCGAGAGCGTGGAGGCGGCCTGCCGTCGCGAGCTGGCCGAGGAGACGGGTATCGCGGCGGAGGGGCTGACGCTCGTCGGCGTCTATTCCGATCCCGCCCGCGATCCGCGAGGACATGTGGTCTCCATCGCGTTCCTGACCCGTGTCGGACATCCGGAGCCGGCCGCCGGGTCGGATGCCCGCGCGGCGCAATTCAGGGCGGACTGGCGGGATCTGCCGCTCGCCTTCGACCATGGGCGCATCGTCGCCGACGCCATGAAACTTATGATGGCGTGAGGCGCCTCACTTCTCTTCCGCCGTGACGATGCCCGTCCAGTCCGCCGGGGCGTCTCTCGCGAGTGTCTCGATACGATCGCGATAGCCGTCATAGAGGGCACCGAGATCCTGATCCGGCAACACGTCGGCGGCCGTGCGGCGGGCCTCCTCCACGAGGTCGAGGGCACGGGCCCACTCGCCCGCCCGGTAGGCGCAGAGCATCGCCTGTTGTGTCTCGGACAGCCTGGCGATGGCGTCCGCCGCCACCTCGTCCGGCCCGCATAGCAGGGCATGGACGGTAACGGGCTCGTGGCGGCCCACCACCCGGATGCTCTCGATCTCCAGGAAGGCGAAGCCGGGCGCCGCCGTCGCAGTATCGTGACCGACCAGGATCGGCACGTGATAGTGCTTGGTGAGCCCCTCTATGCGCGAGGCGAGGTTCACCGCATCGCCCACCGCGGAGTAGTTGAAGCGCTGGCGCGAGCCCAGATTGCCGACACAGCATGTGCCGGTATTGAGCCCAACGCCCATATGAAGATCGCGGCCGAGGCTGCGGTTGACCTCCGCGAGCCTTCTCTGCATGGCGAGCGCTGTCGCACAGGCGCGCGCGGCGTGGTTCTCCGCCGGCAGGGGCGCGTTCCAGAAGGCCATGATGGCGTCGCCGATATATTTGTCGATGGTCGCGCCGCCCGCGAGCAGTTCCTCGCTCATGGGCGTGAGGAAGCCGTTGATGAGGCCGGTCAGTTCCTGCGGCGGCAATCCTTCCGACAGGGTGGTGAAGCTGCGGATATCGCAGAACAGCACGGTCAGCTCGCGATCCTCGCCGCCGAGCGAGAGCTGGTCGGGATGGTCGGCGAGCTGCTCGACGAGCTCGGGCGCGAGATAGAGGCCGAAGGCGGAGCGGATGCCGCGCCGCTCCCGCTCCGTGGCGAGGAACAGCACCGCCGTCATGCTCAGATATACGAAGAGCGCGCACAGGACCGGATAGACCGGCGACAGCATCAGGCCATATTCGGTGAAGCTCAGCCACGACACGGCCAACGCGCCCCCGACCGCCGCCATGCCGAGCAGCCCGCTCCAGGCCGGGCCGGCTATGGGGAGCAGCACGATCAGAGCAAGCGAGATTGCGAACATGAGCCCAACGACGGCGCCGACCGACCAGTCGGGCTCCCTCAGAAAGGCGCCGGAGACGATCTGGTCGATGATTTCCGCCTGCACCAGGACGCCGGGCACGGAGTCCGACAGCGGCGTGGCGACGAGGTCCAGGAGGCCCGGCGCGCTCGTGCCGACCAGCACGATGTGGTCCTGGATCAGCGGGCGCAGCGCCTCGATCTGGTCGTCTGTACCCGTCATGAGCTTCCAGGCGGGCAGCAGGCGGTCTAGCTTCGGTGTCGAATAGTGGATCGGCATCTCGCCGCCCGCCGTGGTGGGCACGGTGAAATTGCCGACGCGCAGCGCGATCATGGCCGGCTTGCCGCCGGCACCGAGTTCGCCGCTCGCACCGGTGCTGCGGACCTGCAGCGTGCTCGCGCCCTGTGCCACGCGCAGCGTTTCCGTGGCGAGCGAGGGGTAGACCTGTCCGTCGAGCAGCGCGACGACTGGCGCGCGCCGGATGATGCGGTCGCGGTCGGGGCGGTAGTTGAAGAAGCCGAGACCCGACGCCGCCTCGTTGAGAAGCGGAAGGTTCGTCACCATGCCGCCGAAGGGAACGAGATAGGAGGCCGGGTCCGCGCCGGCGAAGGCGAGGCCCGCCTTGGGCGGGGTCGGCTTGTTCTCCGGCGCCCCCGTCATGATGAAGCCGGCGACGACCGGCCATTCCGTGAACGCCTCGGCGAGCTCGCGGTCATGGTTGGGCAGCCCTTTGGGAATCCTGATGTCGAGCTGGGGATTCCTGTGGGACAGCCGTTCCAGGACGAGGCGCGGCGAGGTCCGGTCGGACTTGGAGAAGGTGATGTCGAAGCCGATCGCGACGGCGCCCAGCGCGCCCAGGCGCTCCACCATGATGGCGATCTCGTCGCGCGGCCAGGGCCACTGGCCGAGGCGGTTGAGGCTTTCCTCGTCAATGTCGACGATACGGATGGCGACCGGCGCGCTCTCGCGCGGGCGCAGCCTCTGATAGGTGTCGAAAAGCGCATTGGTGAGGCCGTCCAGAATGGGCGGGCGCAGAATGCCGACACCGATGACGAGCAGCGCCGCGACAATGCCCGCCAGGCGCGCCCAAAGCGCGGCTCTATGTGGCTTTTGTGCAGCCATTTCGGGAAATATCGCCCTCTTTTGCGCCGATTTTACCGTTTCGCGTTGATCCCGCTTCGACCCCCGTCTCATAGTGTGCCCGGGAAATAGCGGCGCGCCAACGGCAACGTGAAACGCGCCTCAAGGGGTTTAGGCAGTTTGACCGAGCGGGGACGGCAAACGAGACAACCTATGGCTAATACTTGCCGGGGACTGGGCGTGGCAGTGGTCACGGCCATACTGGCGCTCGCGCCGTCCGCCAGGGCGGAGGAGATCGCATACAGCCAGATCCTCGCCAATCCGGACGATCTCAAGCTGACATACGACTATGCGCGCCAGGAAGCGCGCCGGGGCCGGCTTCAGCGGGCCGCGAGCAGCCTGGAGCGGCTGCTCCTGCTCGAGCCGGAATGGGATTCGGCGCGGTTATTCTACGCCATCGTGCTCTACAGGCTGGACGATGCGCCAGGCGCGATCCGCGAGCTGGAGATCCTGAGGCTGCGCGAGCTCACCGTTTCCCAGCGCATGGAGGTGGAACGCTATCTGGCGCTCGCCAAGCGCCGGAACGCCACGACGCGTGGCTACGGATCGGTCTCGCTCGGCGCGCGCTACGACACCAACCGCAATCTCGCGCCCGACGCGGAATTCGGCGTCGTGGAGGGGTTCGAGGTTCCTCTCGACAACCAGAAGCGCGACGACGGCGCCTTTGTGAGCCAGGGCTCCCTGCGGCTGGAGCATTCGCTGGAGACGGGGCAGGGCGACTTCCTGTTCGCGCAGGCCGACGGCTGGCTCAACGAGCAGTTCAACGTGAACGAGCAGGATTTCCTCGCGGGGCGGGCCGAGGTGGGCGGAACCTTCTATTCCGGCGATTTCGCCATCACGCCTTTCGGGTTCTATTCCACGCTCGCGATGGACGGCGACCATTATCTGGACCGGTATGGCGGCGGGCTCCGGCTCGGCTACACCCTGTCGCAGGACGTGACCCTGACGGCGCATGGCGTCGGCTTCTACGAGGATTATCACAAGACCTCCACCTCGAGCGTCGGCAGCGCGCGCGACGGCGGGCTCTTCGAGGGCGGGGCGGGGTTCGAATGGCGGCTCGATCCCTACAGTACCGTCACGCTGGCCGCTGCCTATCTCGGCAAGGATGCCCGCGACGACAGCTTCGCCTATGACGGGGTGCGGGCCTATTTGTCCGACCTCACGCTGATCGGCGAGGGACAGTATGTGCTGGGCGAGCTCACCGTATGGGGCATCTTCTACGATGCGCCCGATCCGCGCTACGATCCCACGCGCTCGCGGGAGGATTTCCGGCTGAAGGCGCGCATCGCCTACGGCGTGCCTCTCGGCACGGTGGCGAACTGGGCGGGCGGAGAGCTGCCCTATGCGCTCTCCGACATCACTTTCCAGGTCGCCGGCGCCTATTTCTATCAGGACTCGAATATCGCGAATTTCGATTTCGACGATTTCTCCGTCGAGGGGCTGCTTACCAAGCGGTTCGGGTTCTGAGGCGGACAGGAGCGCGAACGATGGAGCCGAAGCGAAAACAGGTCAGGCGGGCACGCTCGGGGATCCTCGCCGTCGGCCTTCTGCTAACCGGTGTGTCGCTCGCCGCGATGGAGGCGAATGCCGCGCCGCAGGTCGGCGTGAACGCCGCCGTGCGCGGCGAGGTGTTCGTGACCGGCGCGCGCGACGAGAACAAGCGCCGCGCGCAGGTGAGCGAGGAGGTCTATTCCGGCGACGTGGTGGAGACGCTGCGCCAGTCCGCGCTGCAGATCCTGCTCTTGGACGAGACGGTCTTCACCGTCGGCCAGAACTGCCGGATGACCATAGACGAGTTCGTCTACGATCCCTCCACCTCGCTCGGCGAGGTGGCCGCGACCATTACCAAGGGTGCGTTCCGCTTCATCACGGGCCGCATCGGCACGGCCAACCCCTCCAACGTGTCGCTGAAGACGCCGGCCTCCACCATCGGCATTCGCGGAACCATCGGCGAAGGCGCGGTGGGCGAGGATGCGGTCAGGCTGTGCCGGACGGCGGGCGTTCAGGGGCCGTTCGATCCGAACGGTGCGAGCCTTGTCGTCTCGCGCGGGCCGGGGCCCCGGCGAAACAGCTTCGACAAGCGTGCCCGCATCGTCCTGTCGAGCGCCAACGGGGAAGTCGAGCTCGCCGAGCCGGGCTTTGCCGCCTGCGTCCCGGCGCCGGGCAGGGCGCCCGTCGGGCCCTTCAAGTTGACGCCCGACATGGCGGTCTATTTCGACCGCTGGCTGCGCTCCACGCCCTCAGGCCCCGGCGTGAACCCCTATGGCGGCGACGAGCCCGGCAGCAAGCTGAGCGGGCAGGACAAGTTCAACACACCGGCGCCGGATACGGACGTGTTCCCCGATCCGCGCAACGAGGAGATTTTCGACTCCAATATCCCGGATTTCTTCGGCGGCAAATGCAACGACTATTACGAATGCTGATGTCCGGGAGAGGCGGCATGGCCGGGATGGAATGATGGGCGGCTCCTGTGTAGTGTGAGGGCCGACATCACAAGAGTCGGTTTCGCTATGTCGCGCGAGCAGTCCAGACCAGCCACCGCCTGGCCCGAGGGCCACCCCGAAGTGCGCTTCGGCCGGATCGGCATCCTCCTGATCAATCTCGGCACGCCGGAGGGCACCTCCTACGGCCCGATGCGGCGCTATCTGAAGGAGTTCCTGAGCGACCGGCGGGTCATCGAGATGAACCCCGTCGCCTGGCAGATCATTCTCAACCTGTTCGTCCTGACCCGCCGTCCGCAGAAATCGGGGGAGGCCTACGAGAAGATCTGGAACCGCGAGCTCGACGAGTCGCCGCTGAAGACCGTTTCCCGGGCCCAGGCGGAAAAGCTCGCAGCCTTGTTCGCCGACACCGATATCGTGGAGGTCGACTGGGCGATGCGCTACGGTTTTCCGCCCATCGCCGAGCGTCTCGATGCGCTGAAGGCGAAGGGCTGCGACCGGGTGCTCCTGTTTCCGCTCTATCCCCAATACAGCGCCTCCACGACCGCCACGGCGAACGACAAGGCGTTCGACGCGCTGAAGGCGATGCGCTGGCAGCCGGCGATCCGCACCGTGCCGCCCTATCACGACCACCCCGCCTATATCGATGCGCTGGCCGGCTCGCTCACCGCGCATCTGGAAAGCCTCGACTGGGAACCGGAGATCGTGCTCGCCTCGTTCCACGGGCTTCCGGAGGAATATTTCCTCAAGGGCGATCCCTATCACTGCCATTGCCAGAAGACGGCAAGGCTCCTGCGCGAGCGCCTCGGCTGGCCGGAAGAGCGCTTGCGGATCACCTTCCAGTCGCGCTTCGGGCGGGCTGAGTGGCTCAAGCCCTATACGGACAAGACCGTGGAGGAGCTCGCACGCAACGGCGTGCGGCGCATGGCCGTCATCACGCCGGGCTTTGCCGCCGATTGCGTCGAGACGCTGGAGGAGATCGCCATCGGGGTCGGCGAGATCTTCCGCGAGAATGGCGGCGAGCAGTTCACTCTCGTGCCCTGCCTCAACGACAGCGACGCCTCGATCGGCATGCTGCGCACGATCGTCGGGGAGGAACTGCAGGGCTGGCTGTAGGTCGGGTTCCGGCCGGCCCCGTGCGAGGGGCCGCAGCCGTTACCCCGCGCCGATGCGCAGCAAGTCGTGGATATGGAGGATGCCGACGGGCTTGCCGTCCTCGACCACGAACAGGCTCGTGATCTTGGCCGTGTTGATCGTCTTGAGGGCGGAGGAGGCGATCTCGTCGGGACCGACGACCAGGGGGTCGCGGGTCATGATGTCTCCGGTGCGCGCGCTCAGGAGGTCGCCGCTCATATGGCGGCGCAGGTCGCCGTCGGTGATGATGCCGGCGAGCGCCCCCTCGTCGTCGACGATGCCGAGGCAGCCGAAGCTCTTCTGCGTCATCACCACGAGCGCCTGGGACATGGGCATGTGGATGTCGGCCAGCGGCAGCTCGCCGGCCCCGTGCATGATGTCGCGCACGAAGGCGAGTTGCGCGCCGAGCTTTCCCCCGGATGAAGCTGCTTGAAGTCCTGCGCGGTGAAGCCCTTCTCCTCCAGGAGCGCGACGGCGAGCGCGTCGCCGAGCGCGAGCTGCATGGTGGTGGAGGTCGTCGGCGCGAGCCCGATGGGACAGGCTTCCTCGTGCTCGGGCAGGGCAAGCACCACATCCGCGCCCTTGGCGAGCGTGCTGTCGGGCCGGCCCGTCATGGCGATCAGCGGCACGGAGAAGCGCCGCGAATAGGCCACCATGTCCTTCAGCTCCGCCGTCTCGCCGGAATTGGACAGCACCACGAGCACGTCCTCGGGCGCGATCATGCCGAGATCGCCGTGGCTGGCCTCGCTTGGATGGATATAGAGCGCGGGCGTGCCCGTGGAGGCAAGTGTCGCGGCGATCTTGCGGGCGATATGGCCGCTCTTGCCGATACCGGCCATGACGACGCGTCCCGCCGCCGACTGGATCGTGGCGACGGCGGCCTGGAAGGCCGTGCCGAGCGGGCCGTCGAGAGCGGATGACAGGACGCGCAGGCCGGCCGTCTCGATATCCAGCGCCTTGCGCGCCGACTGGATGGCTGCGGGGCGGGTCTGGTCCTTGGAAGCGGCCGTTTCGGTCATGTCTCGATGCTGTCGTGTCGGTTCACGGAATGCTGTCGGCCAAGCGCGTATCCGACGCGGGAGCCGAAGCCGATCGGATGGCGCCGGGCCGGACGTCGCCAGCGCCAGTGTGCGTCAGATCGTGGGGACGATCTAGCCGTTCTGCGGCGCGCGGACAACATCAAACCGCAATTCTGTCCGCCGCGCCGGTGCCCGTTCCGGCACAGGGAGTAAACGCCATCTTAACCATGTTCGTACACGGTCGGGTAGCAATGCCGCGCCGGGTGGGCGCGCCTGCGGGAGAGATAGAGAGGGAAGGATGCCTGCGATGGCTCCGGCCGCGTCCGCGCGCCGGTCCAAGCCGCCGACCGGGAGCTCATGGCCAACGACCGCTTCATCGGAGCAGCCAGCCTGCTGTGCGTGCTCGCTTTGCCCGTTGCGGCCTCGGGGCAGGAGGTGGGCGGCCGCGCCTATGAGCAGACCGGCCTGTCTGCCGGTGGCTTCACGGTCTATCCCGCGATTGAGACCGGGCCGGCATTCACCGACAATGTCGCCCAGAGCCCGGATGACCGGCGGTCCGATATCGGCCTGAGGATCGCGCCGGAACTGAAGGTGCGCAGCGGCTGGTCGCGCCATTCCCTCAGTTTCGATCTCGACAGCGAGCATGTGCTCTATGCCAGGGAAAGCGACGAGGACACCAACGATGTCTCTTTGAACGGCGCTTTCAGGCTCGATGTGCGGCGCGACCTCTCCGCCGAGACGGAGGCCCGCTACAGCCTCAGCGACGAGAATCCCGGCTCCGCCGATGTGCCGAGCGGTGCGGTGGGGCGCGTTCAGGATCAGTCCTTCGGCGGTTCGGTGGGGACGACCTACCGGCCGGGCCACGTCGTGGCGCGCCTGCGCGGGACCATAGACTGGTACCGCTATGGCGATGTGGACCTCGGCGACGGCTCGGTGGAGGACAATTCCGACCGCGACTACATGGCGCCGGAGATCGAGCTTCGGGTGGGCTACGACGTCACGCCGGCAGTGCGCCCGTTCATCGCGGTGGGTTACGGCCCGCGCATTCACAGCCACAAGACGGACCGCAACGGGCTGAGGCGCGATTCGCAAGGCGTCTCCGTTTCGGCGGGCATCGTGCTGGAACCCTCCTCGCTGTGGAGCGGGGAGATAGGCCTGCGCTACGAGCTGCGCGACTATGACGACCCGGCGCTTAAGACCGCCGATGTCGTCGGGTTCTTCGGCTCGCTCCTCTGGCGCCCGACGCGCCTGACCGATGTCCGGCTCAGCGTGGACAGCGGGCTCGACGAGACGAGCCTGGAGGATGCGTCCGCCGTGCGCTATCACTCCGCGACACTCGGTGTGAGCCACCGCCTGCGCCGCTATCTGACGGCGACGGGGGAGCTCAGCTACGCACTCGACCATTATGTGGGCGCGAGCATAGACGAGGAGACCTGGCAGGCTTCCCTCGGTCTCTCCTACAGCATCGACAGGCAGATCGCGCTGGTCGCGGGCTATCGTTACACGCTGTTCGACAGTTCGGTTCCCGACCGCGACTACACGGAGAACCGCGTCACGGTCGGGATGAGGCTGCAGCGCTGATCTGTGGCGCTGTCTTTGTGCAATCGGGCGGGCGGGGTCAGACGAGCTCGCCGTTATGCTCCAGGATCTTCAGAAGCGCGCGCCGGAAGGCCGGGCCGAGATCGCTGCGCTCCAGCCCGTAGGCCACATTGGCGGCGAGAAAGCCGACCTTGTCGCCGCAGTCATAGGTGGTGCCCTTGAACCTGAGGGCGGAGAAGGGCTGCATGGCGAGCTGGGCGATCATCGCGTCGGTGATCTGGATCTCGCCGCCGGAGCCCGGCGACTGGGTTTCGAGAAGCTCGAAGATCTCCGGCTGGAGGATGTAGCGGCCGGAAATGATCAGGTTGGACGGCGCGGAGGCCGGGTTCGGCTTCTCCACCATGCCGGCGATCTTGTAGGCGTTCGGCCCGAGCGTCTCCGCGATGTCGACGACGCCATAGCGGTGCACGTCCTCGTGGGGCACCTCCTCGACGGCGACCACATTGCCGCCCTGGGCGTTGTAGATCTCCATCATCTGGGCAAGGCAGCCCGGCTGGGCATGGATCAGCATGTCGGGAAGCAGGAGCGCGAAGGGCTCGTTGCCGACCAGCTCGCGCGCGCACCAGACCGCATGGCCCAGACCCATCGGTTCCTGCTGGCGGGTGAAACTCGTCTGGCCCGCGCTCGGCAGGTCGGCCTCCAGAACGGAGAGCTCCCTGTCCTTGCCGCGCATGCCGAGTGTCGTCTCGAGCTCGAACTGCTTGTCGAAATGGTCCTCGATCACGCCCTTGTTGCGGCCGGTGACGAAGATGAAATGCTCGATGCCCGCCTCGCGCGCCTCGTCCACGGCCATCTGGATGACCGGCCGGTCGACAATCGGCAGCATTTCCTTCGGAATGGCCTTGGTTGCGGGCAGGAAGCGTGTGCCGAGGCCAGCCACCGGAAATACGGCTTTCCTGATCGGTCGTGACATTAAGCGTCTCCCTCTTAGAACGCCAGGATTGGGACAATAAGGGCAACCCGAGCCAACTCAGGTTACATCAAGGAAAGAAATCCGGCGTAAGGTTGATGCACGAAACAGGAGAAAATTGGGCAAGGGCCCGACAGGCGAGAACAGGAGAGGCACATGGCGGTTCTGGTGACGGGGGGTGCCGGCTATATCGGCAGCCATATGGTTCTCGACCTTCTGGAGGCCGGTGAGGAGGTCGTGGTCGTCGACAACCTCTCCACCGGCTTTCGCCGGGCCGTGCCGCAAGAGGCGGCCTTCGTGGAGGGCGATGTCGGCGACGGAGCGCTGATCGCCCGGCTCATGGCGGACTATGGCGTCGATGCGGTCATCCATTTCGCCGGCTCCATCGTCGTGCCGGACTCCGTCGCCGATCCGCTCGGCTATTATCTGAACAATACCGTCAATTCGCGCACGCTCATTGCGGAAGCCGTGCGCGCCCGCGTTCCGCATTTCATCTTCTCCTCGACCGCGGCCGTCTACGGGATCGCCCGGGAGATGCCGGTCGGGGAGGACGCGCCGCTTCAGCCGATCTCGCCCTATGGCACCTCGAAGCTCATGACCGAATGGATGCTGCGCGATACCGCGATCGCCCATCCGCTGAGCTATGTGGCGCTGCGTTATTTCAATGTCGCCGGCGCCGATCCGAAGGGGCGCACGGGCCAGTCGACGCCCAGGGCGACCCACCTCATCAAGGTAGCCTGCGAGGCCGCGCTTGGAAAGCGGCCGGGCCTTGAGATCTACGGGCGCGACTACGACACGTCGGACGGCACCTGCATCCGCGACTATATCCATGTGAGCGACCTGATCCGGGCCCATGGGGACGCATTGCGCCATCTGCGCGCGGGCGGGGACAGCGCCGTGCTCAATTGCGGCTACGGCCATGGCGCCTCGGTTCTCGAGGTGCTCGATGCGGTCGAGCGGGCTGCGGGTTGCACGCTCGACAAGCGCGACGCGCCGCGGCGGCCGGGCGACGCGCCGGAGCTGATCGCGGGGGCGGACCGGATCCGCGAGGTCCTCGGCTGGACACCGATCCACGACGATCTCGACGGCATCGTGTCGAGCGCGCTGGCCTGGGAACGGAAGCTTTGACCGGGCGGCCCAGATCACACTGCAATCGGCTGGGATCGCCCGGCCTCCCGGGGCTGATTTAGAACTTCCAGCTCACGCTGCCCTGGACTCCCTGATCGGCGATGTCGTTGCCGAAGAGACCCGAATAGGCCACGCCGAGCGCCAGGTTCTCCGTCACCGCGGCGTCGAGGCCGGCCTCGATAATGGCGGCGTCGCGGGTAATTTCCGCGGCGTAGACGTCGAAATCGCCGCTGCCGTCGAAGGCATGGCTCGCCGAGGGCAGGTGCTTCTTGAAGGAATGCCTCCAGCCAGCGGACCCGCTCGCCGTCATGTCGAAGTCGCCGAGCCGGAAGGCCACCGCGCCGCGCAGGCCGAGCGTGCCATAGACCGTGCTGAGCGTGTCGGCGGAACCCGACAGCGCGGCTGCGCCGCCCTTCTCCTCGTAGTCGTCCGAGCTGACATGCACATAGGCAAGTCCGCCGAAGGGCTCAAGCACCATGCCGTCGAGTTCGAACGTGTAGCCGATATCGCCATAGACCTGTGCGGTGTGCGCCCAGTAGTCGGCGGACAGGCTGTCGGAGAAGCCGGCGAAGGCAATCGAGCGTGCCGTGGAGACGTCGTGCCAGATGTAGTTGCCCGCTATCTGTATGCCGAAGCCGTTCCATTCCCCACCGCCATAGAGGCCCAGATAGTAGTCGTCGCTCTTGGCCGTGGAGTGACGGTCGTCGACGTCGTAATGGGCGTTGGAATAGCCGCCGAGAATGCCGACGCGGAACGTGTCGAGCACGGGCAGGTCGATCCCTGCGAAGATGCCGCCGATCCGCCTGTCGATACGGGCGGCATTGCCGTCGTCCTCGACATGGCCCCAGGACCCGAAGCCATGGGCCCACAGATCGAGCCCCTCGTCGTGCACGGCGTCGCGCAGGCGTCCGCCGGTCGCCTCGCGGACGAAGCGGCTGTCCTCCAGTATTCCGGCCTGGGCGGATGCATGAATCTCGCCCGAGATCTGGTCGAAGGCGTCACGTGCCTCCGCATCGGTCTGCAGATAGGCGATGGCGCGGAAGAGCGGATTTGTCGGATAGTCGGTGATCGGGTCGCGCTGGGACTTGAGCTCCTGTGCCGCTGTTGCCGCATTGATCTGGTTGACGGTCAATCCGGCTTCCTGGAACTGACGATATTGCGTCACGTCCAGATAGACATTGTTGGCGTCGTAATGGTCCTCCACGCGATAGAAGGTGGAGACCGAGGTGTCGCCGGTGAGATCGTAGTCGCCCGTGACGCCCCCCGCCGCGGTCAGCACGGTATAGCGATGCTCGAGCTCGTAGCGCGGTTCGTCGATCTTGGTGAGTTTGAGGACGGTTCCATCCGCGATCGTGGCGGTCCCCGTCACGTCGATACGGTCCGACGGGCCCGTTGAGAGCACCTCCGCCTGGTAGACGGAACCGGCCTTCTGGGTGAAGTGGCCCTGGACAGACAGCGTGCCGATCCGGGTCTTGCCGGGGTCGGTCGAATTGCCGGGCGCGACTGTGGCACCGCTGTGGACGGTGGTGGTGCCGACCGTGCCGAGGCCTTCCAGCTTTGCCCCGTCATTGACGTTGACCGTGCCGCCGAGGGTGCCGTTGACGGAGAGCGTGCCGCGGTCGACGAAGGTCTGGCCGGTGAAGCCCGAATTGTCCGCGACGAGGCGGGTGAGGCCCGAGCCGATCTGGCGGATCGTGCCGGTGCCGGCGATGATGCGGTCGAAGATCTTCACGTCCGACCGGTTGAAGGCGAGCGTGCCGGCGGTGTTGATCGTGACGCCGGATGTGTGGTCGATGGAGCCGGTCGTGCCGCCGTCGCCGAGCTGCAGCGTGCCCCTGGCGATGGTCGTCGAGCCTGTATAGGTGTTTTCGCCTGTCAGCACTGTGGTGCCGGTGCCGATCTGCTCCACGTCGCCGGTGCCGCTGACGATGCTGGAGAAGACATACTCGTCGGACCGGTTGAACTGGACTAGTCCGTTATTGACGATGTCGTTGACCACGTGGCCCGTGGTGCCGTCGCCGGGCCGGCTGCCGCCCTCATGGCCGATACGCAGCGTGGCGCTTGGCGCCACGGTGACATGGCCGGCCAGCACATTGTTTACGACCATCGTGCCGCCGCTCACATTCGCCGCGCCTTCAAACGCCGAAGAGTCGCCGTCGAGAACGGTGAAGCCTGCGAGATGGTTGACGGTGCCGTCGCCGGCAAAGCCGGGCTTAAAGCGGTATTCGAAGGCCTCGTTGCCCGTGTGCTTGAAATTGACCGTGCCGTTTCCTTCGCCGAACTGCACCAGGGCGGCCTCGATTATGCCCGGTGCGCGGGGGGTCGGATCGGTATCGGTGCCGCCGAGATACGTGCTCACGACCGGATTGACGCCGTAATCCTGGCCTTCTGGTGACATGGCGCCGATATTGAGGATGCCGATCGAGCCCTCGTGCTCGGCGATGGTGAGCTGGCCCACGCCGTGGTCGACGATGACGGTGGCGCCCTCATTGACGACGAGCACGCCGGCCGATCCGCTTTCGGAGGCGACGGTGAGCGATTTGTTGTTGTTCCACAAGCTGTCCGGACCCTTGACGACGGCGTAGGCCGTTGCGCCCGGTTCCTTGGCCATTACGCCGGTGTCGTTGTTGACCCTGCCGCCCTGATCCACGATCAGGTTGCCTTCGCCGCGCAGCCCCACATCGAGGCGGCCAAAATTGGTCATGGTGCCCTGGCTGACGATAGCGATGCCGGTTCCCGTGGCCGCGGATCCCAGGGCGGTGTCGCCCTCCGTTGTGGTGATCGCGGCCGGACCGCTCGTCTCGATATAGCCATAGCCCATCTCGCCGACCGTTAGATCGCCGCGATTGAGCATGACGCCCTCGTTGAGCACCGTGCCGCTGCCGGTGGTGCCCAGGGTGGTGTCGCCCTCGGTTCCGACGAATGCGCCGACCGCGATGGAGAGCTGCCCCTCGCCGCCATGGCCGACCGTCATGTCGCCGGAGGTCTGGAGCGTGGCGCCGCTGGTCAGCGTCGCTGTGCCGTTTGCGCCGGCATTCTGGCCCAGAACGGTGTCGCCGCCCGCCGTGACATCGCCTCCATTCAACAGGAGGCCATCTCCGCTGCCGCCGATGACGAGGTTGCCGGCCGTGTCGAGCCCGCCAAACATCGCGAGCTCGCCCTCGGCTCCGGATCCCTGCCCGAGAACGGTATCGGCGCCGACGGAGATCGTGCCGGCGCTCGCCGCCATGCCCTTGCTCTGACCGCCGACGATGAAGTTGCCGCCCACCGTGGTGGTGCCGGCATTGCCGAAGGTGCCATGGCCTGTCGAACCGACGACCATGTCGCTCGTGACGACGAGCGTCCCGGAATTGTCGAGCTGTCCCGCGCCGAAGCTTCCGCTCAGGGCGCGGCCGCCGGAGAAGCCGATAGTGAGGTTTCCGGCATTGCCCTGTTTTCCGGACGAGATGACCACGCTGTCATGCGAGACTGGACGGTCCTGCGGCGAGCCGCTCCAGAACTGCTGCGTGGCAAGACCGATATTGACATCCTGTGCGGCCGTCGGCAGCCCGGAAGACCAATTCGAGCCGGTATGCCAGTCATTGTCGCCGGATTGGGGGCAGTAGTAGCTGCCGCCGGGGCTATAGCAGGTAGCGTGATAGGAACTCGCGCCGGTCCAGCTGTTCTGTGCCGCGGCCGGTGTCAGGGCCGTGGCGGCAAGCGCTGCGGTGGAACAGGTGAGCTTGAGCAATCTGGAAAACGTCATGGTACCCCTCAATGGCGTCGGCCGTTGCCGAGGGGCCGGTATGGCCAAGATGGCGGCTACCTGCTTCTTCGCAACGGCGTAACTGGTTCGGCCGGATTCGTTGTTGTGCAACCAAAACGTCTATACAAGAGTTGTGCAACCATAAGGGTTTTCCTCTTTCTCACCGATTTCTGTCAATCTTTCTGTCCCGGTTTTCGGGATATTTTTGTTTTGGTTGCAAAATATCCACAGATATCAAAGCAACTGAATGCACGTTTTAGGTGTATTCAAGCTATATATTTGTATGCATTCGAGGTTCCGGGGGCGATCCGGGCGGCCGCCGGGGGGACGGGAAGGTGCAGCAACAGACTGTTAACCGCGGCGGTGCCACAACGGACGGCGAGGGCAGGGCGCTTTGCAAGGACAGGGGATCGCTCATGCGGTTGGGCATCGGATCTTGGTCGAGGACAGTCGTCGCCGGCGCGGTCATCGCGGGATGCGCGGTCACCGGAGTGCTGGCCAATACCGGCGGGTCGGGCGATACGGCGAGCTTCGAGCGCTTCGTCGCGGGCTTCTGGTCGCAGGCGCGCAAGGCCGGCATATCGCGCGAGACCTACCGGGCCGCGTTCCGCGGCGTGCGCCCCGATCCCGACATCCTGGAGCGGAACGCCAACCAGGCGGAGTTCAAGACGCCCGTCTGGACCTATCTCGACAGGCGCGTGACCGAGGAGCGCATCGCGGCCGGGCGCGCGGCGGGGCGCGAGGTCGGCGACCGGATCGCCGCCATCGAGGCGCGCTATGGCGTGGACCGCAACATCCTGCTCGCGATCTGGGGCATGGAGAGCAATTACGGCTCCCACAAGGGCGACAAATATGTCATCCGCTCGCTGGCCACGCTCGCCTATACGGGCCGGCGGCAGAAATTCGGCCGCCAGCAGCTCCTCGCTGCCCTGAAGATCCTCCAGAACGGGGACATTCCCGTCGAATACATGACCGGCTCGTGGGCCGGTGCGATGGGCCACACCCAGTTCATTCCCACCACCTACGAGGCCTATGCGGTCGACTGGACGGGGGACGGCACGCGCGACATCTGGCGCAGCACCTCCGACGCGCTCGCCTCGACGGCGAACTACTTGAAGCGCTCGGGCTGGCAGGAGGGCGTGCCCTGGGGCTGGGAGGTCAAGCTGCCGCGCGGCTTCGACTACAGTCTCGTCGGGACCGGGACCGAGAAGATCGTCGCCGACTGGGCGCGCCTCGGCGTGAAGCCCGTGCGCGGCGGCAATTTCGGGGCCTGGGCGCCGGAATCCTCCATCATCCTGCCGGCCGGCGCGCGCGGACCCGCCTTTCTGGTGACGAAGAACTTCCGCGCCATCCTGCGCTACAACAATGCGACGGCCTACGCGCTGGCCGTGGGGCATCTGGCCGACCGGATCGCCGGCGCCCCGCAGATCGCGGCGCGCTGGCCGCGCGACGAGCGCCCGCTGTCCCATTCCGAGACCCAGGAGCTCCAGCGCCTGCTCAACCGCCGGGGCTACGATACGGGCGGCATAGACGGGCGGCTCGGTCCGCGCACCCTGTCGGCGGTGCGCCATGTTCAGGGCCGGCTCGGCCTCGCCCCCGACGGCTACCCCACAACGGCATTGCTTGAGCGCCTGCGCTAGCCGCTGTACCCTCGGATCCTGGGGGAGACAGCGCGGCACAGCGATGCGCCGCGTCCGGGATCGAGGAAGCGGCTCATGATCGCGCGACATTCTATCCGGTCATTGGCGGGCGGCGGCCGGTTGCTCGCCGGTCTCGTCCTTGCGGCGGCCGTCCTTGCGGCCGGCGGGGGATCGGTCTTCGCGCAAACGATCGTGGTGCCGCGGCCGAAGCCCGACCCGATGTATCTCAACGAGGTGCGCTCGGAATACCAGCTCTTCGTCATCGGCGATTCCATGGCCGGCGGGCTGTCGGACGGCCTCGACCGCCTGGCGCAGGACGACAGCCGCTTCGTGCTCAATGTGCGCACCAAGGACGCGACGGGCTTCACCCGGCCGGACATCTACGACTGGCCGCAGGCCATCGAGGGCATTCTCGCGCGCAACGAGGTGCATATCGCCGTCGTGATGCTCGGCATGAACGACAGTCAGGACATGCGCATCGACGGCAAGACCGTGAGCTTCGGGTCCAAGGAGTGGCTTGCCGCCTATAACGAGGCGCTGGAGGCCTTCGTCACCACGCTCATGGAGAACAATGTTGCCGTCTACTGGCTCGGCATGCCGGCCATGCTCAATCACGACAACGACAAGGCGATGGAGCTCGTCACGGAGCTGCAGCGCAAGCGCGTGAGCGAGGCGGGCATCAAGTTCATCGATACCAGGGCCGCCTTCGCCGGTCCCGATGGCGGGTTTGCCGAAAGCGGCTACGGCCACAACGGCATCTATGGACGCCTGCGGGCGCGCGACGGGATTCATTTCGTCGACCGCGGCAACGACAAGCTGGCCGATCTCGTGCTCGACGAACTCCGCCGGGCCGTCGAGGCGGCGGACCAGACCGTCGCCGTGCGTTCCGGCAACGAGGTGGAGGTGACCGAGCTTCCCGCCTTCGGCCAGGAGGCGGGCGATGGAGATGCCCTCGAGATCGAGCCGTCCATACCGGCCTATGGCAGCCAGATTTCCGAATTGCCCGATGCCGCAGCCGGCGAGCGGGCCGGGGGCCTGGTGCCCTTCGCGCTCGAAACGGTGATGTCGGAGGAGGAGGTGCGTGCGCGCAAGGGCGATTTCGGCCCCGTCGAGGCGCAACTCCAGATCCTGCGCCGGTCGGCGGCGCGCGGTTCCGTGGCCGATGCCCTGTTCAGCCGCGGCGCCCTGCCGGCCCCCAAGCCCGGCAGAGCCGACGATTTCGCCTGGTCGGGCGAATAGCGGTCAGGCCTGTCGCCCGCGCGAGGGTCAGGCGCCGCCTTCCTTGGAGATTTCCGGCTTGTGGCGGACGGGGAAGTTTACCGAGTTCGCGATGAAGCACTTTGCGTGCGCATCGGCGTGGAGCGCCGCGGCAACTGAAGCGTCACTCGCCGCGGTCACGGTGATGCGCGGGCGCAGGATCACCTCCTCGAAATGGCCGCCGCTGCCGTCGCGGCCGAACACCATCTTGCCTTCCGCGCGGTCCTCATAGGCGGTGACGACCACGCCGGCCTCCGCGCACAGATGGAGGTACCAGAGCATGTGGCAGGCCGACAGGGAGGCCACCAGAAGGTCTTCCGGATTGTGCCGCGCGCGGTCGCCGCGGAACAGCGGATCGGCGGAGCCCGCAAGCACCGGCTTGCCCTCCACGACGATGTCGTGGTCGCGCCCGAAGCTGCGATAGTCCGCCGTTCCCTCGCCGTTATTGCCGGTCCATGAGACGGTGACGGTGTAGGTGTGGTCCATGGTGGACGACATGATCCGTATTCCTCCGGTCGTGGCGGCGCCCGACCCTTGCGGGGAGCGTGGGCCGGGGCGGTTTGGTCGGATCGGACTCTAGCGCGGCAGCTCGGTGTGGCCCATCAGGAACTTGTCGATGGAGTGGGCGGCCTGCCGGCCCTCGCGGATGGCCCAGACGACGAGCGACTGTCCCTTTCTCATGTCGCCGGCGGCGAAGACCTTCGGGTGCGAGGTGAGATAGTCCTGCGTATCGGCCTTCACATTGGTGCGCCCGTCGCGCTCGAGCGGGAACTCCTCCAGGAGCCCTTCCTCGAGCGGTCCGGCAAAGCCGATGGCGAGGAGGACCAGATCCGCCCTGAGCGTGAACTCCGTCCCGGCGATCGGCTTGCGGCTCTCGTCGCAGCGCGCGCAGCGCACGGCGGTCACATGGCCGTTCTCGCCCTCCAGCCCCAGCGTCACGCAGGAGAACTCGCGCTCCGCGCCCTCCGCCTGCGAGGAGGAGGTGCGGAACTTCGTCGGCCAATAGGGCCAGATGCTCAGCTTGTCCTCCCTCAGCGGCGGCATCGGGCGGATGTCGAGCTGGGTGACGGAGAGGGCGGCCTGACGGAAGGCGGTGCCGATGCAGTCGGATGCGGTATCGCCGCCGCCGATCACCACGACATGCTTGCCGCCAGCGAGGATCGGTGCGCCGTCGCGGTCGAGGCTCTCGCCGCCCACCCGCTTGTTCTGCTGGATGAGATAGGGCATGGCGTACTCCACGCCGTCCAGCTCAAGGCCCGGCAGGCCGGGATCGCGCGGGCGCTCCGCGCCGCAGGTCAGAAGCACCGCGTCGAAGCCGTCGATCAGCTCGCGCATGGGCCGCTCCACGCCGATATTGGCGTTGAAGTGGAAGGTCACGCCCTCCTCCTCCATCTGCCGCACGCGGAGGTCGATATGGTGCTTCTCCATCTTGAAGTCGGGAATGCCGTAGCGCAGGAGGCCGCCGGCATGGGCCTGGCGCTCGAAGACGTGCACGTCGTGGCCGGCCCGGGCGAGCTGCTGCGCGGCGGCGAGGCCGGCAGGGCCCGAGCCCACGACCGCAACATTCTTGCCGGTGCGGTATTCCGGCTTGACCGGTGCGACCCACCCTTCAGAGAGAGCCTTGTCGGCGATGGCGCATTCGATGGACTTGATGGTGACTGGCGCATCCTCGAGATTGAGCGTGCACGCCTCCTCGCAGGGTGCGGGGCAGATGCGGCCCGTGATCTCGGGGAAATTGTTGGTGGAGTGCAGGTTGCGCGCCGCCCGCGTCCAGTCCTTCTGGTAGACGAGGTCGTTCCAGTCGGGGATCTGGTTGTTCACCGGGCAGCCGGTGTGGCAGTAGGGGATCCCGCAATCCATGCAGCGCTGGGCCTGCCGCTCCACGTCGCGATCCTCCATGGGGATCACGAATTCGCGGAAATGGCGGATGCGGTCGCCGGCGGGCGCGTAGGCCTGTTCCTGACGGTCGATTTCGAGAAATCCGGTAATCTTGCCCATTGGTCCTTAAGCCCTCCGCTCGACGCCGATTCGCATGTCGCCCGTTTCGGTCTGGGCCTGTTCGATCTCCAGAAGCGCGCGGCGGTACTCCAGCGGCATGATCTTCACGAATTTCGGCAGGAACGCCTCCCAGTTCTCCAGAATGGCCTGCGCACGGGTGGAGTTCGTGTAGCGCGCATGCCGCACGATCAGCTCGTGCAGGCGTTCCTCGTCGTGATGGTTGAGGTCGGAGCGCACATCGACGAGCCCGTGGCTTTCCAGATCGCCGCCGTGATGGTGCAGGCGCTCGATCGTGTCGTCCTCGTGGGTGACGGGCTCGAGGTCCACCATGGAGAGGTTGCAGCGCTGGTTGAAATCGCCGAGCTCGTCGAGGACATAGGCGATGCCGCCCGACATGCCGGCAGCGAAATTGCGACCCGTGGTTCCGAGCACGACGACGATGCCGCCGGTCATGTATTCGCAGCCATGGTCGCCGACGCCCTCCACGACCGCGATGGCGCCGGAATTGCGCACCGCGAAGCGCTCGCCCGCCTGGCCGCGGAAATAGCATTCCCCGGAGATCGCCCCGTAGAGGACCGTGTTGCCGACGATGATGCTGTCCTCCGCGACGATGCCGGAGGACTCCGGCGGCCTCACGACCAGCCGTCCGCCCGACAGCCCCTTGCCCACATAGTCGTTGGCGTCGCCGGCGAGGTCGAGCGTGATGCCGCGTGCGACCCAGGCGCCGAAGCTCTGCCCCGCCGTGCCGTCGAGGCGGATCGAGATCGTGTCGTCGGGAAGCCCCTTGTGGCCGTGGCGCGCGGCGAGCTCGCCCGACAGCATGGCGCCCACGCTGCGGTCGGTATTGCGAACGGCGGACGAGATCTGCACCGGCGTCCCGGAGGCGAGCGCGGGCTCGGCTTGCGCGATGAGGCGGCGGTCCAGCACGTCGTCGATCTGGTGCTTCTGCTGCTCGCTATTGTGGATCGCGACCTCGGGTCCGGCCTCTTCCTTGTGCAGCAGGCGGGAGAAATCGAGCCCGCGGGCCTTCCAGTGGTCGATGGCCTCGCGCTTGTCGATGAATTCGGAGTGGCCGATCATCTCGTCCAGCGTGCGGAAGCCCATCTGCGCCATCAGCTCGCGCACCTCCTCGGCGACGAAGAAGAAGTAGTTGATGGCGTGCTCGGGCGCGCCCTTGAAACGCTTCCTGAGCACTGGATCCTGCGTCGCGATGCCCACCGGGCAGGTGTTCAGATGGCACTTGCGCATCATCAGGCAGCCGATGGCGATGAGCGGCGCGGTGGCGAAGCCCATCTCGTCGGCGCCGAGGAGCGCGGCGATCACGACGTCGCGGCCGGTGCGCAGGCCGCCGTCGACCTGCACGGCGATGCGCCCGCGCAGCCGGTTCTTCACCAGCGTCTGCTGGGTCTCCGCAAGGCCGATCTCCCAGGGGCTGCCGGCATGCTTGATGGAGGTCAGGGGGCTCGCGCCCGTGCCGCCCTCGAAGCCCGCGATGGTCACATGATCGGCGCGCGCCTTGGCGACGCCCGCGGCGACCGTGCCCACACCGATCTCGGAGACGAGCTTCACGGAGATGGACGCCTTCGGGTTGACGTTCTTCAGATCGAAGATGAGCTGGGCCAGGTCCTCGATGGAATAGATGTCATGGTGCGGCGGCGGCGAAATGAGCGCCACGCCGGGGGTCGAGAAACGCACCTTCGCGATGGTCGCGTCGACCTTGTGGCCGGGAAGCTGGCCGCCCTCGCCGGGCTTGGCGCCCTGCGCCATCTTGATCTGGATCTGGTCGGCATTGACCAGATATTCCGCCGTCACGCCGAAGCGGCCGGAGGCCACCTGCTTGATGGCGGAGCGCATGGAATCGCCGTTCGGCAGGCGCTTGAAGCGGTCGGCCTCCTCGCCGCCCTCGCCGGTGTTCGACTTGCCGCCCATGCGGTTCATGGCGACGGCGAGGCTCGTATGGGCCTCCCGGCTGATCGAGCCGAAGGACATGGCGCCGGTGGAGAAGCGCTTCACGATCTCCGCCGCCGGCTCCACCTCGTCGAGCGGCACGGGCGCGCGCCCCGTCTCCTCCGCCGTCTTCAGGCGGAACAGGCCGCGCAGCGTCATGAGCTTCTCGCTCTGCTCGTTGATCATCTGCGCGTAGGAGCGGTACTCGTCGGGCAGGTTGCCGCGCACCGCATGCTGGAGATGCGCGATCGAATCGGGCGTCCACATATGGGCCTCGCCGCGCACGCGGAAGGCATAGTCGCCGCCGACATCGAGCGTATCCACATAGAGCGGGTTGTCGCCGAAGGCCTCGCCGTGGCGCACGAAGGTCTCATGCGCGATCTCCTTCAGACCCACACCCTCGATCTGGCTGGCCGTGCCGGTGAAGTAGCGGTCCACGAACTCCTGCTTGAGCCCGACGGCGTCGAAGATCTGCGCGCCGCAATAGGACTGGTAGGTGGAGATGCCCATCTTGGACATCACCTTCAGGATGCCCTTGTCCACCGCCTTGATGTAGCGCTTGAAGGCGTCCTTGCGGGTGAGCTCCTCCTCCAGCGTGGGCAGCATCGCCTCGATGGTCTCGAAGGCGAGATAGGGGTTGATGGCCTCCGCCCCGTAGCCGGCGAGCGTGCAGAACTGGTGCACTTCGCGCGCCTCGCCCGTCTCCACCACGAGGCCGACAGAAGTCCTCAGACCCTTGCGGATCAGGTGATGGTGCACCGACGAGGTCGCCAGGAGCGCCGGGATCGCCACCCGGTCGTGACTGACGAGCCGGTCCGACAGGATGATGATGTTGTAGCCCTCGCGGACCGCGTGCTCGGCGCGCCCGCACAGCGTCGTGATCGCCTCCTCCATGTGGCCGGGGCCGCGCGCCACATTGTAGGTGATGTCGAGCGTCTTGGTCTGGAAGTGGTTGTCGCCGATATCGCCGATGGCGCGGATCTTCTCCAGGTCCTTGTTGGAGAGCACCGGCTGGGCGACCTCGAGCCGCATATGGGTCGAGGTGCCCTTCAGGTCGAGCAGGTTGGGGCGCGGGCCGATGAAGGAGACGAGCGACATGACGATCTCCTCGCGGATCGGGTCGATCGGCGGGTTCGTCACCTGCGCGAAGTTCTGCTTGAAATAGGTGTGGATCGACTTCGGCTTGTCAGACAGCGCCGAGATCGGCGTGTCCGTGCCCATGGAGCCCACGGCCTCCTGGCCCGTGGTCGCCATCGGCGCCATGAGGAACTTCAGGTCCTCCTCGGTGTAGCCGAAGGCCTGCTGGCGGTCGATGAGCGGCACGTTGGGCCGCGTTCCCGCCGCGCTCACCTCCGGCAGCTCGCGCACCCGGATCTGGGTGCGGTCGAGCCATTCCTGATAGGGGTAGCGCGTGGCCAGCGACGACTTGAGCTCGTCGTCGGACACGATGCGCTGCTCCTCCAGATCGATGAGCAGCATGCGGCCGGGCTGCAGGCGCCACTTGCTGGCGATGCGCTCCTCCGCGAAGTCGAGAACGCCCATCTCGGAGGCGAGCAGCACATAGCCGTCGTCGGTGACGAGATAGCGCGCGGGCCTGAGCCCGTTGCGGTCGAGGGTCGCGCCGATGATCCGCCCGTCGGTGAAGGCGATGGCGGCCGGCCCGTCCCACGGCTCCATGAGGGCGGCGTGATACTCGTAGAAGGCGCGCCGGTCCTCGTCCATCAGCGGATTGCCGGCCCAGGCTTCCGGGATGAGCATCATGGCGGCATGGGGCAGCGCGTATCCGCCCTGGAAGAGGAGCTCCATGGCGTTGTCGAAACAGGCGGAATCCGACTGGCCCTCATAGGAAATCGGCCACAGCTTCGCCATGTCGCCGCCGAAGATGTCGGAGCGCATGGTTGCCTGGCGCGCGGCCATCCAGTTGTAGTTGCCCCTCAGCGTGTTGATCTCGCCATTGTGGCAGATGAACCGGTAGGGGTGGGCGAGCGGCCAGGACGGGAAAGTGTTGGTGGAGAAGCGCTGGTGGACGAGCGCCAGCGCGGAGCTCACCCGCTCGTCGGCAAGGTCGGTGTAGTACTCGCCGAGTGCCGCGGCGAGCACCAGACCCTTGTAGACGATGGTGCGCGACGAGCAGGACACGGCGTAGTAGCCGCGCGCCTCCGGCTCCTTCAGCGCGATGACGCGGTTGGAGACGACCTTGCGCATGACGAAGAGCTTGCGCTCGAAGGTCTCCTGATCGGGCTGGTCGCCGCGGCGCACGAACATCTGGCAGTGGAACGGTTCGGCGGGTTTCACCGTCTCGCCCAGCACGGAATTGTCGACCGGCACGTCGCGCCAGCCCAGGACCTCCAGGCCCTCGTCGCGCGCCGTCTCCTCGAACATCGCCTTGATGCGCGCGCGCATGGCCGCATCGTGGGGCATGAAGAGCTGGCCGACGCCGTAATGGCCGGGCTCTGGCAGGCTGAAGCCGAGGCGTTCAGCCTCCGCGGCGAAGAAATCGTGGGGCAGCTGGATCAGGATGCCGCAGCCGTCTCCGGCCTTCGGATCCGCGCCGACCGCGCCGCGATGCTCCAGATTGACGAGGATGCGCAGACCGTCCGAGACGACCTTGTGGCTCGCCTCGTTGCGGATGTTGCAGATAAGGCCGATGCCGCAGGAATCGTGCTCGTTGGCCGGATCGTAGAGACCGCGCGGTGTCGGCAGGGCTTTGTGCATGGTGTGCCCGTTGGACCCTGTCGTGGCGTTCGTCTCCTGTGACCGCGAGCCGTTCTGCATTCTCACCTCATCCATTCTTCGCATCTCCCCCTTCTGCGTCCCGGAACGGGGACGCGGTGGTCTGGAGTGCCCCGTCCGGGGCGCTCCAGCGCTTTATGGCCGATCGATCTTTCTGCAACCGGGCGGTCTTGCCCGCTTGCAGGTCGATCCGGTGCCCGGCGGTTCGCGTGGCCCCGGTCATCCGGGGCAGGGGGCTCCGTCCGGTGACCGGCACCGGTGTGATCGCCGCCTTTTCGGAACCTGCCCTCATGGGAAGGGCCGGGCCGGCCGTGCCTCTCGCGCGTTTTCGGGATGTCGCGTGGCAGAAGACGTGCGGCCGGATCGTTCAGGTGATGGGCCGCCTGCTACATGGTCGTTGCGTTGGTCCGCCCATCCTGCCTATGGTCGTCGAGCCGTTTGGGCCGCGCTGTCACGTCACGGGTCATGAAGTCGTTCCTCTGGCGTCTGGACCGCCCGGCTCGTCGATTGGATAGGACAGTGATGCTGTCCTATCCGCCGCGAACATGCCAGATTTCAATTGGCGACGCAAGTTTCAATATGCCACGCGAGCGCAGACGTAACAAAATTTCCCTGTATGGCGGTCCGGCATCGCCCTGAACGAGCCAGTCCGTTAATTCACCGCATTTTTGTGACACAGCATCGACAGAGCACTGAACCGGACCGGTCATGACCTCTAGCCGACGTATCCTGCCTTACGGGACCTGGCCCTCGCCGATCGCGGCGGATCAGGTTGCCGCGAAATCCCTCCGTTTCGGTCTGCTGCAGACGGACGGCGATGCCGTCATGTGGGCAGAGGGCCGGCCCGATGAAGGCGGCCGCGCGGCCATCATGCGCATCAGGGCCGGGCGAAAGCGGCCGGAGGAGATGCTGCCGGCACCTTGGTCGGCGCGCTCGCGCGTCCACGAATATGGCGGCGGCGAGTTCCTGGCCGCGGGCAATATCGTCTATTTCGTGAGTGCGGAGGATCAGGAGATCCATGTGGCGAACGGCCAGTCGGTGGAACGGCTGACCAACAGGCCCGATCTGCGCTTCGCAGAGCTCGTCCACGATGCCCGCCAGAACCGGCTGATCGCCATAGCCGAACGCCATCCGGACGGTCAGAGCCTGGAGCCGGACAATCTCATCGTCGCGATTGCGCTCGGCGAGCGCCGGAGGGGCGAGGTGTCGCCCCTGGTGGAGGGTGCGGACTTCTACGCGTTCCCGCGGCTCGACGGCGGGGGACGGCGGCTTGCCTTCATCGAATGGGCACTGCCCGGAATGCCGTGGGACGAGGCGCGCCTGATGGTGGCCGATCTGGACGACGAAGGGGGCGTGGCGACGCTTTCCCACATTGCGGGAGGCTCGGGGGCGAGCGTGTTCCAGCCGGAGTGGACACCGGACGGCAGGCTGTTCTTCGTGAGCGATGCCGGCGGCTGGGGCAATCTCATGATGTGGGACGGCGAGGCGGTCCATGCGCTTTGCCCGCGCGAGGCCGAGTTCGGCGCGCCGCTCTGGGTGCTCGGCACGACGAGCTATGCGTTGCTGGAGGATGGGCGCATCTTTGCGACCTATGTGGAGGATGGCGAGGTGCGTGCGGGACTTGTCGGCCCCGGCACGGGCGGGCTGGAACCGCTGGCGTTGCCGTTCCGCGACATATCGAATCCGCATGCCGCGGGCGATGCGGTCTATGCCATCGCCTCCGCCGACGATCTGGCGCCGAGCCTGGTGCGCATCCCGGTCGGCGACGGCAAGGCGGGGGATGTCGAGGTCCTGAGGCACGGCGCGGAGGTGGAGCTGGAGGCCGGCGCGGTCTCGCGCGGCGAGCCGGTGACGGTGGCCCGGCCCGATGGCGCTCCGGTCCATGCACTCTACTATCCCCCATGAATACCGAGGTGTCGGGACCGGACGGAGAGGCGCCGCCCATGATCGTCTCCGCCCATGGCGGGCCGACGGGCATGGCCGACCGCGGCCTCAAGCTCAAGATCCAGTACTGGACGAGCCGGGGCTTCGCCTTTCTCGATGTGGACTATGGCGGGAGCTGGGGCTATGGCCGGGCCTATCGCGAGGCGCTCGACGGGGCGTGGGGCGTGCGCGATGTGGAGGATGTGATCTTCGCCGCCCGCGCCATGGTCTCGCGCGGGCTTGCCGACGGGCGGCGCCTGCTGATCTCCGGCTCGAGCGCGGGCGGCTTTACCGTGCTCGCCGCGCTGACCTTCCACGACGTTTTTGCCGCCGGCGTCTCCTATTACGGAATCGGCGATCTGGACCAGCTCCTGAAGCTCACCCACAAGTTCGAGTCCGGCTATATCTACCGGCTGACAGGCACCGAGCCCGGCGAGACGGAGGCTGTGTTCGCCGCGCGCTCGCCGCTCTGTCATGCAGGCCGGATCTCCGTTCCCGTCTTCTTCTTCCAGGGCAGCGACGATGCGGTGGTGCCGCCCGACCAGTCCCGCCGCATGGTGGAAAGCCTGAAGGGCCGCGGCGTGCCGGTCGGCTATATCGAGTTCGATGGCGAGGGGCACGGCTTCCGAAAGGCGGAGACGGTGATCGCCGCGCTCCAGGCGGAATATGCCTTCTACGCGCGGGTGCTCGGGCTCGAGCCGGCTGAGACGCTGCCGCCCGTGACGCTTCACAATGGGGACAGGATTTCATGAATTTCGCCAGCGACAATGTGTGGGGCGCCTGCCCGCAGGTGATGGATGCGCTTCAGCGCTGCAATGCGGATGCGGAGCGCTCCTATGGCGGCGACCGGTGGACGGAACATGCCGAAACCCTGATCTCGGAGGTCTTCGAACGCGAGGTCGAGGCCTATCTGGTGACCACGGGCTCGGCGGCGAACGCGTTGTCGCTATCCGCGATCACGCCGCCCTATGGCGCGGTGCTATGCCATCCCGCAAGCCATATCATGGTCGACGAATGCGGCGCGCCGGAGCTTCTCACCGGCGGCGCGAAGCTCGTGCCCGTCGAAGGCGAGGGCGGCAAGATCCTGCCCGGTGGGGTGGCGGAGACGGTCGCCGCGCTCGACCATCCCCCGCACAGCGTGAAGGCGTCCTCGGTGAGCCTCACCCAGTCGACGGAAATCGGCACGCTCTACCAGCCGGGCGAGATCGCGGCCCTGAGCGAGCTCGCCCATGGCCACGGGCTCAAGGTCCATATGGACGGCGCGCGCCTTGCCAATGCGGTGGCCGCGCTCGGCCTGGCGCCGGCGGAGATCACCTGGAAGGTGGGTGTCGACGTCTTGAGCTTCGGCTTCACGAAGAACGGCGCGCTCGCGGCGGAGGCCGTCGTGTTCTTCGATCCCGCGCTTGCGGAGGATTTCATCTATCGGCGCAAGCGGGCGGGCCATCTGTGGTCGAAGGGGCGGTTCCTCGCCGCGCAGGCCGTGGGGCTTCTGGAGAACGATGTGTGGCTCGCCAATGCGCGCCATGCCAATGCCATGGCTGCGCGGTTGGCCGACGGGCTGAAGGCGGTGCCGGGCGTGCGCTTGTCTTCGCCCGTGGAGGCGAACGAGCTGTTCCCGATCATCCCGGACGCGCTGCACCGGCGCCTGCAGGCGGCCGGCGCCGTCTATCACAAATGGCCCGGCGAGGACGCCGGGCCGGGAGAGGTGATGATCCGGCTTGTCACCTCATTCGCCACCGCGCAGGCTGATGTCGACGCGTTCGTGTCGCTCGCCCGCGAGGGGGCCTCATCGGGCGCGGCCTGATACGCGAGCCGGCCCGACAGGCACGCTGTGCAAAAAAAAGAGGGCGCTCCGGAGTGGAGCGCCCCCCTCTGGTCATGGGTCGAAGCGTTCGGGCGTCGGCCGTTACGCGGCCTTCTGCTCGATCGCCTTGCTGCCGGTCACCTTCTGGATCTCGATGGTGCGCGGCTTCTTGGCTTCGGGAAGCTCACGCTTGAGCTCGACATGCAGCAGGCCGTTTTCGAGGCTCGCGCCCGTCACCTTCACGAAGTCGGCGAGCTGGAAGCGGCGCTCGAAATTGCGCGACGCGATACCGCGATAGAGCACCGAGCTGTCGGAGCCGGGTTTCTCCGTCTTGTTCGCGCTGATGGTCAGGCTGTTTTCCTTGACCTCGACATTGAGCTCCTCCGGGCTGAAGCCCGCCACGGCCATGGTGACGCGATACTCGTCATCGCCGATGCGCTCAATGTTGTAGGGCGGGTAGCCTGTGCCATTGCCTTCCGCATGCCCCATCGATTCGAGCATGGAGGCCAGACGGTCGAAGCCGACGGTGGACCGATAAAGGGGGGTCAGATCGAACATGGTGAACATCCTCCTGAGAGTTGAGCAATGTTTCGTGCGATGCCCGCCATCATGGCCGGGCATGCTCTGCCATTCATGGGTGCAGACCCGTCATCGGCGCCTGCACAAATCGAGATAGGGAGCGCGGACGGGGCATTCAAGACCTCGCGCGGTAGTGAATGGAGAGCCCGGCTTCGCGCGCCCGAGACTGGCCTGGATGGTGTAGACTGGAGACCGTGTATAGCGATGGCGGAGGGGGCTTTCAGGGAGCGCCCGTCATGGCGAGATCGTTGTTTCATGCGGCCATTGTGGCCATTGCGACCCCTGTCCTGGCTGCCGGCGCCCCGGCCGGAGCGGCCGGGACGGACAGGCCGATCCTGGCGCGCGGCGGATTCTTCAACGCCGTGGAATACACCTGCACCCATGCGCGGCTGATCGTCGAATCGAAAGGCTACGAGGTCGTCCGCAGGGCCGACTGCGCGGGCGACACCTATGGCTTCGTCACGCGCAAGGGCGGACGGCTCTACTACGTCACCTTCGATGCGCGATGGGGCTGGATCGAGCGCGTGGAGCCCATCCCCCGACAATGAATGCGGGATGAACCGGGCCTTCCGGTTCCGTTCAGGAGCCTCCCGGCAACATCGCCCGTATCGTCATGGTGTCGGCGGGCCATGAGCGGATCTGTGTCAGGACAGCCTGAAGGATGCAAACAATGTTGAAGAAGACTGCCCTTGCGGCCGGTGCTCTCGCCCTTGCAGCCATGGCCTTCCAGCCCGGCGAGGCGGAGGCCGGCAATGTCGGTGTCTATTTCGGGATCGGCGTTCCGGGATTTGGCTATGGCGCGCCGGCCCATTATCCGGGGTATTACCCGGCACCGCGCCCGCGCTACCGGCTGAGCTGCGGGCAGGCGCGCCACATCGTGCGCCGGCACGGCTATCACCGCATTCGCGCCCGCGACTGCCGTGGCAAGATCTACGGCTTTGTCGCGCGCAAGCATCATCGCCTCTATATGGTCAAGGTGAACGCGCGTAATGGCCGGATCGTCGGCCGTTACCGGATCTGACGGCTTCCGCGCGTGCGAAAGGTGCCCCGTCGACCCCGCCCGGGCTGCCCCCGGGCGGGGTTTCGGGTATTGTAGCGGGCGGTGGGCACCTATGCGCGACGGTCCGGGAGGGGATATGGAGCTGGTCGAAACATCCGGAAACCCCAGGCCCGAGGGGCTTGAGGGCGGCACGATCAAGACGCGGGACAATCTGCGTCTGCGCTATGCGACCTGCGGCATTCACGACAAGCCGAATCGCGGGACGGTCTGCCTGTTCCAGGGGCGCGGCGAGTTCATCGAGAAATATTACGAGCCCATTGCGCGCCTGCGCGAGCGGGACTTCGCCGTCGCCACGCTCGACTGGCGCGGGCAGGGCGGGTCGGAACGGCTCCTGAACAATCCGCGCAAGGGTCATATCCGACGCTTTGCCCAATATGACGAGGATCTTGCGACCTTCATGCGCGAGGTGGTGCTGCCGGACTGCCCGCCGCCCTATTACGCGCTGGCCCATTCGATGGGCGGCAATATCGTGCTGCGTGCGCTCGCCACGCGCACCTGGTTCTCCAAGGTGGTCACGGTCGCGCCGCTGGTCGGCCTTGCGCCGCACGGGGCGCCTTGGAAACTGGTTCGCGCCGTCACCGCGGTCGCCGTCATGATCGGGCTCGGCAGGCTTTATGTACCGGGACACGGTAGCAGGTTGCCGCGCGCGAAGGATTTCAAGGACAATCCCCTGACCTCCGACGAGCGGCGCTTCCTGCGCACGGCGGCGGTTCTGGACTCGGCCTCCTATCTGGGCGTTGGCGGTCCGACCATCGGCTGGGTCAATGCGGCGCTGGCGGCGACGGCCAGGCTCCGGCACATGGCGACGCAAACCCCCTTCCGGACGCCCGTGCTGATCGTGACGCCGGGCGACGACCGGGTCGTCTCGCCGGAAGCCATCGCCGCCTTCGCGCACGGCCTGTCCATCCTGCCGGCCGTCACCGTGGACAAGGCCCGTCACGAGCTCCTGATGGAGCGCGACCTGTTCCAGTCGCAGTTCTGGGCGGCCTTCGACAGCTTCGTCCACGAACACCGCGACGCGCTGCGCGCCAGTGCGGCGTGAGGCGGGCGCCGGTTCAGGACTGTCCCTTCAGGACCTCCAGGACCTGCGCATGAAGCGCGGGCGAGGCCGAGGCGACGATGTCGCCGCCCTGATCGGCGGGCTCGCCGTCCCAGGTCGTGACCACCCCGCCGGCGCGCTCGATCAGCGGGATCAGCGCGACGATGTCGTATGGCGCCATGGCCACATCGAGCGCGATGTCGATATGCCCGGCCGCGAGCAGCGCATAGGCGTAGGCGTCCGTCCCGTAGCGGATCATCCGCGTCTTGTGTCTGAGGGCGGAGAGGGCGGCGGCCTGCCGGGGCGCGGTATAGAGATCGGAGGTCGTGGTCGAGACGATGGCGGCGGACAGGGTGTCCGTCCCGCGCGCGGCGAGCTCGGTGCGCCCTCGCGCGGTTTCCATATAGGCCTGCTCAGGGCCGGCCACGAATCGCTCACCGACGAAGGGCTGGTTCATCACCCCGATGACGGGCCGGCCCTCGTGGAGAAGGCCGATCAGCGTCGACCAGACGGGAAGGCCGCAGACGAAGGCGCGGGTGCCATCGATCGGATCGATCACCCAGACGAAGGGGGCGCTGCCTTCGCTGCGGCCATATTCCTCCCCGAAGATACCGTGATCGGGAAAGCGCCGCGCGATGAGCGTGCGGATGGCGTCCTCCGCCGCGCGGTCGGCCTCGGTGACGGGGTCGTAGTCCTTCGCGCCCTTGTTCTCCACGGTCAGGCCTGCGCGGAACAGCGGCAGGATCTCGGCTGCGGCGGCGTCCGAGAGATGGCAGGCGAATTCGACGAGTTCGGCGGTCTGCGCGGGCGGCAACAGGGCCATGGGATATGTTCTCCGGCGGTCGTTGAGGGGGCGGCACGCAAGAGCCGCCTGACTATCCGCCGTAGGTAGCCCAGCCGGGGTGGCAGAGGCAACGCTCTCCTCCGGGTAGGCCTCGAATCATGGGGATCGAGGCCGGGGCACTGGCTCATGAGTTGCGTGGCCCGGCCGGCCTTGCTATTGAAGCCGCCGCCAGCGCACCTATCTGGATGTTCGACGCCGCGAGCCCGACTGTTCCGGTCCATTCGCCCGTGCGACCGCATACGCTCCGGTGCCTGCGACGGCATGGGTCGCAAATGTGCGTCCATCGTGGCCGTTTTATGTGCACTGCAGCAATGCAATTGCTCATTTATTGGGCAATCTTTGTGTCGCTCAGTCTTTCGGCACAGGTCCAATAACTCATTGATTAGAAATATTATTATATCGATCTGAGGTGACTCTTTTCGGGTATTTTTCCCCTGTTCTTACTGGACAGATTGTCGCACTTTTGGCGTTGCACCTTGATCCTTGTGCGCTGCAGCGTCATATTGGGCGTGCGGGTTGAGGACGACGTCCTTGCCCGCAGCCCTTCCTGGGCGTTTCCTCCCTAGACTTGGGCCGTTGCACGTCCGTGCCAACGGCCCTTTTTTTGTCCGGAGTTTAGATGTCTCGGAGATGCCCCCTGGCGGTGCCCTATTCCGCAGCGATCCGGTTGGGGCGCAGGAGAGCGGGAAGCTGCGTGACGAGCTGGCGCATCACCTGAAGAACGTCCTCTGCCAGCCTGTAATAACCGCCATGATGGGCGAGCGTCTCTTCATCCATGTAGAGCGCGCGGTTGATTTCCACCTGAAGTGCATGGATGCCGGAGACCGGGCGGCCGTAGTTCTGCGTGATGTAGCCGCCGGCATAGGGCTTGTTGCGCGTGACCGAATAGCCGCGTTTGGTCAGGAGCTCCTCGACGAAATCGGTGACCACCGGCGAGCATGTCGACCCGTAGCGGTCGCCGAGCACGAAGTCGGGCCGGGGCAGGAGGTCGCCCATCATGGCGCCCGATGCCGAGGACGGCATGGAGTGGCAGTCGATCAGCAGCGCGTGGCCGAAAATGCGTGCGGTCCGTGCCACAAGGGCCTCCAGGCACCGGTGATAGGGCATGTAGAGCGACTGAATGCGCGCCTTCGCTTCGGGGAAGCGCAGGGGCGCGCGGTAGATCTCCTCCGAATCGCTCACGATCCGCGGGATCGTGCCGAGCCCGCCGGCGACGCGGATGGAGGAGATGTTCACATAGCCCGGCAGGGGCTCGTCGAACATGGTCGGGTCGAGCTCGTAGGCCTCCCGGTTGACATCGAGATAGGCGCGCGGGAAATGGGCCTTCAGGAGCGGGCAGCCGAGCGAGGCGACATCGGCGAACAATTCGTCCACATAGCAGTCCTCCGAACGGCGCAGGGCATGGGCGTCGAGCCTGGAGACGGCCAGGAACTCCGCCGGATAGACCCGGCCGCTATGGGGCGAGTTGAAGACGGCCGGGAAAAGCTGGGTGCGCGGCCGGACAACTTCGAATGGCGGGGTGAACAGGCTTGCGGGCGGTGTCTCTGCCATGGTCTCCGTCTGCCCCGAGTCCCCTGTCCTTCCGGTCACGCTCCCTCACGCCCGTCTGTCATTATGAACCGGGACGGCGCCGGCGCAAGCCCGTGTCCGCCATGTGGCCGCAAGGACACGCCGGCGCATGGACCGCTATGGGGCACCCGCCCGCTTCACAGGGCGTTTACCGTTCGCAGGTAGACGGGTCTCAAATCGGATTGAACCGGCACCCGGTCCCAAGACCGGCCGGGGCTTGCCTGGCGAGGCGCTCTGGCGCATGAACGAGAGCTATGGCGAAGATACTGCTGACCGAAGACGACCACGATTTGCGGCGCTTCCTGGCCCGCGCCCTGGAGCGCGCCGGCCACGAGGTGACGGAGTTCGGCGATGGCGCGAGCGCCTATGAGGAGCTCAAGCAGGCCCATTTCGACCTGCTCCTGACCGACATCGTCATGCCGGAGATGGACGGGATCGAGCTGGCACGGCTTGCCGCCGAGCTCGACCCGGCCCTGAAGATCATGTTCATCACGGGCTTTGCCGCTGTCGCCCTCAGCCCCGATTCCAAGGCGCCCAAGGATGCGAAGGTCCTGTCGAAGCCGTTCCATCTGCGCGATCTCGTGCGCGAGGTGGACCGGATGATGGCGGCATGAGGGGCAGGCTCCGGGCGGCGAATAACCGGCTCTGCACGGTCCCTCAGGTCCAATCGCGATATTGTCCCCACACCGGGTCTTGCACCCCGCCGCGCTTCCCGATATAGGGTGTGTGCGGTCGCGAGGCCGTGACCTCAGGGCGCGTAGCTCAGCGGGAGAGCACTACGTTGACATCGTAGGGGTCGCTGGTTCAATCCCAGCCGCGCCCACCATCTAACCCCGCACAATCTCACTGGACCGCATCGAACGCCGCACGCTGGCATTCGGACCTGGCGTACCGCTATGTGCGCGCCGCCTTGTCTTCGCGCGGCAAAGGCACTAGTAAGCACAGGTGGGGGCCGGACTGTCATTTTGCGTCGGGGGGACGCCATGGCTTTTCGGGGGGCGGTCGATCTTGTCCGGATCAGCGGCCTGGGGTCGTTGCCTGAACTGTTCGAGCAACGTGCGGGCGAACGCGCGCTTCAGAAGGCCTTCGAGCAGGAAGGTCTGCCGGTCGGCGTGATCGGTTCGCCGCAAACCCCGATACCGCTTGCCGCCATGGTCGGTCTTATCGAACGGTGCGCGCGCCATCTGGGTGACCGCACATTCGGTCTCGATGTCGGCCAGGGCATGCCGGAGACAGCCTACGGGATGTGGGCAAGATACGGCATGTCGGCGCCCACGCTGGGGGCGGCGTTGCGGCGCCTGTGTGCGACGGACTGGGCCCATCGGAGCAGCTCCAGCCTGGATCTCGTCTGGGACACCGACCACTGGCTCTGGCGCAACGTGATCCCGCTAACGGATCTGGATGTCACCCAGCACACCGATCATCTCATTCCGCCGATGATGTGGTTGTGCCGGCTGTATCTGGGCCAGGATTGGCGCCCGGCCTGGATCGAGGTCAATTATCCGCGCACAGAGGGGGCTGCGCTGCTCGAGGACCGGCTGCAGATTCCGGTTCGGTTCGGCCGTCTCGGCACGGGCGTGGTCCTGGCCCCCGCCGATCTCGCCCAGGAGAGGAGGGCCGGGGTGCCCGGAGGGGGCGGTCCGGTGACCCTGCGCGAGGTCGTGGCCGATGTGGCGCTGTCGGACGCGCCGGAGCCGGCGCGGTCTCTCTCCGCCGTCGTGGCCCTGCGTCTTCTCGACGGCAATGCCGATATCGACGGAGCGGCGCGGATGGCCGGGCTGAGCGTGCAGGGCCTTCAGAGGCGCCTGCGGGACAAGGGCTATTCCTATAGGGACATCGTGGATGTCGCCCGCCGCGAACGGGCACTCGCTCTGCTGCGCGAGACCGAATTGCCGCTCATGGATATCGCAATCTCGCTCGGCTATGAGGAGCATGCGAATTTCACCCGTGCCTTCAGGCGGTGGATGGGATGTTCTCCCTCCGAGTTTCGCAGGAGCGGCGAACTGGTCCGTCATCCGGACTGACCCCGGGGCGTGTGTCGCCTCGCGCGGCCCATCCAGGCCGCGATGAGGGCGACCAGCCCGGCAATGATCGCGCAATCCAGGAAGGGTAGGGCGGGCCAGAGCTCGAAGGCGAGCCCGCCGGTAAGCGCGCCTATGCCCTGGCCACCCACATGGGCGCTGGCGAGCCAGCCCGTCGCGCGGCCTTGCGCGGCGCGCTCCACCCTGCCTGTGAGCCAGGCCGTATAGCCCGGCGTGGCAAGGGCGGTGCCCGCTCCGGCGAGCGCAAGCCCTGCGGCGATTTCCCACACCGTGCCGCTTGCAAGGATGGCGGCGGTGCCGGCGCACACAGTGGCCGCGCCGGCGACGACGCTGCCGTGCGGTCCAAGGCGCAGGCGCGGCACGACGAGCATCTGCGTGGCGATCATGGCGATGGCGACCAGCGCGAGCAGCCAGCCGGTCGTCGCCGTGGCGTCGGCAGGGGTGGTGTTCAACACAACTTGCAGAAATGGGCCGAGAGTCACCTGGATCTGCCCGAAGCAGACGGTCAGCAGAAAGCCGATGGCGATGACGGGCCACAGGTCGCGGAGGGAGAGGGGCGGCTGCGGCTGGGCTGTCGCCGCCGATCCGGCCGGCCCGGCCGGTGCCGCCGAGCGCGGCACCAGCGCGACGCTTGCGGTGCTGGCCGCCATCAGCGCGAAGGGCGCGAGCGGATGGAGCGGGCTCGCAATGGCCGCCAGGGAGCCGAGGATCCGGCCAGTGCCGAGCCCCGCACTCAGCCGCGCGAGAGCGGCCGGGCGCGCCTCGGGCGCGGTCGTGCCCGCGATCCAGGCCTGAGCTGTCGGCATCATGCCGGCGCCCGCCACGCCATAGGCGAACCGCGCGGCACAGAGTGCGCCGAGCGCGGCGAGGGGCGGGGCGGGCGGCACGGCCATCACGGCGATTACGGCAAGATGGCTTGCGAGCGCGACGAGGCCGAGCCGGCGCATGAGCCGGGCGCGCCCGATGCGCTCGCCGCGATGGCCCCAGATGGGGGCGGCGACAAGGAAGGCGAGCGAGCCGAGCGCGACTGCGAAGCCGATAGCGCCCGGCCCCAGCCCCACCCTGTCGGCGATCAGGGGAATGAGCGCGACGAATCCGGATTGGCCGACACCGATGGTCGACACCGCGACGGCAAGCCGGCCCGCGCTCTGTGGAGTGTGCGATCCGACCCCCTTATTTCTGTCACAATCGGCATGGTTTCTTGTCATATCGCAGTGTTTATGCAATACGCCATTACGAATAGTAAATAGAGAGCGTCTTTCAATGTAGACTAATTCTAAAAAACAGAAGAAGTATTAAAATTGTTCTTTTAAAACTTCTTAGACTGGTTCTAAATCGACCGGGGCCGCCGTGACAGACCAGACGAAAGCAGACAATATCAGCGCGACAGCCTTCCTGAACGCGCTGATGAGGGAATGGGCGGGCTGGAGCGTGCTCGCACCCGACGCGCATGGCGTGGCGTCATGCCGGGCGCAGTCTGTCGTCCGGTTCCCGCTGGAGCAGTCGGGCTGCGACCTTCTCGCACCGCTCGCCCATCGCTCCACGGTCGGACGGCATGCCTTCGTCTTTCCGCTGCTTGAGCATCGCGCCGGGCAGACGGCGGAGCCGATCAGCTTCGTGCATGCGCTCACCCTGCTGACCCGCGAATCCGCGATTTGCGGCGAGGCGACGGCGCGCCAGCGCATGATCTTCCTGCGCCGGGTGGTCGACAGTGCCATGAACGTCTCCGATGCGGTCGACCGCCTGCCGGACGGGGACGGGCCGGACCGGGCGCTGGCCTGCCGGTTCATCGAGGCCGAACAAGGCCTGAGATATGGCCATGCAGTCCACCCCGCCCCGCGCAGCCGCGACGAGTTCACGCCGGAGGATTCGCGTCTGTTCGCGCCGGAGCACGGTAATGGTTTCGCGCTTCGCTGGTGGGCGGTGTCTCCGGCCGCCCTGGCCCATGAGAGCGCCTGCGAGACGGCCGCGCCGGAGATCGCAGGCTCGCTGATGGAGGCCGATCCCGGGCTTGCCGCCGAGCTCGGCGACCTGCCGGCGGACAGGGTGCTCGTGCCGGTCCATCCCTGGCAGGCCGCAAGGCTGAGGCTCGAGCCCCGGATCGAGCGGTTCTTCGCCTGCGGGCTCGCCGTCGATCTCGGTTCGGCGGGCGCGCCCTGGCTGGCGACCACCTCGCTGCGCGCCATCTACGGGTCCCATGCGCCGTGGATGCTGAAATTCTCGCTGAACCTGCGCCTCACCAATTCTTTGCGCGTCATCGAACCCCATGAATGCGAGCGCGGCCGGGAAGTCTACCGGCTGCTCGAGGGGCCGCTCGGCCAGTCCCTGAGGCAGCGCTATCCCGCCTTCCATGTCATGGGCGAGCCGGCCCATCTCTCCTTGCGCGACTCCGACGGCCGGGTCGTGCCGGAGACGACCGTCGTCTTCCGCGAGAACCCGTTCATGGGGGACGACCAGCCCTCCGCCGCCGTCCTCGCCGCCCTGTGCGAGACGGGGACGGACGGACGCGAAAGCCTCCTGTCGGGGCTCGTGCGCCGGATCGCGCGCGGGGAGTATGACAGTGCGGGCCGGGTGGCGGAGCGCTGGTTCGCGCGCTTCCTGGAGGTGGCGGTCGAGCCGCTACTCGTGGCGCAGGCCGACTACGGGCTGCTCTTCGGTGCCCATCAGCAGAATATCGTCCTCGGCCTCGATGGCGGCTGGCCCGGTGTCCTCTACTACCGGGACTGCCAGGGCACGGGCTATGTGCGCGAGCACCGGGCGGATCTGGAGCGCTACCTGCCCGATCTCGACACTGCCGCAGGCCATGTCTTCCCCACTGCGGAGGCCGCCCGCCTCGTCGGCTACTACCTGGTGGTCAACAGCGTCTTCGGCGCGATCGCCGCGCTCGCCCTGCCGGGCCTCGCCGCCGAAGAACGGCTCGTCGCGCTCTTCCGCGACTTCCTCGAGCGGCTGCGCGGCGAGGGCCTGAAGGACACCTCCGCCATCGACTACCTCCTCTCCTCGCCGACGCTCAAGGCGAAGGGGAACTTCATGATCTTCTTCCGCAACGTCAACGAGAACACCGAGGTCACCGACCCGCTTTCCGCCTATGTCGACCTGCCCAACCCGCTCATGGAGGCGTGAACCATGACCGTTCAGCAGCCCATCGCACCGGCCGCACCGCAAATGCTGGAGACGACCTATCACCACTCCGCCTTCGCGCAAGGCGACCTCGCGGTCCGGCTCACGGCAACCCGGGACGGCCGTCCCTGCCTGCAGGCGGCGGGGGAGGGCGGTGTCCTCGCCGAGGCGGTGCTCCTTCCGGGTGCCGATCATCCGCCCGGGCTCGAGGCGTTCCGCTTCCGTGTCGGCGCGCTTGAAGAGGCCGCGATGGTTGCTGTCCTCGTCGAGGCGGCCTTCATGCGCATGCCGGAGGCTGAAGAGCTGCTGCTGCCGGAGCCTGCCGAGCTGCCCGCGGCCTCGGTGCTCGCTACGGCCTCGCGCACGGTCGACGGGGGGCTTCGCCATGCGGTCGCCCGCCGACAGTTCTACCAGCTTCCGCTGTTGTGGCGGTATCAGGCGAACCATGCGGCCTATCCCTGCCTGCGCTCGTCGCTCGGACCGGACGATCGCCTGCCGCCCCTGCGCCCGCCGCGTCCGGTGGGGACGCTTTACGAGCGCTGGCTGCCGGAGCTCGGCATGGCTCTTTCTTTTCGGCCTATCGAGCGCAAGCGCGACCTCGCCCTCTTCCATGAGTGGATGAACGCGCCGCGCGTCGATTTCTACTGGGAGCTTGCCGGCAGCGAGGCCGAGCATGACGAGTATCTGGCAAAGCAGGAGGCCGATCCGCACATCTTCGGCGTGATCGGTAGCTTCGACGGGGAGCCGGCCGCCTATTTCGAGTTCTACTGGGCAAAGGAGGACCGTCTCGGCCCCTATTACGAGGCGGAGGATTTCGACCGTGGCTGGCACGGGCTGATCGGCAACAAGCGCCATCTGGGCCGGCCGAAGACGCTCGCCTGGTTCCGCTCGCTCACCCACTATCTGTTCCTGGACGAACCGCGCACCCGGCGGGTCGTGGGCGAGCCGCGCGCCTCGCACAAGCGCATGCTGAGCTATTCGTCCGATACGGGCTATGTGAAGGTCAAGGAATTCGATTTTCCCCACAAGCGCGCCGCCCTCATGTGCTGCGAGCGCGAGACCTTCTTCCGTGAGGTGGTGCTATGACCGCCTCGGCGCCGATTCCCGATGCCGGTCTCTGGGCGCGCATCAATCGCGATATCGTCGCCAAGGCGATCTCCGAGCTCGCCTATGAGGAAGCCTTCGCGCCCGTCGCCGCCGACGGCGTCGGCACGAGATGGGCGCTCGCGCTGTCGGGCGGCGTGACCTATCGCTTCGAGGCCGTCCGCCGCATCTGGGGGCAGCTCTCCATCCGCCCGGAGAGCCTCAGGCGCTGCGCGGAGACGGACGAGCCCGTCAGCGATGCGGTCGCCTTCTTTGTGGATGCCAATGGCGAGCTCGGCATGGCGCCGGATACGCTCGCGACCTATGCGAAGGAGCTCTACAGCACGCTGGTGGCGGATGCGCGCCTTGCCGCCCGCGAGCCCGAGGAGACGGCGGACACGCTGGCCGCCATGCCGGACCAGGCGCTCCAGTGCCGCCTCGAGGGCCACCCCAAGGCGCCCGCCAACAAGGGGCGTATCGGCTGGGGACTTGAGGACTTCAGGGCCTATGCGCCGGAGTTCGAGCCCGATATCCGCCTCTTCTGGGTTGCCGCGGAGCGCGAGACCTGCCGCATGGCGCTTGGCCGCGAGACCGACGAGGAGACGCTGCTGACCCACGCCATGGACGGGCAGGAGCGCGCCCGGCTGGAGGAGGCTCGCCGTAGAGCCGGCGTCTCGGACGGGTCGCACATGCTGCTGCCGGTCCATCCCTGGCAGTGGGACCACATGATCGCACCGCAATTCGCCGGAGAGATCGCGGCGGGCCGCATCGTACCGCTGGGAAGCTTCGGCGACCCCTACCGTCCGCAACAGTCGCTGCGCACGCTCGCCAATGCGGCGCGGGCGCACGCGCTCCATGTAAAGTTGCCGATCACCGTCCTCAACACCTCCGCCTGGCGGGGCGTGCCGGGCCGGTACATGGCCATCGGCGCAACGCTCTCCGATTGGCTCGCCGACACCGCAGCGAGCGATCCGGTGCTCGCGCCGGTGAAGGTGCTGCGCGAGGTTGCCGGCGCCTTCTACCCCCATCCCCATTACGAGCGGATCGCGGATGTGCCCTACCAGTTCCGCGAGATGCTCGGCGCGATCTGGCGGGAGAGCCCGGAGGCGGGATTGCCCTCAGGTCACCGCCCGGTGATGGCGGGCGCGCTCGCCCAGAGGGACGGGGCGGGCCGGCCGGTCGCGAGCGCTCTCGTCGAGCGCTCCGGGCTGTCGCACGAGGCGTGGCTCGACCGGCTGTTCGCGTCCGTCGTCGTCCCGCTCTACCACTTCATGTGCCGCTACGGGGTGGGCTTCATCGCCCATGGCCAGAATGTCTCCGTCATCCTCGACGGCGATGTGCCGGCGGGCGTTGCGGTGAAGGACTTCCAGGGCGATCTCGACCTCGTGGCCGACGACTTCCCCGAGCTCGCCACCCTGCCCGCAGCAGTGCACGAGACGCTGAAGCGCCGCCCGCCGGAGCATCTCGTCCACCATCTCCAGACGGGCCATTTCGTGAGCGTCCTGCGCTTCCTGTCCGATGCGCTCGCCAGCCATGACGGGCTCGACGAGACGGTGTTCTACCGCGTGCTGGCCGACCGCCTGCGGCATTACCAGGAGAGCCATCCCGAGCTTGCCGAACGGTTTGCGCTCTTCGACCTGTTCCAGCCCGAGATCCCGCGCATCCGCATCAACCGCGTGCGCTTCGCCATCGGTTATGGCGATGCCGGCGAGCGGCCCGTGCCAGCGCTCGGGAGCGCGCTCGCCAATCCCCTCCATTCCGCCCGGCGGCCCGTCGGGCGCGAAGCCGTTTCCGCCTGAAGGAGATCCGATGTCATGACAGAGAGACTGCTCGACCTTGCCGGTATCGGCATCGGCCCGTTCAATCTGAGCCTCGCCGCCCATCTCGACGGGATCGATGGCGTCGCGGCGCGATTCTTCGACCGGCAACGGGGTTTCGACTGGCACCCGGGCATGATGCTGCCGGGCGTGGAGCTGCAGACCTCCTTTCTGAAGGATCTCGTCACACCCACGAACCCGACGAGCCCGTGGTCCTTCATGGCCTACCTCGTGGCGCACAAGCGGTTCTACCGCTTCCTCAATGCCGAGTTCGAGGCGACGCCGCGCGAGGAATTCGCCGACTATCTGGCCTGGGTCGCGCAAGGCGTGCCGGGTCTGCGCTTCGGGGTGGAGGTGCGCGAGGTCGACTTCGCCGACGGCGCCTTCACGGTCCGTTTCGCCGGCGGCGAGCGGGAGCGCGCGCGCAATATCGCGCTCGGCGTGGGGCTCGCGGCCCATATGCCCGACTGGGCCAAGCCGCATCTGGGCGCGCGGTGTTTCCATTCGTCTGAGAGCGCACACCGGCTCCCCGAGCTCGAGGCGCGGCGCATCGCCGTCGTCGGCGGCGGGCAGAGCGGTGCGGAGATCGTTCTCCACCTCCTCACCGACGAGCGCTTCGCCGGCTGCGAGATCGTCTGGCTGAGCCGCCGGGCGAACTTCCAGCCGCTCGACGACACGCCGTTCACCAACGAGCTCTTCACGCCGGACTATGTGGAGCGTTTCCACGGGCTCGCCGAAGGGCGCAAGGCGGCCATCGTCGCTCATCAGAAGCTTGCCGGCGACGGCATCTCGCCTTCCACGCTGAGGGCGCTCTACCGCCGCCTCTACAGCCTCGGGCGCCAGTCGCGGGGCGAGGGGCCGATCGCCCCGATGCCGCATCGCGAGGTGCTGGAAGCGGAGGCGCGCAATGGCGAGTTCCGGCTCGTCGCGCGCAACGGTTTCGACGGCGGCATCGACGTTGCGACCGTCGACGCCGTGGTGCTCGCGACCGGATACGGCTTCGCCGTGCCCGATTGCCTCGCGCCGCTGAGGCACAGGCTTGCCTTCGACGAGCATGGTTATTTCCGCATCGATCAGGACTTCGCGGTCCATTGGGACGGCCCGCGTGACAACCGGGTGTTCGCACTCAATGCCGGGCGGCTCAGCCACGGCATCGCCGAACCCCAGCTCAGCCTCATGGCATGGCGCAGCGCGATCATCGCCAATGCGTTGCTGGGGCGTGCCCATTTCGACGTGGAGATGCCGCCGCCGCTGGTGCGCTGGGCCACGGGGGGCGAGCCCCTGCCATCCATCGAAACCCTGAATGTCTGACGCTTGGCCTTGAAGAAGAGGGGGGAATTATGCGTCGCCTTTTTGTTGTGAGTCTGGTCATGGCCTGCGCATCGAGCGGGGCTGTCGCACAGGATGCCGATCCGGGGCCGGAGACGGGCGCCGGGGAGATCGCGCTCGACGCCATTACGGTGACGACCGCGACGCGCGCCGACCGCGAGCTTGCCGACGTGCCGCAGTCGGTACAGGTGATCGACCGCGCCGAGATCGAGGAGCAGCTGGAGATGACCAGCAGCGCCTCGGAAGTGCTGGCGAAGCTCATTCCGGGCTTCTCGGTCTCCAACGAGACCATTTCCGGCGCCTCCGAATCCTTCCGGGGGCGCGGGCTTCTGGTCATGATCGACGGCGTGCCGCTCAACACGCCGCTGCGCGATGTCTCGAGGCTCCTGTCGCTCGTCGATCTCCATACGGTGGAGCGCATCGAGGTCGTGGCGGGGGCGTCGAGCCTCTATGGCAGCGGTGCGACGGGCGGTACGGTCAACTTCATTACCCGCAAGGGCGAGGGCGCCCCGTTCAACGCGGATGTGGACGTGTCGCTGCGTGGCTTCACGCACGATCTCGGCGATTCGCTCAGCCCCGAGGTCTCCGCCACGGTCTCCGGCGCGAAGGACGGCTTCGACTATCTCGTGACCGGGACGGGCCAGTTCGCCAGCAAGACCTACGATGGCGCGGGCCGCGAGCTGCCGTCGGACGGCATGCTGGGGCAGGGCGGCGGGGACCGCTTCGATTCGGGCAACCTCTACGCCAAGCTCGGCTATCAGTTCGACGAGGCCAAACGCCTCGACGTGTCGGCCTTCTGGGTCTATCTCGACCAGGATCCGAAATGGCTGACGGCCTACGGCCCGGACTATGCGCAGCCCGACTTCTCCGAGCCCTATCCGGGTCAGAGCGTTCTGGAGAACACCAAGTCCTTCTCGGTGCGTTACACCGACGAGGACTTCGCGCTCGGCAAACTCAGCATTGTCGGCTACTACAACGACATCAAGAAGCGCTTCAACTACACCGACTACGATCCGACCTACAACAATCTGGTCTATTTCTCCGGCGATGCGAGCGATCCGACCGCCTGGTTCAACCAGACGGAGCTCTACTCCGACCGCGTCGGTGTCAATGCGACGGTCGACACCCCGCTGACCGGCCTCCTCGACGGCTGGACGCTGACCTGGGGGGCGGATGTCACCTATGAGAAGACCTATCAGCAGCTCGTCAACGGCGAGGACGTCTTCACGCCGCTCGAGCAGTACAATTATGCGGGCTTCGCCCAGCTCCAGATCCCGATCGGCGACCGGCTGACCCTGCGCGGCGGGGCGCGCTACGAATATCTCGATCTCGAGGTCAGCGACTTCGACCGGCCGGACGTCTTCTACGGCGTCGCGCCGGGCCTTGGCTACGTGCTGCCGGAGCTTCATGTGACCGGCGGAGACTTCAACTACGACGCGCTCACCTTCAATCTCGGCGCGACCTTCGAGTTGACCGACACGGTGGAGCTCTATGGCGGCTTCAGCCAGGGCTTCGCGCTGCCCGATGTCGGCGCCTTCACGCGGCGTGCGGGGGCATCGCTCGCCTATGCCTGCCCGGTGCCCAACACGCCCTGCAGCCTGCCGCCCGGCACATCGGTCGGCTATGGCGATATCGCACCGGAGGCCCAGATCGTGAACAATTACGAGCTCGGCATCCGCGGGTCCCTCGGGCGGGTCAGCGGCAGCGTGGCCGGCTTCATCTCCACCTCCAAGGACGGCGTGACCTTCGACAGCCGCACCAACGAGCTCAGCCAGCAGAAGGAGATCATCTACGGCGTGGAGGCGACCGGCGAGGTGCGCGTGACCGACCAGCTCGCGCTTGGCGGCATCTTCACCTATCGCGAGGGCAAGTACGATTCCGACGGCGATGGCGATATCGACGCTCATCTGCCCAACAACCGCATCGCCACACCCTTCCGCGGCACGCTCTACGGCAACTATTTCTTCGACAATGGCGCCATGGTGCGGCTGGAGGGCGAGTTCTGGTCTGACCGCGACGTGTTCGACGGCGACGGGCGCTATCCCATCGATGGCGGGGCGACAATGAACGTTTCGGCGAGCCACCCGCTCGCGGGCGGTCAGGCCTATGCCTCCGTCAGCAACCTGTTCGACGCGACGGTCGAGAACCCGACCGCCACCGCGACGCGCAACCTCACCGTCTATTCCTGGGGGCGCACCGTCACGGTCGGCTATCGAAGGGCGTTCTGAGGCGATGTCGTCAGCCAATCCCCCTTACCCTCCCATTGCCTTGCGGCAATGGCCCCCACCCTCTCCCGCAAGGGGAGAGGGAAGACCGCAAGTCGTGCGGCTTGCGAACCCTCTCCCCTTGCGGGAGAGGGTGGCGCCGAAGGCGCCGGGTGAGGGGGCTGCATCAGGGACAAGACGCCATGACCGCTGCGACCATTGCCGGCATGGGGCGGTGGCGGCTCTTCGTGATCCTTGCCGGGCTCTATCTCGCCCAGTCGATCCCGACCTATCTGATCGCCGCGGCCATTCCGCCGATCATGCGCGAGGCGGGCGTGTCGCGCAGCATGATCGGGCTGATCAGCGTGCTCATGCTGCCGCTGGTACTGAAATTCCTGTGGGCGCCGCAGGTGGACCGGCTCCGGCCCATTGCACGCGCGCACCGTGCTGGCTGGGTGCTCATCACGCAGTGCGGCATCGTTGCGGCAATCGCATCCCTGGCGCTGATCGAGCCGAGCGATGCGGTGGCCTTCCTCGCCATCGGCTTCGTCATGGCGCTCTTCCTGTCGACGCAGGATATCGCGACGGACGGCTATGCGACGCGCTCGCTCGCGCGCCGCGACCGGCCCATCGGCAATGCGATCCAGGGAGGGGCTGTGGCCTTCGGCGTCGTGGTGGGCGGCACGCTGAGCCTGATCGTCTACAAGCATTTCGGATGGCAGCCCATGGTCCTCGTCATTGCGGCCGTCTCGCTTGTGCCGCTCGTGGCGGCCTTTGCCATGCGCGAAGGCGAGGACGGACCGGCGCCGGGTGCTGCGGCGGGGCCTCGCCCCTCGCTGCGTGCCTTCCTGGCGCGTCCGGAGGCGCGCTCGGTGCTGGCGATCGCGCTGGTCTACCGGGCGAGCGAGGGCTTCGTTAAGGCGATGGAGGGGCCCTATATGGTCGACCGCGGCGTCCCGCTCGACGTGATCGGCTATCTCTCCGGCGGGTCGGCGGCGACTGCGGGGCTGGTCGGCTCGGGGCTTGCCGCCATCCTGCTGCTCAAGATGGGGCAGGGGCGCGTTCTGGGGCTTCTGGGCGCCTTGCGCACCGTCTGCTTTGCGCTCTTCGCGCTCCATGCCTTCGATGTGGTGACGGGCTACTGGCCGCTCTTCGGCGCGGCGGCGTTCCAGACGCTCATTCGCTATATGGAGATCGTCGCGCTCTACAGCCTGTTCATGGCGGTGGCGTCCTCCGACCAGCCGGGCACGGATTTCACCGTGCTCGCCTGCGCGCAGTTGATCGTCTATCTGGTCGGGTCGAGCCTTGCCGGCGTGCTGGCCGACTGGCTCGGCTACGGCGTGCTGTTCGCGCTGGCAACGGCGATCTCGGCCGTGGCCGTCATCGTGGCGGTGCCGCTGGTCGCCCGCGCGCGGGCCATGGGGGAGGAGCCTTCGGCCCCGCCGGGGGCGGAGCTACTGGAGACCCGTTGATCCGGTGATCGGGTCTGGCGCCGCCGGCCGATGTGCGCCGGGGCGCAGATCGGGCGGGTAGGGTGTGACGGTCCCGGTGTCGGCGACATCCGGGTCGACCCGGGTTTCCCGCTCCAGAAGGCGCAGGAAGAAGGCCACCATGTCGACGCTGTCCCATTGGGCCGGGCCGACGAGGCGGCCGATCTCCCGGCCTGTGCCGTCGAGCACGATGGTTGTCGGAATGCCCCAGACCTCGTAGGCCCGGGCCAGCCGGCTCTTGTCGGCGAAATACGCCGTGAGATGCGAGATGTCGTTGCGTGCGAAGAACGCGCTCACCTTGCCGGGCGCGTCGCCATCGTCGACGGAGATCGCCACGACCTCGAAATCGTCTGCGCCCAGAACGTCCTGGAGCCGATCCAGAGACGCCATTTCCTCACGGCAGGGCGGGCACCACGTGGCCCACAGATTGATCAGGCGGAGCTTGCCGTCGGGCGCGGCGATGTCTCTGACGCCGTCCGGCGCCTCCACGGCGAAAGGCTGCCTCTCTCGCGGCGTCTCGTGCAGCGCGAGCCGGGTCTGTGCCGACAGGGGCGATGCTCCTGCAAGTATCGGTGAAACAAGAGCAATCGCCAGAAAAGTTGCTTTCGCAATGTGCATGACGCAGGCCCTGTCTAGATCGCCTCGGCAAGTCAGGAAATCACGACGTTGCTTTACGAAGTATGAAGGCGCATCAGATCATCGCCCCGATATGTGAGCAATTTTAATAAAAACAGAGCGCGCGAATCTCTGTCCGATTGTGCTCTTGAGCTTGACCAATTGTTGTTAGCAACATAGTCTAACAAAAGGTTAAGAGGGCGTTTATTGGGTGGGTGTGCCGGAAATTGTTTAGTCTTTCAAGCTGTTGGAGCAACCGAGGTTGGTCCAGGGGGCGTGTGTGGGCTCATCGGCAAGGAGTGCTGATGGCCTTTACAGAGGAGCGAGAACAATGACCTTTGGATTGCGCAACCAGGTTTCGTTTCGCGCAGCGCTGGCTGTGTTGGTTGTCGGTGGCGCGGTCGCGTTGACAGCGCCGGGTGTGCAGGCCGGTGAATCCGGCGGTCTCGGTGGCCTTGGCGGTGCCGTGGGCGGTGCTGTCGGAGCCGTGGGTGGTGCGGTCGGTGGTGCGGTCGGTGGCGCTGTCGGCGCTGTGGGCGGTGCCCTTGGAGGCGTCGGTGGCGGTGGCGATGGAAGCGGCACCGGCGGCGACAGCGGCCTTGGCGGTGCCGTCGGTGGCGCTGTCGGCGGTATCGGCGGCAGCGGAGGCGGCCCCGCGAGCGGCATCGGCGGCACCAGCGTCGGCCTCGGTGGCGTCAATGTCGGCACCACCAATTTCGGTGGCGATGGCGTTGGCGTTGGCGCCAGTGTCGGCGGTGAGAATGGCATCAATGCCGGTCTCGGCGTTCGCGGCAACGAGAATGGCCTGGGTGCGGGTGTCGGCGCGTCGGTCGGCGGCGATAACGGCGTGAATGCCGGCGCGGGTGCGAAGATCGGCGGCAGCGGCATCGGCGCGGGCGCCACGGCGTCGATCGGCGGCGACAATGGCGTGAATGCCGGTCTTGGCGCCAAAGTCGGCGGCGACGGCATCGGCGTTGGTGTCGGTGCGTCGGTCGGCGGCGAGAATGGCGTGAATGTCGGCGTTGGCGTCGGAATCGGCGGTGGCGGCACCGGCGGCGGCGGTGGCGGCGGCACCGGTGGCGGCAATCCGGGCGGTCTCAGCCCGAGCGGCGTGCAGGGGGCTCTGGCGAGCCTGAGCCCAGGCGAGCTGGCGAAGCTCAAGACCACCTGCCGCGACGTGCTGTCGGCCCCGAGCCATTACAGCCGTGAGAAGGTGGCCGTGTGCAGGATCGTGGCGTCGCTCTGACGCTGTCGGTCGGACAGGATTTGCGGGGCGGTTCCGGCAGGAGCCGCCCCGTTTTCGTTGAGGCCGGAATGTGGCCGTACAGGCGCCTTTACGCCGTTGACAACGGGACGGAGCCTCACTATCGTCCGCCTCGATTTGAGGCCCGTGTCGGTGGTGGCGCGGGCGTTGTTCCAGAACACAGGTGCCGAGATGAAGATCCGCAACTCCCTGCGGTCGCTCGCCAAGCGTCATCGCGACAATCGTATCGTGCGTCGGCGCGGCCGGGTCTATGTGATCAACAAGACCAATCGCCGGTTCAAGGCCCGCCAGGGCTGAACGGGCGGGCCTGCGAGTGCCCGGCCCCGGCGACGGGGCCGAATTCACGACCATGCGAATGAGCGGGACCGGACTTGACCGGATGCCCGCTTTTTGCATTGGGCGGCTTTGTGTATCCTGAATCCATGAGCGACTTGCCACATAGCGGGCTGAAACGGGCCGGTGCAGCGCTTGCGGGCCTGTGCCTCATGGCCGTCGCGCTTCCCGGTGTGGCGCAGGGACAGGCCGGCCTGACGCAGATGCTCCGTCAGCAGCCGGCACAGGGCGAGGCCGATGCCGTCGAGCGCGGGCGCCTCCTCGATTCGCTCTTCGCCCGCCTTCAGGCCGCCCAGTCCGCCGACGGCGCGAAGGTCCTCGAGCAGGCGGTCTGGACCTTGTGGATGCAGTCGGGCAGCCCGACGGTCGATCTCCTGATGGGGCAGGTCGACAAGGCTGTGGAGGATTCGCGCTACGATGCCGCGCTCGGCATTCTCGATGCCGTGGTCGACATCGCGCCCGACTATCCCGAGGGCTGGAACAAGCGCGCGACCGTCAACTTCCTCCTGAAGAACTACAAGGATGCGCTCGCCGATATCGACCGGACGCTGACGCTCGAGCCTCGCCATTTCGGAGCGCTGTCGGGGCGCGGCATCATCCTGCGGGAGCTCGGCGACCGCGATGGTGCGCTCAAGGCCTTCCGACAGGCGCTGGAGATCCATCCCTTCCTGCCTGCCGCGCGCAATGCGGTGCGCACGCTCGGCCCGGAAGTCGAGGGGCAGCCGATCTGACATGCCGCCCGCCCGCGGCGTCAGCTCTCCTCCATCCCGTCGCGCCCGACAAAGGCGATTCGCAGCATGTTCGTGGCGCCCGGCGTGCCGAGCGGAAAGCCCGCTGAAATGATGATCCGCTGGCCGGCGCGCGCATAGCCTTCCTGATAGGCGATGCGACACGCGCGCGCGACCATGTCGTCGAGGTCGCGGGCATCGGCGGTGAGCACGCAGTGAAGCCCCCAGACGAGGGCGAGCCGCCGCCCGGTGGCCGCGATCGGTGTCAGCGCCACGATCGGCGTTGCGGGGCGCTCGCGCGCGGCCCTGATGCCTGTCGCGCCGGAGGAGGTGTAGCAGACGATGGCCGCCAGGTTGAGCGTCTGGGCGACGGTGCGTGCCGCAGCGCTGATGGCGTCGGCGGAGGTCGGCTCGGGCTCGGTGCGCTGGGCGTGGATGATGTCTCCGTAGAAGGGGTCCTTCTCCACCGCCTGGGCGATATCGTCCATCATGGCCACGGCCTTGTCGGGATAGGCGCCGACGGCGGATTCCGCCGACAGCATGATCGCGTCGGCGCCCTCGAAGACGGCGGTGGCGACGTCGGAGACCTCCGCACGGGTCGGCACGGGCTGTTCGATCATCGATTCGAGCATCTGGGTGGCGACCACCACGGGCCGGCCGATGCGGCGGGCTGCGCGCACGATCTGCTTCTGGCGGCCCGGAACCTGTTCGAGTGGCAGCTCGACGCCCAGATCCCCGCGCGCGACCATGATGCCGTCGGCAAGCTCGAGGATCTGGTCCAGCGAGCCGAGTGCGGCCGGCTTCTCGATCTTGGCCATGATGGCGGCGCGGCCGCGGGCGACCTTCTTTGCCTCCGCGACGTCGTCGGCACGCTGGATGAAGGACAGCGCAATCCAGTCGACATCGAGATCGAGGGCGCAGTCGAGATCGGAGCGGTCCTTCGGCGTCAGCGCGCTGAGCGGCAGTACCGTGTCGGGCAGGTTGACGCCCTTGCGGTCCGACAGCGGGCCGCCGATCTCCACCTCGGTGACGATGCGGGTCTCGTCGACCTCGCGCACGGCGAGGCCGAGCCGGCCGTCATTCAGCAGGAGGGTGTCGCCGGGCGCGACCGCCTGGAAGATCTGGGGATGAGGCAGTTCCACCCGGGAGGTATCGCCGGGCGTCTCCTCCATGTCGAGGACGAAGGTGTCGCCCGGCTCGAGCTGTATCTCGCCGTCGGCGAAGCGGCCGATGCGGAATTTCGGGCCCTGCAGGTCGACCAGGATGCAGATCGGCCGGCGCTTCTGCGTCTCCACATCGCGGATGGTGCGATGGAGCGTGCGCAGTTCCTCATGCGAGGTATGGCTCATATTGATACGGAAAGCGTCGGCCCCGCAGTCGAACAGCTCGGAGATCATCTCCGCGCTTGAACTGGCCGGGCCGAGCGTGGCGAGGATCTTGACGCGGCGCTCGCGTCTCACTGGCTGTTGCCCTTCGTCGTCTTGGTGCCGGAGAGGGTGACGGTCCAGTCGGGCTCCTCGCCCGTATCGACCTCGAAGAAGCCCGTGCGCTGGTAGCCGCGCTCCTCACAGTTTTCCACGCCGCGGATGGTGAACAGCTTGTCGCGCGTGCACAGCATCGCCTTGCCGCCCCAGGAGCCGCCCTGGTCGTAATCGACGGCATAGACGTAATAGTAGCGCGCGATGAGGTCGCCCTTCAGCAGGGTCTCGCAGGCCTGAGGGCCGATATTCCACCAGCCCTCGCTGGCCCAGCCCTTCGTGTCCTTGTAGCCCAGAGCGACCCCGACCCGGCTCTCGGTGTTGTTGCACAGCTTGAGGTCGGCATGCGCCGGAGCGGCACCCCAGACGAGAACGCCTATGGCAAGAGACAGCACTACGCGCCAGCACACCATCGGTTGCAATTTCCTCCGCTTGGTCCGGAGCCGACAATATCATGCGCAACGGGAGGTTCCAGCCCTTCAATCCGACTGGCGGAGCGCCGCGCGTTCTGCAAGCTTAGCCTGATCGCACTTCCTTGCGCATCCCTTAAAATCCACAAGCGGAAAAGGGCGAATCGGTACTTCGCACGAGGTCGGCAAACATGGTAGAGGACGGCGCCCCACGGGCCTGTGGCCCAGGCCGGGCCATCCGACTATAGTGCCGCCATGCTCGATACGCGAAATTCCCCGGATCGCCGCGAAGATGCCCGCGAAGAGGCGCCCTTTGCCCCGTTCGACACGGTCGAGGGCGATCCGTCGGCCGGTCTCGTCCTGATCTGCGACCATGCGCGCAATGCCCTGCCGCCGGAATACGGAACGCTCGGCCTTCCGCCGGCGGAGCTCGAACGCCATATCGGCTACGATATCGGGGCGGAGGCGGTGACGCGCGGCCTGGCACGACGGCTCGGCGTGCCGGCGGTGCTCAGCGGGTTCTCGCGGCTCCTGATCGACCCCAATCGCGGCGAGGACGACCCGACCCTCGTCATGAAGCTCTCCGACGGGGCGGTCGTTCCCGGCAACGCGCATGCGGACGCCGCGGAGCGCGAACGCCGGCTGACCCGCTTCTACCGTCCCTATCACACTGCGATCTCGCAGGCGGTCGACAGGGTCGAGGCGGCTGCCGGTGTGCCGCCGGCCATCGTGTCCATCCACAGCTTCACGCCCGCATGGAAGGGCGTGCCGCGCCCGTGGCATGTGGGCGTCCTCTGGGATCGGGACGACCGGCTGGTCATCTCGCTGCTCGCCGCACTGCGCGCCGGCGGCGATCTCGTGGTCGGCGACAACGAGCCGTATTCGGGAGAGCTTGAGGGAGACACGCTGAACCGGCATGGTACGGCAAGAGGATTGCCCCACGCTCTGATCGAGATCCGTCAGGACCTGATCGCGGACGGCGAGGGCGTCGCCGCCTGGATCGACCGGTTCGCCGCCATCCTGCCGGGCGTTGTCGCACAGGGCCGGCAGCGTGAGGTCGGCGGGCGGGAGATGGGCCGGACCCCCAAGTCAAGGAGCAGGACGCCATGACTGGCAAGGATATGGACGACAAGACGCGCACCGAACTGGAGGCGGCCGCCTTCCGGCGGCTGGTGGCGCATCTGCGCGAGCGCACGGATGTGCAGAACATCGATCTGATGACGCTTGCCGGCTTCTGCCGCAACTGCCTGTCCAACTGGTATCAGGACGCGGCCCGCGAACAGGGCATCGATCTCGACAAGGCGGAGGCCCGCGAGATCGTCTACGGCATGCCGTATGAGGAGTGGAAGGCGCGCTATCAGACGGAGGCGACGGAGGAGCAGAAAGCCGCCTTTGCCGCTGTCCACAAGCACGAGGCCTAAGCGTCCCCGCTCTTAGGGGAGCGTTAAGCTCGGGCGCGCAAATCTCCGCCGATCATCGACAACGCTCACAGACAGTCAAGAGACGCCATGGACACGACCACGACTTTCGCCCAGGGACAGCTTCGCAGCCTCGTGGAGCGCATCGAGCGGCTGGAGGAGGACAAGGCCTCTATCGCCGCCGACATCAAGGAGGTGTATGCGGAGGCCAAGGCCCACGGTTTCGACACCAAGATCATGCGCAAGGTGGTTTCTCTCCGTAAGAAGGACCGGGCCGAGCGCGAGGAGGAGGAGACCGTGCTGGAGCTCTACATGCATGCGCTCGGCATGATCCCGGGCGCGGGCGACCAGGACGGACCGACCGAAGGCTGACGCCCCCATGCGCATTCGCGACTGGTGTCCGGAGGATCTGGACGCCCTGCACCGCATCAACGAGGCATCGACCCCCGGCGTGGGCAGCGTGAGCCCGGAACGTCTGGCCATGCTCGCCGGGGCGGCGCTCGTCACGCTGGTTGCGGAAGCCGAGGGGGCACCCGTCGGCTTCCTGATCTGCCTCGGAGAGGGGGCGGGCTATACCAGCCCGAACTATCTCTGGGTCTCGCAGCGCCACGAACGCTTCGCCTATGTCGACCGTGTCGGGGTCGATCCCGCCTGGCGGGGCCGGGGTGTCGGCGGCCAGCTATACGAAACGCTTCTTGCGCGCATTTCGGGCTTGCGCGACGTTCTTGCCTGCGAGGTGAACGAGCGCCCGCCCAATCCGGGCTCCCTGCGCTTTCACCGCCGGCTCGGTTTCCTGCCCGTGGGCCGGCAGGCGTTTGCCGACGACAAGGCGGTCGTCTATCTGGAACGGCCGCTCGGCCAGGACAGCTCGCAGCCGGTTTGAAGCGCTTATCCAGGCAAAAGCACGGGATGCCCGCTTTCGCGGGCAATGAGCGTGAGGTGCGAAGATGCGCACCCTCTCCCCATGGCTCCAGTGAAGACGGAGCCCGGGGAGCGACAACCACCCTGCCGTAAGGCTCAGTCGAAGGGCAGCGGGGCGGGATCCAGCGGGTCGCGCTCGCGCATGGCGCTGCGCAGGGCGGCGGCCGGGCCGACGGTCAGCGAGGCGTGGGTCTGGCCGAGCTGGGCGGCCTTTCCAGCCGCGTTTGGCGTGACGTGATCGGGATTGCTCACGATCAGGTCGCCCTTGCCCGCGCGGTTGATCGTCTGTCCGCCGACCGGGGTGAGATCTGTCTCGTCCAGGATCGTCGGCTCGTCCGCCGCGCTGGCGAACAGGCGCTTCAGACCGTCGATGATGGGCGGCAGGATCGAGATGCTCACGCCCGTATCGGTGGCCGATGCCTGGGTGACCGGGACGTCGTCCCTGTCGCCGCGTGCATTCGCGGCCACCTGCTGGCCACGCGGATCGAGATCGCCGGTAGTGGACGAGGAGGCCAGCGTGCTCAGAGGCTCGATGACCGGCGGGTCAAGCGAGGGATCGCTCGCGACCCGGCGGCGCGTGGCCGAGAAGAGGGGGCCGAAGTCGCCGCCGCCCGTGCGCCAGTTGGGATCGGCGAAGGACTGCCGCTCGGCGGGCTGGGCCGCCGCCGGCTCCACGCGGAGATCGCCATTGGCCATGGCGACCTGCGTATTGGTGGAGGCGAGCGCCTCCTCCGGGCGCGGCTCGGGAACGGGGGCCTGCGCGACGGTCAGCGGTCCGCTCTCTTCCTTCTCGCGCGCGGCAAGGGCGATGGCGGCCAGTGCCGCCGGCTTCTCGCGCGGCCTGGGCGGCGCGCTGGCGAGCACGGGCTCGGCCTGCTCGGCTGCCTTCCTGCGGGCTTCGGCGACCTGCGTCTTGTGATTGGCAAAGATCGCGGCGTATTCGGCCTTGGGGATGCCGGGCCAGTGGCGCACGCGGGCGGTGTCCACATGGACGAAGCCGTACTTGCCGGAATGCGGGTAATAGCCGACGCCGCCGACCTTGCGCACCAGGGCGCTGTTGCGCACCTTCTTGGTGTTCACGTCTGGGAAATAGATATCCATGGCGCGGCCCTGGATATGCTGGCTGCGCTTGGCGACATTGCGCCCGATGCTCTTCAGCATCGCATTCGTTTTGGGGGAGCGGTAACCGGAGATGACGTGGACGGGCTTGCGCGAGCCGAGTTCCTCGTGCAGCTCGTAGACGAGATCGATGAGCTCGGGATCCATGCGCGTCGGCTCGTTGCGCCGGAAGTCCCTGAGGAAGTAATTCAGCTTCTTCATCGCCGACGGGATGTAGCGCCCGTTCTTCTTGTAGGTGACGGTGAGGTTTTCCTTGGTGTGGACGTTATAGAGCGACAGGGTGCGCGAGTCGCCCACAGCGGCGACATCCTGGGCTGGCACACCGATGGCGACCGTCGCACATGCGACCGCGATCGCGGAAGCGGCGAGCAATTTCCGGGCTTTCCTGCTCACAGTATACCCGTGTCCGCAGCAGACTGCTTTTGAACGCATCACACACTCATACGGGAGGCCACTCGGTGGGCGAGTCCCCGCTCCTTGGATAAGTTTCCCCTCGTGTACGTGGCCAATTCTCCACGTACAATATCTCCAGATGTCGCATGAAGCCAACCCCTGAGATACGGCAGCTCTGGAAATGCAGTTTCAGGCATCATGTTTAATGGCGTCTTAAGGCGTTCGGGCTGTCGGTTCGCCGCCTCTCCTGCGGGAAAGGAAAGCGGCGACAGGCCCCTTGCGCGGGGGGAGGAGGAGGAGCGCAAGGGAACCCGCCGCCGCTTTCCAGCGCGATGGCGGTCGCGTCTTGGTGCTTCTTTTGAAGGCCGGAGACCGGGCGGGAGGGAGAGCCATCGGAGGCACCCGGAACTCCAGCCCAAAACCGACCGCCACTACCGATTCGGGGGAAGGACACGCATCAACCCGCCGCCCGAATTGCCGTGACCCGATAAGCACGTTTTGCGTGTATCGATCACGGTTAGCGCGTATAGGGGCGTATCTTGTTGCAAATGAGGCGGAGGGGCGGCGATTTGGCGAAGCGCGACATCCGGGCGCGCGGGCGCAGGGAAGGTCGCGCAGGAACGTCCCTGAGGCGTGCCGACATTCAGCCTGTGCAATGGGCGGGAGCGGGGGGTGATGTCCTGTCCGTCATGCCCGGAACGAGCCCGGGCATGACGAAAGGATAAGGCCTAGCGCATCGCGACGCGGCCGGTGCCGAGCGCGCGCTCGAGGCGGGCGTCGCGCCCGTAAATGTCGTTGCGATAGCGGATCACGCCGTCCTCGTCCGGCCAGGCGGTCAGATAGACGAGGTGGACATTGATCTTGTGATCGAGCTTGAGGCTCTGGTTGCGGCCATTGCCGATGGCCTGTGCGATGCGATTGGGCGTCCAGCCTTCCGGCTTGAGGAGAACATCGGCGAACTCACGCGCATTCTGGACACGCACGCAGCCATGGCTGAAGGCGCGGGCATTGCGCTCGAACAGCTTCTTGGCCGGTGTGTCGTGCAGATAGACGGCATGCTTGTTCGGGAAGAGGAACTTCACCTCGCCCAGCGCGTTGCTGCGCCCCGGGGGTTGGCGGATGCGGACCGGCAGCCTCCTGCCGCCCATGCGCCACCAGTTGACGGCCCGGCTGTTGATGACATGGCCGTTGCTGTTGAGCACCTGATAGCCCTGTCGCGCCAGATAGCCCGGATCGCGCCTGAGCTGCGGCAGCATCTCGTTCACGGCGATGGACTGGGGCACGTTCCAGTACGGGTTGAACTCCACGATCCGGATCGTGTCGGAGAAGGCGGGCGTCTGGTTGCGCGGTTTGCCGACCACGACGCGCGCGGTATGGATCACCTCGCCATCGTCATAGACGCGCAACTCGAAGGCCGGCTGGTTGACCAGCACATAGCGGTCGCCGAAATCGCGCGGCATCCAGCGCATGCGCTCCATGTTGAGCACGAGCTGCTCGATCTTGCTGGTGTCGCTGCGATTGTTGAAGGCGGCAAGTGTGCGCGGCCCGATAATGCCGTCGATCCCGATGCCGGCATGCTTCTGGAAGGTGCGCACAGCCTCCACGACCTCGTCGTCATAGGCTGTGTCGCTATGGGCCGTGTCGCCATAGGTCGTGCCGCCGGTCTCTGCAGGCCCCTCGACAACCGGATCCATGGAGACGTAGTCGGGATCCATCGCGGTGTCGTCGGTCTCCGCCGAGACGTAGTCGACCGGGTTCCGGGAGGGTTCGATCCGGGGCTGAAGAAGCTTCATACGCTCGAGCCGCTTGCGGATCTGCGCGATGCGCGGATCGCTCATGCCCGGCCGGATGATCCGGCCTTCGGGAATGGGGGCCTGCTCGGCGGATTCGCTGAGATTGGCGCGCAGCTCGGCGAGCGCGGCCCTCATCGCCTTGTAGGCGGGATGGGTCGGATGCAGCGCGGCAAGATAGCTGTCGGGACGCACGGTGCGCTGGAATTCGGCCAGCGCGGAGGTTGCATCGATGGGTCGCGGCTTGAGGTCGTTGTACCGGGTCAGCTTGTTCGGGTCCACGCGGCCGGCGGAGGCGTCGTGTGCATATCTGAGCGCCTTGATAGTCAGCTCGACGTCGAGCCGGGCGAGCGCATCCTCGTCGTCGACGATGAGCGTGGCGTCGTCGTCGAAGCTCGTCAGCGAGGCGGGCAGATACTGATCGGCCTCCAGTCCCTCCTCGTCGGCCCTGGCCATCATGTCCAGAAGCCGGCGGGCCCGGATGCTGAGGCCGTAATCGCCCACCCAGAGCGGCGCGAAGTCGCGCTCGGCGTAGAAGTCGAGAACCGGCTGGCGGTGCTCCTTGCGCAGCCGTAGCGTCACATCCTCCTGGGCACCGCGCAGCGTGTCCAGGACGGCGGCCGGCAGGGGCTCGAGCTCGGTATCGCTTTCAAGGGCGCGGTCGCGCAGGGCGACGAGCGGCTCGGGCGTGTAGCCGTCATAGTCCTTCACATCGGGAATGCCGGACACGTTCGCATTGGCCTGCGGTGCTGTCCGCTGGCGCACAGCCCGCCCCCGCGAGCGGTAGAGGTCGTCGCCGCGCACCCGTTCCTGGGAGGTGAAGAACGACATGATGCCAGGACCGCTTCGCCGGGTCGGCGGCGTCTCCCAATCGCGGCCCGAGAAGTTCTGCGTGCGCTGCGCGGACTGCGCATTCGCCTGCGTTGCGACCGCGGTGCCGGCAAGAAGCACTGAGATAAAAACGGCCGGAATGCCCAGTCTCAGCACGATGACCTCCTTGAAAACAACTGTCGCGCGCAAGCTAGTCCGACCACGGATGGCGAGCAAGACAACCTCGCGTGATCATAGCAGAAAACGGCGCGCTGTTACATTTTCGCCTCAAGCCCGAGATCGCGCACCTTCCGGTAGAGTGTGGATCGTCCGATGCCGAGCTTGCGGGCCACTTCGGACATATGTCCGTGATAACGCTCCAGTGCGAGTCTGATCATGTCGGCCTCGACCTCTTCCAGCGTGCGGATATGACCACCCTCCGTCACCGCGGGGATGCCGAGCGGCTGGCCATTGCCCACCAGGGGGGAATCGCCGGCCGGGGCGCCGCTGGCGAAGACGGTGATGCCGTCGCGGCCGGAGGCCGAGGTAGCCGCCGACGGTGCCGGAGGCACCCGCGCCTCGAACCCGTCGACTTGCGCGGCGATCTGGGGAAAGTCGTCGACCGTCAGCACGTCGCCCTCGCACAGGACGATGGCGCGGAACACCGTGTTCTCGAGCTGGCGGACATTGCCGGGCCAGGAATAGTGCCGGAGCAGCTCCAGGGCGTTGGCCTCGATCCCCTTGATCTTGCGGCCTTCCTCGGCGGCAAAGCGTGTGACGAAATGATTGACGAGCGCGGGAATGCCCTCAGTGCGCTCGCGCAACGGCGGCACGGTGATCGGGAAGACGTTGAGGCGGTAATAGAGATCCTCGCGGAACGTGCCGGCCTTCACCATTTCGATCATGTCGCGATTGGTCGCCGAGATCAGCCTGATATTGACCTTCACCGGCCGGCGCGCGCCGATGGGGTCGACCTCGCCGTCCTGCAGCGCGCGCAAGAGCTTCACCTGCGCCTCCGCCGGCAGCTCGCCGACCTCGTCGAGGAACAGCGTGCCGCCATTGGCCTCCACGAACTTGCCCGTGTGTCTGGCGGTCGCGCCCGTGAAGGAGCCCTTCTCGTGGCCGAACAGGATGCTCTCGACCAGGTTTTCCGGGATCGCCCCGCAATTGACGGTCACGAACGGCTTGCCGCGCCGCTCGCTCTCGCCCTGGATTGCGCGCGCGATCATCTCCTTGCCGACGCCGCTCTCGCCCTCGATCAGGATCGGGATGTTGGACTGCGCGGCGCGCCGGCCGAGCCGGACGACATTGGTCATGGCCGGGCTTTCCGCGATCAGGTCCTCGAAGCTGAACTCGCCGGACGCCTTGTGGTTGAGCCGCTTGACCTCCTCCGACAGGGCATTGACGCGCATGAGGTTCTGGATCGACACCTTGACCCGCTCGGGGTTCACGGGCTTGGCGACGAAATCGTCCGCGCCCGCCCGCATGGCCTTCACTACGGTCTCGATGCTGCCATGGACCGTCTGGATGATGACCGGTAGCTCCTTGCGGTGCGCGCTCAGATAGGCCAGCACCTCCATGCCGTCTATATCCGGCATTTCGAGGTCGAGAATGAGCAGGGCGACATCCTTGCCCTGCGGCCCCGCCAGGATATCGATCGCGGACTGCCCGCTGTCGCCGGCGAGGGTTTCGTATCCGAAGCGGCGAATCATGCTTTCAAGGATGCGCCGCTGCGCGGGATCGTCATCGACGATGAGTATCACCTGCGCCATGTCCGACTGTCTTGCCCCCAAACAGTAACCTGTCTCTCTCCCCCGCAAGGTGACCCTCAAGATTCAGAGAGGGTCCGTCCCTGCGGCTGTAGGCAGTCTCGATTGCAACCGCAAACAAAGCCTTAACCCCACCTCCGCACTGCGCAGGAGGGGCCGGCCGACCCTGCCGGACTGCCACGTCCAGCCTGCAGGATAGCGGCAAACGGTCCTGCTTGGCGAGGCATGCACGCTTGGCGGTTGAGATCGCGGCCTGTCCGGTCCCATATAGGGGATCACGGAACCGCAGGGCCTCGCTTGCGTCTCCCATAGTCTGACAACGGTTTTCAGGAACGGTGATCATGGTTCGTCGGCTTACGCTTCACCCGTCCGCGGAGGCGGGCGCACGCACGGTTGAGGACAAGGGGCTTGGCGCAGTGCCGGAATGGTCCCTCGACGACCTTTATTCGGCGCCCGACGCGCCGGAGCTCAAGCGCGATCTGGAGCGGATCGCGACGGACACTGCGAGCTTTGCGGAGCGCTATCGCGGCACCGTCGCCGAGATCGCGGCGGGCGAGGGCGGCGGGGCGCGGCTGGCGGATGCGATCCGCGCCTACGAGGCGCTGGAGGATCTGTTCGGGCGCGTCGCCTCCTATGCCCAGCTCCACTATGTCGGTGACACGACCGATCCCGCGCGTGCCAAGTTCTTCGGCGACATCCAGGATCGCCTGACCACGGTCTCGACTGATCTCCTGTTCTTCGAGCTGGAGATCAACCGGATCGACGATCAGGTTCTCGATGCGGCCCTGTCCGATCCCGGCCTCGCCTATTACGGCCCGTGGCTCAGGGATCTGCGCAAGGAGCGACCCTACCAGCTCGACGACAGGCTGGAGCAGCTCTTCCACGAGAAGTCGGTAACCGGGCGGGGCGCCTGGAACCGGCTGTTCGACGAGACCATGGCGAGCCTCGAATTCACCGTCGACGGCGAGACGCTCTCGCTCGAGCCGACGCTGAGCCTGCTGCTCGATCCTCGCGAGGAGAAGCGCAAGGCCGCTTCGGACGCGCTGGCGCAAACGCTCGGCGCCAATCTGCGTACCTTCACCCTCGTCACCAACACGCTGGCCAAGGACAAGGAAATCTCCGACCGCTGGCGCGGGTTCGAGGACATCGCCGATTCTCGCCATCTGGCGAACCGTGTGGAACGCGAGGTGGTCGAGGCGCTGGTGGAGGCGGTCACTCAGGCCTACCCGACGCTGTCCCACCGCTACTATGCCATGAAGGCGAAATGGCTCGGCAAGGACCGGCTCGCCCACTGGGATCGCAACGCGCCCCTGCCGGACGAGGAGACCCGCACCGTCGCCTGGCCCGATGCGCGCCGGATCGTGCTCGACGCCTATGGCGGCTTCTCGCCGGACATGGCGGAGATCGCCGGGCGGTTCTTCGACAGGCACTGGATCGACGCGCCGGTGCGCCCCGGCAAGGCCCCGGGCGCCTTCGCCCATCCCACCGTGCCGAGCGCGCACCCTTATGTGCTGCTCAACTATCAGGGCCGTCCGCGCGACGTGATGACGCTCGCCCACGAGCTCGGCCATGGCGTGCATCAGGTGCTGGCCGCCGATCAGGGGCTCCTGCGTTCCCAGACGCCGCTGACGCTCGCGGAGACGGCGAGCGTGTTTGGCGAGATGCTGACCTTCCGCGCGCTGCTCAAGGAAACGGCGGATCCGGCGAAGCGCAAGGCGCTGATCGCCTCGAAGGTGGAGGACATGCTGAACACGGTGGTCCGCCAGATCGCCTTCTATGTCTTCGAGCGCCGCGTGCACACCGAACGGCGCGAGGGCGAGCTGACGGCGGAGCGGCTCGGCGAGATCTGGATGGAGGTGCAGGCGGAGAGCCTCGGGCCGGCCATCGAGCTCAAGCCGGGCTACGAGACCTTCTGGGCCTATATTCCGCACTTCATCCACTCGCCCTTCTACGTTTACGCCTATGCTTTCGGCGACTGCCTGGTGAACTCGCTCTACGCGCTCTACGAGGAAGCGCATGAGGGGTTCGTGGAGAAGTATTTCGACATGCTGAGGGCTGGCGGCTCCAAGCACCACACCGAGCTTCTCGCCCCCTTCGGCCTCGACGCCTCCGACAAGGCCTTCTGGAACAAGGGCCTGTCGATGATCTCGCGCATGATCGACGAGCTGGAGGCGGAGGACCGGAAGGCGGGCGAGCCGGAATGAGAATGTGGAATATGAGATGCGGCACCCCCTCACCCTCCCATCGCCTGGCGGCGATGGGCCCCTCCCTCTCCCGCAAGGGGAGAGGGGGATTTCTCCAAGCGGTGCCACGCGCGAACCCTTTCCCCTCGCGGGAGAGGGTGGCGCCGTGAGGCGCCGGGTGAGGGGGTGTGAGCCGGCCCAAGGACACCGGAGCCCATGACCGACGAGCGCACGCCGCCTGAACGCGACCGGGAAGGCAATCGGCTGACAGGCCGGGTGCGGCGCTATGCGCGCGTCGGCACCGGCATGGGCACGGTCGCCGCCCGGCTCGCCTCCGGGCGGATCCTCGGCGGCGGCACCCGCGAGGAGGATGCCAAGGCGCTGCGCGCGGCCCTCGGGGACCTGAAGGGCCCGCTGATGAAGGTGGCGCAGCTGCTCGCCACCATTCCGGACGCGCTGCCGCCGGAATACGCCATGGAGCTCACCCAGCTCCAGTCGCACGCGCCGCCCATGGGCTGGCCCTTCGTGCGCCGGCGCATGGCCGCCGAGCTCGGGGCCGACTGGCGGAAGAAGGTCCAGGATTTCGAGCGGGAGGCTGCCGCGGCGGCCTCGCTCGGCCAGGTCCACCGCGCCTGGGCTCTCGATGGCTCCGAGCTCGCCTGCAAGCTGCAATATCCGGAGATGCAGTCGGCCGTGGAGGCCGATCTCAGCCAGCTCCAGTGGATCTTCGCCATCCACCGGCGCATGGATCCGGCCATCGATACCAGCGAGATCCATCAGGAGATCGGCGAGCGCCTGCGCGAGGAGCTCGACTACGACCGCGAGCGCCGCCATATCGCGCTTTACGGCGAGATGCTGAAGGATGTCTCCACGATCCGAGTTCCCAAGGTCTATCCGGAGCTATCGACGCGGCGGCTGCTCACCATGAGCTGGCTGGAGGGGCGCTCGCTTCTGGACTTCCGGGAGGCCGATCTCGATGCGCGCAACCTTCTCGCGACCAGCCTCTTCAAGGCCTGGTGGCTGCCCTTCTGCCGCCATGGCGTGATCCACGGCGACCCCCATCTCGGCAACTATTCGGCCATGCTGGACGGGGAGGGGCGCCCGTGCGGCCTCAACCTGCTCGACTATGGCTGCATCCGCATCTTCCCGCCGCGCTTCGTCGGCGGCGTGGTGGAGCTCTATCACGGCCTGAGGGAGGATGACCGCGACCGGATCGTCTCCGCCTACGAGACCTGGGGCTTCAAGGGGCTCTCCAACGAGCTGATTGACATCCTCAACATCTGGGCGCGGTTCATCTACGGCCCCCTGATGGAGGATCGGGTGCGCAAGATCGCGGAAGGAGTGAGCCCCGGCCAGTACGGGCGCCACCAAGCCTTCACCGTGCACCGCGCGCTCAAGGAGAAGGGGCCGGTGCGCGTGCCGCGCGAATTCGTCTTCATGGACCGCGCCGCGATAGGCCTCGGCGGCGTTCTCATCCACCTGAAGGCGGAACTCAACTTCTATCGCCTGTTCAACGAGGCGATAGAGGATTTCTCCGTCGACGCGGTCGCCGCGCGCCAGACCGACGCGCTCAAGGCGGCGGGGCTCGCCTGACGCGCGCAGGCGCTGCCTGTCCGGGCATTGCGCGACGTGCCAAATAGCGGGACGTCATGCCGGCTTGCGAAAAGGCCAGGGGCCGGGGATGCGCCGGGCTCAGTCCTCGAGCCCCTTCACGAAGTTTTCCAGCGTGGAATTGAAGGCGTCGGGATAGTCGTAGAACATGCCGTGCCCGCCCTTCACGAAGAACTCCGACTGGATATCGTTCGCCTTCAGATAGGCCTTGGCGGCCTCGCCGTTCTCCTCGCGCACGATATTGAGGAGCGGCACGCCCGGCGTTCTCAGCGTGGCCGTGAAATCGGCCATCCAGCCATCGTAGAGCAGGAGGGCGGCGACGATATCCGGCGTCTCCATGGTCTCCGCCAGCATCCATTCCGCCTCCTCGTCGCTGATGCCCTTCGGGAACATCCAGGGGATGAACTCGCGCATGGTCGCCACGCGGTCCTCGGTGAAGGCGTCGAAGAAATCCTTCACGATGCCGATGTCGCCATCGTTCCAGGACCCGTCCTTCAGCGGCAGCGGACGCGGCGTCTGGTCGATGAGCACGAGCCCCTTCACATTGTCGGTTCCGAACTGGGAGAGATAGGAATAGACCGTGATCCCGCCCCACGACCAGCCGGCGAGCACCACATCTTCAAGCCCCAGCGCGTCGATGAACCGCTTGAGGTCGCGGCCGTGCTGTCGGTAGTTGGCGCCGTCGAGCGTCTTCGACGACCGGCCATGGGCTCGCGGATCGTAGACGATGACGCGGAGATCCTCGGAGTCCGCGAAATGCTCGAGCTGCTTGGCGAAGAACCGGGTGGTCATGGTCCAGCCCGGCACAATGACGACGGGTGTGCCTTCGCCGGCCTCCTCGTAATAGAGCTGGGGGCCGCGCTCGCCATCGAGGGCCACATAGTCGCCGGCCCGGGCATCCGCTGGCGGCAGAGCCAGCCCCACGGCAAGAGCGGCCACGGCGAGCCATGGCCGCATGACGGCAAAGGCGGATATCGTGTTCATTCCTCCCCCTCCCATGGATCGAGGCTGCAGGGGGATCATAGAAGTCGCACGGTCGTGTCACAAGCCGGCGCCGGAGCACACCGGGGGTTCTTGTGTCGGCGATCCAGTTCGTTCACCATCGGGCGTTCCGAGCTGCCGGAGACGGCTTTGCGTCTTGCGAGGCTGGGCTCAATCGGCTAATTGGCCTATCCGGCAACAATCAGGTTCTCAAGGGAAGCGCACACGATGACGGATCACACCTCGGCCGAGAACGATTACAGAGAGCACGAGCGGACCTATCATGGCTTCGTGCACGGCACCGTCGCTCTGACGCTGGGCACGATCTTCGTTCTGGTGGCGCTTGCCACATTCGCCTTCGGCAAGACGCTCGCGGTTCCGGTCGGCATGATCGGCATGTTCGCGGGCTTCGCGGCGATCCTGTTCGACCTCCGGTCGGGCGGCAAGAGCTGGGGCGCGTCGTTCGCGGTCCTGGTGCTGTTCGGCCTCATCTCCGCATTCCTCGCATCCTAGGCGCCGTCGGCATGAAGATCGCGATAGTCGCGGAAAAGGCGGAAGGCGAGAGCCGGGTCGCGGCCTCGCCCGAAGCGGTGAAGGCGCTTGTGGGCAAGGGCGCGGAGGTCTCCATCGAGGCCGGCGCGGGTGCCGCGGCCTATATCGGCGACGAGGTCTTCAAGGAGGCCGGCGCCAAGATTGTCAAGACCAGGCAGAGCCTGGTCAAGGATGCCGATATCGTGCTGGCGGTGCGCCGGCCCGAGGAGGCGACCGTGAAGGCGATGAAGTCGGGCGCCGTCCTTGTTGGCCAGCTCGACCCATATGGGGACCGCAAGGGGATCGAGGCCATGGCGGCTGCGGGTGTCGTGGGCTTCGCCATGGAGCTCATGCCGCGCATCACGCGCGCGCAGTCGATGGATGTCCTGTCCTCGCAGGCCAACCTCGCCGGATACAAGGCCGTGGTCGATGCGGCATCCCTGTTCAACCGCGCCATGCCGATGATGATGACGGCGGCGGGCACCGTGCCCCCGGCGCGTCTCTTCGTCATGGGGGCGGGCGTTGCGGGCCTTCAGGCCATCGCCACCGCACGCCGGCTCGGCGCGGTGGTGAGCGCGACGGATGTGCGCCGTGCCGCGGGCGAGCAGGTGGAAAGCCTTGGCGCGAAGTTCGTCATGGTGGAGGCCGAGGGCGAGGATCTGGAGACCGCCGGCGGCTACGCCAAGGAGATGAGCGAGGACTACAAGCGCCGGCAGGCCGAGCTCGTGGCCGAGCACGTCAAGGCGCAGGATATCGTGGTGACGACCGCGCTCATTCCGGGCCGGCCCGCGCCGAAGCTGATCACGAAAGAGATGGTGGAGAGCATGAAGCCGGGATCCATCGTCGTCGATCTGGCGGTGGAGCGCGGCGGCAATTGCGAGCTGTCCAAGCCGGGCGAGATCGTGGAGCACAAGGGCGTGAAGATCGTGGGCCACCCCAATCTTCCCTCGCGCCTGTCCGGCAACGCCTCGCCGCTCTACGCCAAGAACCTCGTGACCTTCCTCGGCGTGATCATGGGCGAGAAGGGCGAACTGACCATCGACTGGGATGACGAGATCGTGGCCGCCACTGCGCTCACGCGCGATGGCGAGCTCGTCAATCCCATCTTCGAGCAATAGGAGGGGAACGCATCATGGCTGGCCCAGATGCTCTGAGCGCCGCACAGCAGGCGCAGGACGCCGCCCAGCGTGCGGCCGACGCCGCCGAGCAGGCGCGCGCGCTCGCCGACGCCGCCAGACTCGCGGCGGAAAGCGGTGCGGAAGCCGTGGGCGCGGTCAGCGGGGTCGACCCGTTCGTGTTCCGGCTGGCGATCTTCGTGCTGGCGATCTTCGTCGGCTATTACGTGGTGTGGAGCGTGACGCCATCGCTGCACACACCCCTCATGTCGGTCACCAACGCCGTCTCGTCGGTCATCGTGGTCGGTGCGCTGATCGCGGTCGCCGGCGGCGCGGTGAGCGCCATGGCCGAGGCCAGCCCCCTGTCCCAGGGGCTGGGCTTCTTTGCCCTGATCCTGGCATCGGTGAACATTTTCGGCGGGTTCCTCGTCACCCAGCGCATGCTGGCCATGTACAAGAAGAAGAGCTGAGGGAGCCCCCGATGTCAGCCAATATCATCGCGCTCCTCTATCTCGTTGCAGGGGCTCTCTTCATCCTGGCGCTTCGCGGGCTGTCGCATCCCGAAAGCGCGCGCCGGGGCAATCTCTTCGGCATGGCGGGCATGGCGATCGCCATCGTCACCACGCTGTTCGCGGCGCCGCCCGGCTCGTTCCTCACCTGGCTGCTCGTGCTTCTCGGCATCGCCATCGGCGGCGGCATCGGCGCGGTAATCGCCCGGCGTATCCCGATGACGGCCATGCCCCAGCTCGTCGCGGCCTTCCACTCGCTGGTCGGCCTCGCCGCGGTGCTGGTCGCCGCTGCCGCGCTCTATGCGCCGGCCGCCTTCGGCATCGGTACCCTGGAGCACATCAAGACGGCGAGCCTGATCGAGATGTCTCTCGGCGCGGCAATCGGTGCGATCACCTTCACGGGCTCCATCGTCGCCTTCACAAAGCTGCAGGGCCTCGTCTCCGGCGCTCCGGTCGTCTTCGGCGGCCAGCATTGGCTCAATCTGGGCCTCGCCATCCTGCTGGTGGTGCTCATCGCGATCTTCACCGCGACGGCGCATCCGAGCCTGTTCTGGGTCCTCGTGCTGCTCTCCTTCGCGCTCGGTGTCCTGATCATCGTTCCCATCGGCGGCGCGGACATGCCGGTGGTGATCTCGATGCTGAACTCCTATTCGGGGTGGGCGGCGGCCGGCATCGGCTTCACGCTCGGCAACACCGCGCTGATCATTACCGGCGCGCTCGTCGGCTCGGCCGGTGCGATCCTGTCCTACATCATGTGCCGGGGCATGAACCGTTCCTTCTTCAACGTCATTCTCGGCGGCTTCGGCGGCGAGACGGCGGCGGCCGGCGCGGGTGGGGACGGCGAGCAGAAGCCGGTCAAGCAGGGCTCCGCCGACGACGCGGCCTTCGTGATGAAGAACGCCGGCTCGGTGATCATCGTTCCCGGCTACGGCATGGCAGTGGCCCAGGCCCAGCATGCGCTGCGCGAGATGGCAGACGAGCTGAAGGCGGCGGGCGTGACGGTGAAATATGCCATCCATCCCGTCGCCGGCCGCATGCCGGGACACATGAACGTCCTGCTCGCGGAAGCCAGCGTGCCCTATGACGAGGTGTTCGAGCTCGACGACATCAACTCCGAGTTCGCCAACACCGATGTCGCCTTCGTGATTGGCGCCAACGATGTGACCAATCCGGCCGCCAAGGAGGATCCGTCCTCGCCGATCTACGGCATGCCGGTCCTGGAGGTCTGGAAGGCGGGCACGGTGATGTTCGTCAAGCGCTCGCTCTCCTCGGGTTATGCGGGAATCGACAACACGCTGTTCTACCGGGACAACACAATGATGCTGTTCGGCGACGCCAAGAAGATGGTCGAGGAGATCGTCAAGGCGCTCTAGCGGGAAGATGCCGCGAGCAGCCCGCCGTCTGTCGGCGGGCTGTTTGTGTTTTACGGGAATGTCGTGGGGCAGGGCAGGCGGGACTGTCCGGGCCCCGATGTGTGTCTTGCCTGCCGCAAGGCGGGCCTTCCAGGGGACCGTGCCCAATGCAGGACTTGTCCGATCCGGTTCAACTTCTGAAGTCGATAGAGCCCGGAATGCTGATCCGCTACGGGTTGGAATTCGTCACCGCGGTGGTCATTCTCGTTGTCGGGCTGATCGTCGCCAAGCTCGTCGAGCGGCTGATCCGGCGCTCTCTGGAGCGCACCTCGCGCGTGGACGTCACACTGGCGCGGTTCCTCGCCAAGGCGGCCAACTATGCCATCCTCGCCCTCGTGCTCATCATGGTGCTCGCCCAGTTCGGCATCCAGACGACGAGCATCATCGCCGCACTCGGCGCTGTCGGCATCGCCATCGGTCTGGCGTTGCAGGGCACGCTGTCGAACGTGGCGGCGGGCATCATGCTTCTGGCGTTCAGGCCCTTCAAGATCGGCGACTATATCGACGCGAGCGGCGTGGAGGGCACGGTCCAGGAAATCGGCCTGTTCATCACGGAGCTGAAGAGCGCCGACGGGGTCTACCGCGTCGCGCCGAACCGTCAATTGTGGGACACGGCGATCATCAACTACTCGCGCAATCCGAGCCGGCGCGTGGAGATCGCCGTCGGAATCGATTACGGGGACGATGTCGACAAGGCCTGCGCGCTGCTCATGGATCTCGCCGCGAAGGAAAAGCGGTTCCTCGGCGATCCTGCGCCCATGACCTTCGTGAAGTCGCTCGACGACAGTGCGGTGACCGTCGCGCTCAGGGCGTGGACGCGCACGGACGACTACTGGTCCGTGCTCTGGGACATGACGCGTGCGGCCAAGGTCGCCTGCGACGAGGCGGGCATTTCCATTCCCTTCCCGCAGCGCGACGTCCATGTCTATTCGCATGGCGGCGTCGTGGCCGGGGTGGAATAGGCCCGCGCCCTTCACACACCCGGAGGACTGTGCCCGGTGCGCTTCGGTGCCGGGCCGGTTTCGGAACCGGGCAGCGCGATGCGTGGCGGACATGCGCCGATTGCCGGCCTGCGGAACAGGCCGGTCAGCATCGCGCGGATCCTGGACTTTTCAGGGGAACCGATGGCGGGCCGGAGCGGAAATGCCGGTCGGCCCGCGGCTCGCGTCAGCCCTTGCGCTTGGACGGGAGCAGGCCTTCGCGCTGGGCACGCTTGCGGGCCAGCTTGCGAGCGCGGCGGACGGCCTCCGCCTTCTCGCGTGCGCGCTTCTCGGACGGCTTTTCGTAGTGATTGCGGAGCTTCATCTCACGGAAGACGCCCTCGCGCTGCAGCTTCTTCTTCAGCGCTTTCAGGGCCTGATCGACATTGTTGTCGCGAACGATAACTTGCACGAATGATGCCTCGTTAAGGTGTCCGGTTTGCTGACCAATCAAACGTGTCGGCGACGACCGTAATGGGCGAAAACCGTGCAGTAAGCCGCCGAACCTGCACTTGAGTGGACGGTTCCTTATCAGAATCAGGGGGCCGTGTCCACCGGAAGCCGGTCGCCGGCACGCAGAAAACTCACCCCTGCCGGCGGCGGATGAGCCGGTTGGCGTGGCCCATCTTCCGGCCCGGTCGGGTCGCGGTCTTGGCATAGATATGGACCGCGGTGTCGGGGTCGCGCGCGAGCCGGGCCCAGTCGTCGACGTCATGGCCGAGCAGGTTGGTCATCTCCACATCGGCCAGACGCTGCGGCGAGCCGAGCGGCCAGCCGGCCACGGCGCGCATATGCTGGGAAAACTGGGAGACGAGGCAACCATCCTGCGTCCAGTGCCCCGAATTGTGGACCCGGGGTGCGAGCTCGTTCACGAGGAGATCCTCCTCGCCGCCGCGCTCGACGACGAAGAGCTCGATGGCGAGGACGCCCACATAATTGAGTGCCTCCGCGGCGCGCCGGCCGATTTCCAGGGCGGTCTTCTCCGCCTGCGGGGCGATGGCCGCGGGAACGCGCGAGATCTTGAGAATGTGGTTCTCGTGGCGGTTCTCCGCGATATCGTAGCAGGCGATGGTGCCGTCGGGGCTGCGTGCGGCGAGCACGGAGACCTCGCGCAGGAACGGGACGAACCCCTCGAGGATCGCGGGCGCGGTGCCAATGGCCGCCCAGGCCTCGGCAAGGTCGTCGCCCTCGCGGATCGTCACCTGGCCCTTGCCGTCATAGCCGAAGCGGCGCGTCTTGAGAACGCACGGGCGCCCCAGCCGGTCGACGGCGCGGCGGAGATCGTCGAGGTTGTCGACCGGCTCGTAGGGCGCGCACCCATAGCCGATCCCTTCCACGAAGCGCTTCTCCTCCAGCCGGTCCTGGGTGATGCGGAGCGTCTCCGCGCCCGGCAGGACGGGCACGCGCGACGACAGGAAATCCACTGTGAAATGGGGAACGTTCTCGAACTCGAACGTCACCCGGTCGACATTGCGGGCGAAGGCGGCGAGCGCCGCCTCGTCGTCATAGGCCGCACAGGTCGAGCGGCTGACCACATCGAAGGCCGGGCTGTCGGGATCGGGACAGTAGACATGGCAGTTGAGCCCCAGCTCGGCGGCTGCCGTTGCGAGCATGCGGCCGAGCTGTCCGCCGCCGAGGATGCCGATCGTGCCGCAGGGGGCAAGGGGGCCGGATGTCGATGCACCATCAGCCATCCCGGTCGGGCCTTTCCGCGACCGAAGCGGTCTGTTCCGCGCGCCAGCTGTCGAGCCGGCTGGCGATTCCCTCGTCGCAGAGCGCCAGAACGCCGGCGGCCAGCAGGGCGGCGTTGATCGCGCCGGCCCGGCCGATGGCAAGCGTTCCGACGGGCACGCCCGGCGGCATCTGCACGATGGACAGAAGGCTGTCCTTTCCGCTCAGCGCCTTCGATTCCACAGGTACGCCGAACACCGGCAGGGGCGTCATGGCCGCTGTCATGCCCGGCAGGTGCGCCGCGCCGCCGGCGCCTGCAATGATGACCTTGAAGCCCTCCGCACGCGCGCCCGTCGCGAAGTCGTAGAGCCGCTCCGGCGTGCGGTGGGCGGACACGATGCGCGCGTCGTAAGGGATGTCGAGCGCCTCGAGCGTCTCGGCGGCATGGCGCATGGTGGGCCAGTCCGACTGGCTGCCCATGATGATCGCGACAGCGGGCTTTCCGGAACTCAACGGTCCGTCCTCTCGCAGAAAAGGGCCTCGAAAAGCGGGGGATTATAGGAAGGGCGTGCGGCTATGCAACTCATCTCGGAGCATTATCACATGGAAGGGGTTGCATTCGACGACTTTTACGGGAATCAATGAGCCAATACGCTTCATTGGAGACTGGGGAGCCACAACGCGACACCCCTCGAGAGTGCTTGAGCGATAAATCCGGGGACCGTGAGCAAGCGAGGAGGTCGGGATCATCTATGGGGGATGGGGAGTGTGATGAACTTGCCCGCACCGGACTTTCCCGGTTTCGGTGAGCCTTCTGCAGACGACGGGCTCGAGGGTCTTCACAGCGAACTGGCAAGGCTTCGCGACGAGCTGGATGCGACACGCGCGCGTGTGCGTCAGCTGGAGGAGGCGGTCGACCAGGACCCGCTGGTTCCGCCGGTGCTCAATCGTCGCGCCTTCGAGCGGGAGCTTTACCGCACATGGTCGTCCAGCAGGCGCCATGGCGTGGCCGCCTGTCTGATCTATCTGGATGTCGACGGCCTCAAGGCGGTCAACGATACCCATGGTCATGCGGCAGGCGATTCCGTGCTCCGGCATGTGAGCCGGGTGCTCATGGCGAGCGTGCGGCGCACCGACAAGGTCGGCCGTCTCGGCGGAGACGAGTTCGGCATTCTCATGGAGCGGATCGAGGTGCACGAGGCACGGCGCCTTGCGGAAGCCATCCGCACCCATATCGGCGCCGACACCCTGGTCGGCATCGATTGCGGCGTCGCGATCTCGGTATCCGTCGGGGTCGCCTCCTTCGACGGCAGCGACAGTGGCTACGAGGTGATCGACATGGCCGACAAGGCCATGTATGCGGCCCGCCGCCACCGGCGCGGCGTGGCAACCTTGGGCGAGGCGGGGCCCGTGGGGGTCTAGGGGCGATAGCCACGGGGAACGCGTCGATCCGAACCGGACGCATGTCCTGTTCGCCATTGTCCGGGACAAGTCTGGATATGGCGAAAGACAGGGGCCGGCGGCGCTTGAAATCCTCCCGGCACGGCGGGATGTAGTCCGGCCGGATCGGTTGTAACTGGCGGGCCATGGGAGTTCGCCGTAGTGCGCTATCTTCGCGTCTTGCCGGACAGATTGCGCTGCCGGTCCAGAACGGATGCCGGACCGGGGATATCCGGGCTCAGGCGATGATATCGGGCAGCAACTGGTCTTCCAGCTGGGAGATCTCGTCCTTGAGCTGGAGCTTCTGCTTCTTCAGCCGCCTGAGCTGGAGTTGATCCCCGGTTCCTGTCTTCTCCAGGCTGGCGATCGCTCCGTCGAGATCGCGATGCTGTTGTCTGAGGCTGGCCAGCCGTTCGCCCAGATCGTCCTGTGGCGTTTCCATCGTACGGTTCCCACATTGACCGGACCCATTCTTGCGACCTTTCGACACGGGCGCAAGCCCTTGAACACTGGCGCTCACGGAGGGGGTGGCAAGGTCCGCGACCAATCTCCACATCAGTTCGACAAGCTCTGTGAGCTGTGTCACACTTCTGTCGTTACCTTGTCAGAGGAGCATGGAGATTGCCCATGTCGCTTCAAGCTCATCTCGATGAACTGGTTACCAAGCACCGTTCGCTGGATGCCCAGATCGAGACCGTTCAATCCAATCCCTCCGCAGACGACTTGAAGCTTGCGTCCCTCAAACGGGAAAAACTCAAACTGAAAGACGAGATCGCCCGAGTAGAGGCGAGACTCAACGGTACGCACTGACCGGAAACCGGCACGTCAATCCAGCTTTTGGATCTGCGCCGGCCCACGTCTTGCGGCTGTTCCCTGCGATCTGCGATGTCAGGGACGGTCGGCAGGGGGTGGGCCGGCTTGGTTGCAAGCGCTGGGGCGCGGCGGAGCCGGGACGGGCCGCCCGCACCATGACGCGGGAGACGCGCCGGCAGCCCCACCTCCGGCGGAGACTCACGTGTCTCGCGCCTGCTCGCGCAGCCGGAATTTCTGGATCTTGCCGGTGGAGGTCTTCGGCAGCTCGCCGAACACCACATGGCGCGGCGCCTTGTAATGGGCGAGATGCTCGCGGCAGAAGGCGATGATCTCCACGGCATTGGCCTGCCGGTCGGGCTTGAGCTCCACGAAGGCGCACGGAGTCTCGCCCCATTTTTCGTCCGGCTTGGCGACGACGGCGGCAGCCTGGATGTCGGGGTGCTTGTAGAGCACTTCCTCCACCTCGATGGAGGAGATGTTCTCGCCGCCGGAGATGATGATGTCCTTGGAGCGATCCTTGAGCTGGATGTAGCCATCCGGGTGCATGACGCCCAGATCGCCGGTATGGAACCAGCCGCCGCGGAAGGCCTCGTCGGTGGCCTGCGCGTTCTTCAGATAGCCCTTCATGACGATGTTGCCGCGCACCATGACCTCGCCGAGCGTCTCCGCATCGGGGGGCACGGGCTCCATCGTCTCCGGGTCGATGACGTCGAGATCCTCCAGTGCCGGATAGCGCACGCCCTGGCGCGCCTTGCGCGTCGCCTTCGCGCCGCTGTCGAGCGCGTTCCACGCCGCCTTCCACTCATTGACGACGGCGGGACCGTAGGTCTCGGTGAGGCCATAGACATGGGTCACGGCAAAGCCCGCATCCTCCATCGCCGCGAGGACGGACTCGGGCGGCGGCGCGGCCGCGGTGATAAACTCCACCGTATGGTCCAGCGCCTTCCTGTCCGCGTCGGAGGCATGGATGAGCGTCGACATGACGATCGGCGCGCCGCACATATGGGTCACGCCATGGCTCGAAAGCGCGTCGTACATCGCGTCCGCCCGGACCCAGCGCAGGCACACATGGGTGCCCGCCAGCAGCGAGATAGTCCAGGGGAAGCACCAGCCATTGCAGTGGAACATGGGCAGCGTCCACAGATAGACGGGATGCTTGCCCATGCCGGCGGCCACCATGTTGGCGTAGCACATGAGCGCTGCGCCGCGATGGTGGTAGACCACGCCTTTCGGGTTGCCGGTGGTGCCGGAGGTGTAGTTGAGCGAGATCGCGTCCCACTCGTCGTCGGGCCACACCCAGCGATAGTCCGGATCGCCGGACGCCACGAAATCCTCGTAGTCGATCTCGCCGAGCCGCGCGCCGGCCTGGGGAAATTCCGGATCGTCATAGTCGATGACCAGAGGCTCGACCTTGGCGAGCCGAAGCGCTTCGGCCATGGTGTCGGCAAACTCGCGGTCCGTGATCACCACCTTCGCCTCGGCGTGGTCGAGCATGAAGGCGATATTGGCCGCGTCGAGGCGCGTATTGATGGAATGCAGCACCGCGCCGGTCATCGGCACGCCGTAATGCGCCTCCAGCATGGGCGGCGTGTTGGAGAGGATCACGGACACCGTGTCGCCCTTGGCGATGCCGCGCGCGCTCAGCGCGGAGGCGAGGCGGCACGCGCGCTCGTAGAAGGCCGCGTAGCTCACCCGCTGGCCGCCATGGACGATGGCGATATGGTCGGGATGGGTGCGGGCCGCGCGCTCGAGGAAGGACAGCGGCGTCAGCGGCTGATAGTTGGCCGGCGTTTTGCCGAGCGCGATGTCGTACGGGTTCGTGGCCATCGTCGAGACGTTTCTCCCCTTGATATCTCCGCGCGACTATATGCCTAGATCAGCCCTGTGCCTGCAAGCCCGTCATGGATGAGCTTGAAGGAGACGATAAAGACCGCGGCATAGGTGATCCGGTAGAAGCGCGCCGGCTCGACCACCTTGACGAGCCACACGCCGGTCAGCGTGGCCAGCGGCGCGAGCGGCAGGAGGACGGCGGAGGTCTCAAGATTGCCCAGCCGGAGCTGGTCGAGCGCGTAATAGGGGACGAGCTTGGTGGCGTTGACCACGGCGAAGAAGATGACCGAGGTGCCGGCGAAGAGCCGCGGATCGAGCCTGAGCGGGAGCAGATACATCTGGAGCGGCGGGCCGCCGGCATGGGAGACGAAGCTGGTGAACCCGGCGACCGTCGCCCAGAAGCCTCCCTTGATCCGGTTGGTGGCCGCCGCCGGACGCCTTGTCCCGCGCAGGAAGTAGTCGAGGGTGAAGGCGAGCGCCACGACGCCGACAATGAGTCGCACATGTGCCTCGGTGACCACGGAGGCGGTCAGCCAGCCTATGCCGACGCCCACAATGGCCGGCGGGATAAGGATCTTCAGGCTCGGCACGTGATAGCGGCGCCGGTAGGCGGCAAGCCCCACGAGATCCATCGCCACGAGGATGGGCAGCAGGATGCCCGCGGCCTGGACCGGAGAGATGACGAGGCTCATGAGCGGCACGCCGAGCAGGGCGATGGCGCCGCCGAAGCCGCCCTTCGCCATGCCGACGAGAATGACGGCCGGCACGGCGGCGGCATAGAACCAGGGGTCGGTGATCATGGGGTGGCGGGATACATGCTGAACGACGGATGTTGACGGGCTTGTTCCCGCCGGTCTTCCTTCATCGCACGCGACGGCGTCTGCGGCCAGACGGCACGGACGTTCCCCTTGCAATCGGCCGGGCGGCTTTGAACAATGTCGGCCAGCAAGGGTCAGAGGTCAAAAGGGAAGCGCCGGGAGGAACACGGGTTCATGAGTCGATATCACGAGATCTATGAGCGCTGGAAGGCCGATTCGGAGGGGTTCTGGGCGGAGGCCGCCAGCGAGATCGACTGGTTCCGCAAGTGGGACCGGGTCTATGCCGAGGTCGACGGGCTCGACCGCTGGTTCGTCGGCGCGGAATGCAATACCTGCTACAACTGCCTCGACCGCCATGTGGAGCGCGACCGCGGCGGGCAGCCGGCCCTGATTTACGACAGCCCGATCACCGGGGCGGAGCGCACCTATAGCTATGACGAGCTCCTGGAGGAGGTGGCGACCTTCGCCGCCGTTCTTCAGCAGCGCGGCGTCGCGAAGGGCGACCGGGTCATCCTCTACATGCCCATGGTGCCGGAGGCGGTGATCGCCATGCTGGCCTGTGCGCGCATCGGCGCGATCCATTCGGTGGTCTTCGGCGGCTTCGCGGCCCACGAGCTCGCCACACGGATCAACGACGCCAAGCCGAGGCTGATCGTGTCGGCCTCCTGCGGGGTCGAACCCGGGCGTATCGTCGCCTACAAGCCGCTTCTCGACAGGGCGATCGACCAGTCGGACTTCAAGCCCGAGGGCACCATCGTCCTCCAGCGCGAGCAGGAGGCGGCGACGCTGAAGCCGGGCTACGACCACGACTGGGCCGAACTGATGAGCAAGGCCCGCAACGAGGAGCTCAAGGCCGACTGCGTGCCCGTGCTCGCCACCGATCCGCTCTATATCCTCTACACCTCCGGCACCACCGGCGTGCCCAAGGGCGTGGTGCGCGACAATGGCGGGCATATGGTCGCGCTCAAATGGAGCATGGATGCGGTCTACGGCGTGGATCCGGGCGAGGTCTTCTGGGCGGCCTCCGATGTCGGCTGGGTGGTCGGCCATTCCTATATCGTCTATGCGCCGCTGCTGCACGGGTGCACGACGATCCTGTTCGAGGGCAAGCCCGTGGGCACGCCCGATGCGGGCGTCTTCTGGCGCGTGATCTCCGAGCACGGGGTGGCCGCCCTGTTCACCGCCCCGACCGCCTTCCGCGCGATCAAGAAGGAGGATCCCGGCGGCAAGTTCATCGAGCGCTACGATCTCACCCAGTTCCGCACCCTGTTCCTGGCCGGCGAGCGGGCCGACCCCGACACCGTCAAGTGGGCGGAGGAGATGCTGTCGGTCCCCGTCATCGACCATTGGTGGCAGACGGAGACGGCCTGGGCGATTGCGGCCAACCCCGTCGGGCTCGGCACGCTGCCCGTCAAATACGGCTCGCCGACCGTGCCCATGCCGGGCTACGACGTGCGCATTCTGGGACCGGACGGCAAGGAGATGCCGCGCGGCGAGCTCGGCGCGATCTGCATCGCCCTGCCGTTGCCGCCGGCCTGCCTGCCGACGCTGTGGCAGAATGACGAGCGCTTCCGGGAGAGCTATCTCGCCGCCTATCCCGGCTACTACCAGACAGGCGATGCGGGCTACATGGACGAGGACGGTTACGTCTTCATCATGTCGCGCACCGACGACATCATCAATGTGGCCGGCCACAGGCTGTCGACCGGCGCCATGGAGGAGGCCATCGCCAATCACCGCGATGTGGCCGAATGCGCCGTGGTCGGGATCGCCGACCAGCTCAAGGGGCAGGTTCCGGTCGGCTTCGTTGTGCTCAAATCGGGCGTCAACCGCCCCACCGAGGAGGTGGAGAGCGAGGTGGTCGGGCTCGTGCGCGACGAGATCGGTCCGGTGGCGGCCTTCAAGTCGGCCATGGTGGTCGACCGGCTGCCCAAGACGCGCTCCGGCAAGATTCTGCGCGGCACGATCCGCAAGATGGCCGACCACGAGGAGTGGTCGATGCCCGCAACCATTGACGACCCGGCGATACTGGACGAGATTGCCGCGGCAATGAAGAAACACGGATTCTCTATCTAGCCCGCCGGCTTTCTTGCACGACAGCCCATGATTTCGAGCGGTTCGGGAGGCGCGTCATGGGCTGCCCGAGGCGGGCGTTTTTCAGGATGGTGCCCCGTAGACCCCTGCGACGGTGCGGGGAGACGAGGAGAGAGGGAGGCCAGATATGGCTTTGAAGGACAAGGTGGCGATCGTGACCGGCGCCGCCCACGGTATCGGTCTGGCGTGCGCGGAGCGTTTCGCCGCGGACGGCGCGAGCGTCGTGATTGCCGATGTGGACGAGGAGGCCGGCGAGCAGGCGGCCGCCGCGATCCGCGAGGCCGGCAACGAGGCGCGCTTCGTCGCCTGCAACGTGACGGAGCGGCTCGATGTGCGCAATCTGGTCACCGCGACGGTGGAGGCCTATGGCGCCGTCGACGTCCTGATCAACAATGCGGGCGTGGTGCATGCGGCGGATTTCCTCGATCTCGCGGAGGAGGATTTCGACCGGGTTCTCGGCATCAACCTGAAGGGCGCCTTCCTTGCGGCCCAGACGGTGGCCCGGCAGATGGTGCGTCAGATTGAGGAGGGCCGCGCGCCCGGCACGATCATCAACATGTCGTCCATCAACTCCGTGTTCGCATTGCCGACCCAGGTGCCTTACAGCATCTCCAAGGGCGGCGTCAGCCAGCTCACCAAGGTGATCGCCATCTCGCTCGCCCCCTATGGCATCCGCTGCAATGCCATCGGCCCGGGCAGCATCATGACCGACATGCTGAAGTCCGTCGTCAACGACAAGAATGCCCGGAATACCATCCTGTCGCGCACGCCGCTCGGCCGCATCGGCGAGCCGCGCGAGATCGCGGGCGTCGCGGCGTTCCTGGCCTCCGACGATGCGAGCTACGTGACCGGCCAGACCGTCTTTGCCGATGGCGGGCGTCTGCCGCTCAACTACATGGTGCCGGTTCCCGAGTGAACCGGGCGGAGACTGTGCGGGCGGGGCGATCTTCACCCCGGCCCGCGCTTGCTCTAGGCTAACCGTGGTCCCCTTGGTCCGCGGAGCCCTCCGCGCGGGGGCCGTCGTTTCTATGGAGGTGTCTTCAGATGTCCGAAGCACAGGCCGCCGAAACGGTGTGGGAACCGTCTCCGAACGATCTCGAATCCTTCTGGATGCCGTTCACGCCGAACCGCGATTTCAAGCAAGCGCCGCGGCTGATCTCGCGCGCGAAGGACATGCATTACTACGCCGCCGACGGGCGCGCGATCATGGACGGCACGGCGGGGCTGTGGTGCTCCAATGCGGGCCATTGCCGCGGCCCCATCGTGGAGGCGATCCAGCGCCAGGCGGCCGAGCTCGACTTCGCGCCGAATTTCCAGTTCGGCCATCCGAAGGCCTTCGAGCTCGCGTCGCGGCTGACGACGCTCGCGCCGGGCGATCTCAACTATGCCTTCTTCTGTAATTCGGGCTCGGAAGCCGCCGATACCGCGCTCAAGATCGCGCTGGCCTATCACAATGTGACGGGGGCGGGCTCGCGCACCCGGCTGATCGGGCGCGAACGCGGCTATCACGGCGTGGGCTTCGGCGGAATTTCGGTGGGCGGGATCGCGCCCAACCGGAAGTTCTTCGGCACGGCTCTGGCCGGCGCCGATCACCTGCGCCACACCTATGACCGCGAGCACCAGGCCTATTCGCGCGGCGAGCCGGAGTGGGGCGCGCATCTGGCAGACGATCTGGAGCGGCTCGTCGCCCTTCACGACGCCTCCACCATCGCGGCAGTGATCGTGGAGCCGATGGCCGGCTCGACCGGCGTGCTCGCGCCGCCCAAGGGATATCTGAAGCGCCTGCGCGAGATCTGCGACAGGCATGGCATCCTGCTGGTCTTCGACGAGGTGATCACGGCATTCGGCCGGCTGGGCCACGCCTTCGCCGCGGAACGCTATGGCGTCCTTCCCGATATCATCACCTTCGCCAAGGGGGTGACGGGCGGCACGATCCCGCTCGGCGGCGTGCTGGTTCGCGACCATATCTACCAGGCCTTCATGAACGGGCCCGAGCACGCCATCGAGCTGTTCCACGGCTATACCTATACCGGCCATCCGGTGGCCGCGGCGGCGGGAGTGGCGACCCTCGACCTCTATCGCGACGAGGGCCTGTTCGAGCGCGCGCTGGCCCTGGAGGAGATGTGGGCGGATGCCGCCCATGCACTCAGGGGCGAGCCGCATGTCGCCGATATCCGCACCATCGGGCTTGTCGCCGGCATCGATCTGGAGCCTGTGGAGGGCAAGCCCGGCCAGCGCGGCTATCAGGCCATGAAGACCGCGTTTCACGACCATGACACCATGATCCGCATCACCGCCGACACGATTGCGCTGTCGCCGCCCCTGATCATCGGCGAGGACAAGATCGGCCAGCTCTTCGACGCGACACGCCGCGTGCTCCGTGCGCTGGATTGATCGACTTCCGGTATTGGGCGGTTTGAATGTACACTTTTTGAGTGTAATCTTCCCGAAAGGAGCGATAGGCGGGCGGATCTCAGGGATGCAGACGGGACGAAGGGTGGAGCCGGGGCCTTCCCGAACGACGATTGCGGCATTGAGCGCTGCCGCGGCTGTCGTGCTGGCTCTGGCCGTCTTCCTGCTGCTGGCCGCCACCGGGCTCGATCCGGTGGATGCGGTGCTGGCCACGGGGCTCGTCCTCGTCGCCGTCGCCCAGCTGGCCGGCGCCTTGGCATACAGGGCGCAGACGGGGCGTACCGCATCTGAGAGCGCCATCGAGGGCGCCATGACGGCCGAACCCGAACAAGCCGGCTCCATACCCGACCCCGCGACGGAGCGCGAGGAGGCTGGCCCGGCCGCGGAGGCGGCCGCGCCGATGGAGCCGCGCCTCGACGGCGGGCCGCTCGGGCCCCGGACGGTCCACGCCCTCATCGCGGAGGGGCGCGGCGAGCTCTATCTGGAGCCGGTCATCGATCTCGCCAATCTGCGGACCTGTCATTATCTCGCCTCGCTCGGCGCGCGCCTGGAAGACGGCACGGCGGTCGCGCCCGACCGCCTGCGCCGATCCGCGCCGTCCGGCGAGCCGGCCCTTGCCATGGCCCTGGAAACGGTCGGGCAGGCGACGGCGATCCAGCGGCATCTGCGCGAGACCGGCCGGAGCGCGCGGATCTTCTGTCCGGTTCCCGCCGCCATGCTGGCCGATGACGGGGCCCTGGAGCGCCTGCAGGCCATGATCGACGATCTCGGCGCGCGCGAGGAGGGCATCGTCGTCTCCGCGATCGCGCCGCGTCCTACCGACATGGCCGGACGCCTCGCCGACCGGCTGGCGGCGCTCGCCCGCCGGGGAACGGGGCTCGCGGTGGAGATCGACGACGACCCCGATCACGATCCCGCCCATCTCGCCCGCAACGGGATCGACTTCCTGATGCTCCATTGCGATGTGGCCGCGCGCCTGGCAGGACAGCCGGTGGACGGCGCGGATACGCGGCTCGCCGCTGTGATGGGCGCCGCCTGGACCCTCGGATTGCAGACCATCGTGACCGGTGTCGACCGCGAGGAGACGCTGCGCGACATCATCGGCCATCCCGTGCTCGCCTGTGGGCAACTCTTCGCGGAGGCGCGGCCCGTTCGCCAGTCGCTCTTGCAATCGCGGCGGATTGCGGCTGAATAGGGCGCTCCGTGACTGTCAAGCGAACACCCGAGGGACAATGACATCCTCCGCCGCCGATCAGACCCGCCGGGAGCGGGTGCAGGTTCTCGCCCATATGCGCGATCTCGCCACGCCCCGCGATATCTGGCTGTGCGACATCTGGGGCGTGGTCCATAACGGCATCGCGCCGTTCCCGGAGGCGGTGAATGCCCTGCGCGAGCACCGCATTGGCGGCGGCGTCGTCGTGCTGATCACCAATGCGCCGCGGCCGTCGCCCGCGGTCATCGGTCAGCTCGACCAGATCGGCGTGCCCCGCGAGGCCTATGACCGTGTGGTGACGTCGGGCGATTCCATGCGCGCCCTGATCGCGGCGAAGCCCGGCGCGGCGGTGTTCCATCTGGGACCGGAGCGCGACCAGCCGCTGCTCGAGGGGTTGCCGATCTCGCTCGTTGCCGAGCCGGAAGACGCCGAACTCGTATTGTGCTCGGGGCTTTTCGACGACGAGACCGAGACGCCGGACGATTATGGCGGGCTTCTGGAGCGCATCCGCGCGCGCGGGCTGACGCTCTATTGCGCCAATCCCGACAAGGTGGTGCAGCGCGGCGGAGCGCTCGTCTATTGCGCCGGCGCGCTTGCGGAGCGCTATGCCGCGCTCGGCGGCGAGGTCGTCATGACCGGCAAGCCGCATGATCCGATCTATGCCCAGGCCTTCGCCGAGCTGGCAGAGCTCGAGGGCGCGCCCGTCGCCCGCGAGCGTGCCCTCGTGATCGGAGACGGCATGGAGACCGACCTCGCCGGCGCGGCGCGCCAGGGCCTCGACGCGGTGTTCGTGATGGGCGGCATCCATGCCGCCGAGGTCGGCGAAAACCATCACGAGGACGACGACGCGCGCGACGCGCTGCTCGCCCGGCTCCGCAAGGCGCTTCCCGATCTCAGACTCAAGGCCCTGATGCCCGCCCTGGCCTGACCGAAAAGTGGTTTCCACTTTTCGGCATCATGCATGAGATCGGCCCGCACTCGGGCGATTTCGCCCGCGTGCGGACAAGCCGATCGTTTCCGGTAGCTTGAGCATGATGCCTGTCCGAAAAGTGGTTTCCACTTTTCGGCATCATGCTCTAGATTGCCGGCCATCTCGCATCTGCGAAGGGAGCGGGTGCGTTCCGTGCGACGGGCCGACGTCTTCAGTGGGGACAGATGGAAACCAGGACCGGTTATTTCTTCGAGGATCTCGAACTGGGCATGTCGGCCCATCTCGAGAAGGTGCTGAGCAGCGAGGACGTGTTCGCCTATGCCGATCTGACCGGCGATCACAATCCCGTCCATGTCGACGAGGCCTATGCGGCGGAAACCATGTTCAAGGGCCGCATCGCCCATGGCATGCTGACCGCGGGGCTGATCTCGGCGGTGCTCGGCATGCGCCTGCCGGGACCCGGCGCGATCTATCTCAGCCAGTCGCTCAAGTTCCGCGCGCCGGTGCATTGCGGCGATCTGGTGCGCGCGGAGGTGACGGTGAAGGATCTCCAGCCGCGCGGCCACCGCGTTTCGTTCGACACGGTCTGCCGGGTCGGCGACAAGATGGTGCTGGATGGCGAGGCGTTGGTCATGGTGCCGTCGCGCGGCTGAACGGTTCTGCGTGGGGTCGAAGCAGCATGACGGGCATTTGATGGAACGGATCGACGGCTCGGCTCCCCTGCCGGAGCGCTGGCGCGGCGCGGTGGTGGCCATCGGCAATTTCGACGGCGTGCATCGCGGGCATCAGGAGCTGCTGCACATCGCGCGCGAGGAGGCCCGCCAGCGCGGCGTGCCGCTCGGCGTCGTCACCTTCGAGCCGCATCCGCGCACCTTCTTCAGACCGCACCAACCGGTCTTCCGCATCACGCCGCCGGCGCTCAAGGCCCGGCTTCTGGCGGCCTGCGAGGTCGATTTCCTGGCCTCCCTGACCTTCGACAGGGCGTTCGCCTCCAAGGAGGCGGAGGCCTTCGTGTCCGACGAGCTGGTGGGCCGGCTCGGCGTCAGCCATATGGTCACAGGTTACGATTTCCATTTCGGCCATGGGCGCAAGGGCTCGCCCGATACGATGCGACGTCTCGGCGAGGAACTCGGCTTCGGCGTCACGGTGGTCGAGCAGGTGACCGATGACAGCGGTTTCGCGCCGTTCTCCTCCTCCACCATCCGCGAGGCGCTCAGGCAGGGCGCCATGCGCGAGGCCGCCGAGCAGCTCGGCTATTGGTGGACGGTGCTGGGCCCTGTCGGCCATGGCGACAAGCGCGGGCGCGAGATCGGGTTTCCGACCGTCAATATCGCCATGGACAACGATGGCGAACCGCATCAGGGCATCTACGCCATGCGCGTGCGCGACGCCGCCGCCATCGGGGGCGAGGCCTGGGCGGGCGCAGGCTATGTCGGGCGGCGGCCGACCTTCGGCAAGGAGGAGATCGTCCTGGAGGTCCACCTGCTCGATTTCTCCGGCGACCTCTATGGCCGCGAGCTCATGGTGGAGTTCGTCGACTTCATCCGCGGCGACCGGGCCTTCGACGATGTCGATACCCTCATCGCGCAGATGGGGGACGACTGCCGCGAGGCCGAGGCGCGCGTTGCCGCCCTTGCCCGTGGTGATATCGTCGCTGACTTCCCCATAGGCCGCCTGCAGCGCGAGGGGCGGCTCTAATGCGGATTGCGGACAGGTTGAAACAGACCGCTCATCCCGGCGAAAGCCGGGATCTCCTGCAACACGCCTGAGATCCCGGCTTTCGCCGGGATGAGCGGGAAGAAATACCGATTCAACCTAACCGCCATCCGCTCTAGGACCCTGTATCGCAGCACTTTCAGGTCCGCCCGGCTTGTGAGGCGTGCGTGGCTATTCGGCGTCCGACGGATCGAGCAGCCGGTGCAGATGCACGATGAAATAGCGGATCTGTGCGTTGTCGACGGTCTGCTGCGCCTTGCCCTTCCAGGCTTTGTGCGCTTCGGCGTAATTGGGATAGATGCCGACGATGTCGAGCTTGTCGAGGTCCTTGAACTGGACGTCGTCGAGCGAGGAGAGCTCGCCCCCGAAGACGAGATGGAGGAGCTGGCGGTTCGGTTGCTGGTCGGTCATGACATCTTCTCCATATGCGCGGGCGGCCCTATGGCCGGGGATGTTTCCAGCGGAAATGGCGGGTTCTCTCCACGAGCTCGCTGTGAAGCGGGCCTCCGGAGGCGACGAGGCCGGGATGGCGGATATCCGCGCGGTTATAGACGAAGCCGCCGCCCTCGAGGCCGCTCATGCGCCCGCCGGCCTCCTCCACGATGAGATGGCCGGCCGCGAGGTCCCAGTCGCTCTTGGGGCTGAGCGCGATAGTCGCGTCGTAGCCGCCATCCGCGACCAGGCACAATCTCAGCGCGATGGACCGGCTCGTGGTGATAGAGAGTTCGGGCCAGGGATCCGCCCAGCGTTTGGAGCGGAACATGTCGGCGGGGCCGAGCATGCGCGCGCCGGCAAGCTCCGTGCGGTCCGACGCCCGGATCGGGACCGCGTTCAGCATCGCGCCGCCGCCGCGCTCGGCGCTGTAGAAGGCCTCGCGCAGGGGATTGTAGACGGCGCCGAGGACGGGGCGGCCGTCAATGGCAAGCGCTGCGGAGACGCACCATTCGTCGCCGCCGGCAACGAAGGAGCGGGTGCCGTCGATCGGGTCGACGATCCATGTCGCACGGGCGGAAAGCCGCGACGGATCGTCCTCGGTCTCCTCCGACAGCCAGCCATAGGCGGGGCGCGGGGCGCAGAGACGGTCCCTCAGCAACGCATCGACGGCGAGGTCGGCTTCCGAGACCGGACTGTTGTCGTCCTTGGTGCGCACCGAAAGCGCGCTGCCATGGTAGTCGAGCGCGAGCGCACCGGCGGCCCGCACCGCGTCGTGGAGCAGGGCGCGGTCGCCGTCGTCGGGTTTCGGGGCAGGGCCGGTCACGGCCGGATCGCGCTCAGGTGCCGGCAATGGTCATGGCCTCCACACGGCAGGTCGGCGCATCGACGCCGTAGCGGTAGACGAGATCGTCGGCCGGGGCGAGGGACGCGAACATGTCCTTGAGGTTCCCCGCAATGGTGATCTCGCTCACCGGATAGGCGATCTCGCCATTCTCGATCCAGAAGCCCGAGGCGCCCCGGCTGTAGTCGCCGGTCACGCCGTTGACGCCCATGCCCATCAGTTCCGTGACATAGAGACCGGAGGGGATCTCCCCGATGAGCGCCTCCGGCGACAGGGGCCCCGGCATGAGGCTCAGATTGGTGACCGACGGCGAGGGCGAGGAGGAGGCCCCGCGCGAGGCGTGGCCGGTGGTGCGAAGGCCGAGCCGGCGGGCGCTGTAGCAGTCGAGCACCCAGGTCTGCAGCCGCCCGTCGGAGACGATCTCCCGGCTGTGTCCGGCGATGCCCTCGCCATCGAACGGCCGCGACCGCAATCCGCGAGGGCGCAAGGGGGCGTCCACGATGGCGATGCCGGGCGCGAAGACCTGATCGCCCATCCGGTCCTTCAGGAAGCTCGTGCCGCGCGTGATGGCCGTGCCGGAGATCGCGCCGGCAAGATGCCCCAGAAGGCTGCGCGAAACGCGAGGATCGTAAACGACGGGAACGGTCTGCGAGGAGACCTTGCGGGGGCTGAGCCGGCGCACCGCGCGCTCGCCCGCCCGACGGCCGATGGCGGCGGCGTCGTCGAGGTCGGCGTAGTGGACGGCGCTCGCACTGTCATGGTCGCGCTCCATGCCCGTTCCCTCGCCGGCGAGGGCGGAGCAGGAGATGCCATAGCCAGTGCGGCGATAGGCCCCGCAAAAGCCGGTCGACGTGGCAAGCACGACGCCGATCAGCCCGTAGCCCGCGCCGGCTCCTTCCGAGTTGGTCACGCCATCGACGGCGCGGGCGGCGTCCTCCGCCTCCAGCGCGCGGGCCTGGAGCGCCTCGGCATCGGGTGCCGCGGCGTCGCGGAGGTCGAGATCGGGCCAGTCGGCGGCGAGCTCGTCCGGGTCGGCAAGGCCGGAATGCTCGTCCGGCGGGGCGATGCGGGCCATGGCGACGGCGCGCTCGGCGAGCGTCTCGAGGCTCTTGGCGGAGAAATCCGTCGTCGACACGATGGCCTGGGAATGGCCGGTGAAGACGCGCAAGCCGAGCTCGCGGTCCTCCGCGCGCTCCACATCCTCAAGCGCGCCGAGACGCACGGAGGCCGACAGCGAGGTCGATTCGGCGATGACCACATCCGCCTGGTCCGCGCCATTGCGGCGCGCGAGATCGAGGGCGTGGTCGGCGATGGCAATCAGGTGTTTCTGGTCGGGCTCGGTCATGGCCCCTAATTAGGCCGCTCGGGCGTGCCGGGCAACCGTGCATCCGCGCGCAAAGGTGTCAGGCCGCGAGCGAGGCGACGACGAGGCCGGCAAAGACGATCAGTCCGAAATCGCGGTTCGACCGGAAAAGCATCAGGCAGCGGGCGGGATCGTCCTCGTCGAGCGTGATCATTTGCCACGCCGCATGGGTAGCGCCCCCGGCAAGGGCGAGGTAGAAGACCGGCCCCGCCGCGATCAGCGCGCCGGCGGCGGCAAGCCCGCCGACGGTGAGGGTGTAGAAGCCGACGAGCCAGGCCCGCGTGCGCCCGCCGAATCTGAGTGCAGTGGACTTCACGCCGATCAGCACGTCGTCTTCCTTGTCCTGCAGGGCGTAGATCGTGTCGTAGCCGAGCGTCCAGAAGATGCCGGCCACATAGAGGACGACGGGCGCCCAGTCGAGCTGGCCGAGCACCGCCGCCCACCCCACGAGAGCCCCCCAGTTGAAGGCGAGGCCCAGAAAGATCTGCGGCCAGTAGGTGACGCGCTTCATGAAGGGATAGATGGCGACCAGGACGAGCGAGGCGAGGCCGATCCCGATGGCGAAGCGGTTGAGCTGTAGGAGGACGACGAGGCCGACGAGGGACTGGGCGACCATGAAGATCGCGGCGCCGGTCACGCTCACCCGGCCCGACGGGATGGGCCGCGAGCGCGTGCGCGCGACATGGCCGTCCACATTGCGGTCGACGATGTCGTTATAGGTGCACCCCGCCCCGCGCATGGCCACCGCGCCGATGGTCAGGAGCACGAGGAGCCGGAGGTCGGGCAGGCCGCCGCCCGCCGCGATCTGGGCCAGCGTCACCGACCACAGGCAGGGCATGAGCAGGAGCCAGACGCCGATGGGCCGGTCGAGGCGGGCGAGCTGGCAATAGGGCTTCGCCCAGGCGGGTGCCCAGCGGTCGACCCAGTTTCGCGCGACCGCGTCGGCGACGCGGTCGGTATGCGGTTGCGACGTCATGGGGAAGGGTTACCTCATCCGCGCGGGCTGGCCAATGGGGCCTCTGTTCCGGCGTCGTCCCGAAACCCGATCTCTCTCCGTCATTCCCGCGCAAGCGGGAATCCACTGCGGGGCCGGCAATATGGACCCCCGCTTGCGCGGGGACGACAGACAATGAATGCCGTATGCGGTAGCCCCGCCGTCGGGGGAAGGCGGGAGCCTGCCCCTCAATAGGCGCATTCTGTGAAGACCCGGTCGATATCGCCGTTCCAGGCGCCGTGATAGAGGTCGAGGAGCTCCTGGGCCGGCGTGCGCCCGGTCTCCACGATCTCCTCCACAGCATTGAGGAAATGGGCCTCGTCGTCGCCGAAGCCGTCATGGCGTGCGCGCGCCTTCAGGCCGGCCTTGGAGATGGCGACGATCTCGCGGGCGATGTCGAGCACCGTGCCGGAGCGGAAGGGCGTGTCGAGGGCGGTCACCGGAACGGCGTCGCGCAGGCGCTGGCGCTCCTCCTCCGTCCAGTCCTTCACGAGGTCCCAGGCGGCATCGAGCGCGGTGTCGTCATAGAGCAGGCCGACCCAGACGGCCGGCAGCGCGCACAGGCGCCGCCACGGGCCGCCGTCGGCGCCGCGCATCTCCAGGAAGCGCTTCAGCCGGACCTCGGGGAAGATCGTGGTGAGGTGATCCTCCCAGTCCTTGATGGTCGGGCGCTCGCCGGGAAGGGCCGGCAGCTTGCCGGCCATGAAGTCGCGGAAGGACTGGCCGGAGGCGTCGTGATAGGTGCCGTCGCGGTAGACGAAATACATCGGCACGTCGAGCGCGTAGCGGGCATAGGCCTCGAACCCGAAGCCCTCGTCGAACACGAAGGGCAGCATGCCGGTCCGGTCGGGATCGGTGTCGCGCCAAATCTCCGAGCGGAAGCTCTGGAAGCCGTTCGGCCGGCCCTCGGTGAAGGGCGAATAGGCGAAGATGGCGGTGACGATGGGCTGGAGCGCGAGGCTGACGCGCATCTTGCGCACCATGTCGGCCTCGCTCCTGAAGTCGAGGTTCACCTGCACCGTACAGGAGCGGAACATCATGTCACGGCCGAGATTGCCCTTCTTCGCCATATAGGCGCGCATGATCTTGTAGCGGCCCTTGGGCATGATCGGTGTCTCGTCGAGCGTCCATTTGGGCGAGAAGCCCATGCCGAGAAAGCCGATGCCGAGCTCCTCGCCGACCTCGCGCACCTGGGCGAGATGGGTGTGCACCTCGTCGCAGGTCTGGTGGAGATGCTCCAGCGGCGCGCCGGAGAGCTCGAACTGCCCGCCGGGCTCCAGCGAGATGGTGCCGCCGCAGGTCGGCGGCGACTTGAGGCCGATAATGCTGTCGCCCTCCATGACCGGTTCCCAGCCGAACCGGTCGCGCATGCCCTCCAGCATGGCGCGCACGCCGCGCGGACCGCCATAGGGCAGGGGATCGTGGGTATCGGTGAGGAAGCCGAACTTCTCGTGCTCTGTGCCGATGCGCCAGTCGGTGGGCGGCTTGCAGCCTTCGTCCAGATAGGCGGCGAGCTGCGCCAGGCTTTCCACGGGGCGGCGGGCTTCGAGTGTGTCTGGGGTCGGTGAGCTCACGGGATCTAGCGCCTTCAGCTTGAGGGATCACAGTTCGGTGGAGAACCGCCGCGATTGGCGGCATGCATACGGTCTGCGACGGCCGGGCACCAGTCGCAATATCGGATGGCGGCATGTCATGTGACGGTATGTCATGGGGTCTCCGGAGAGGTCAGTGCCAGTCGCCGAGCGTTGCCTGGACAACGGCGAGCGCGGCGACCGCGGCGGTGTCGGCGCGCATCACCCGGGGACCGAGCGAGATCGCCGTCACGTGGTCGAGCGCGCGAAGCCGTCTCTGCTCGGCCTCGGTGAAGCCCCCCTCCGGCCCGATCAGCAGGGCGAGCGGGCCCCGGGGCACGGCACGGAGGGCGTCGAGCGGGTTGGCGAGCGGGGCGGCCTCGTCGCAATAGATCAACCGGCGCTCGGTGTCCCAGCCGTCCAGCAGCCGGTCGAGCGGAGCGGGATCGCGGATCTCGGGTATGGCGAGCAGATTGCACTGCTCGGCGGCCTCCACGGCATTGGCCCGTAGCCGCTCCGTCTTCACCCGCTGGGCGACGGTGCGTCCGGTGATGACGGGCTGGAGCACGCTTGCGCCCATCTCGGTCGCCTTCTGGGCGACATAGTCGATCCGCGCGTGCTTGAGCGGGGCGAACAGATAGTGGATGTCCGGCAGGCCGGTCTGGGGGCGCAGCGCCTCCACACAGGCGAGCCGGCAGCGGCGCTTGCCGGTTTCTTCGACGGTGGCGAGCCATTCGCCGTCATGCCCGTTGAACAGCCGCGCGGAGGCGCCGGTCTTGAGGCGCATGACCGCCACGAGATAGTGCGCCTGGTCGGGCGGCAGGTCGATGGATGCGCCCGCGGCGAGGGGCGCGTCGACATGGAGGCGCGGTGCGCGATGGTGGCCGGTCGGGGGGCGGTTGGCCTGTCCTCCACCGTGCCGGAAGCGGCCCGGTCGGTCATGGGTCTGAAGCCTTCCTGGTCTTGCGTGGCTCTTGTCGGGCGCTCTGTCTGCGGGCTATTCGGCGGCCATCATGGGCCGGTCGATGCGCGCGAGGCTGTCGGAGATATGTTCCGCGAGAACGTCGATCGCGCTGTTGGTGCGCTGGGGCGAGCGAACCAGGCCGATATGGAAGTCGCCGAGCCTGGGGAAGCCATCGGCCTCGCACAGGACCCGCATGCCCGGGCGCAGGATGATCTCCGGAATGGCCGCGACCGCCAGGCCGGACAGGACGGCGGCCCCGACGGCCAGGCTGTTCGCGCTGGAATAGGCGATGCGATAGGGCCGGCCCGACTCGTCGAGGGCGTCGAACGCCATCTGGCGCCACTTGCAGCTCGGCGTGGAGGCGGCGAGCGGCAGGACGGACTGCTCGTGTACGCTGTGGCGCGCGGAGGTGACCCAGACCAGGGGCTCCGACCGGATGATCTCTCCGTGGAGCGCGTTGTTGTCGCAGGTCACGATCGACAGGTCGAGCTTGCCCGCCATCGTCTCCTGGACGAGGGATCCGCTGCTCTTGCATTCCACATCGACCTGAACCAGCGGATGGGTGCGCGAGAAGCGGGCGAGGATCTCCGGCAGGAGCCGCTCGGCATAGTCGTCCGGCGTGCCGAGATGCACGATGCCCGACAGTTCGGGGTGGCTGATCGCCGACAGCGCCTCGTTGGAGAGCCTGACAATGCGGCGGGCATAGTCGAGCAGGTGCTCGCCATCCGCCGTGAGCCGGCTCTTTCGCCCGTCGCGGGCGAATAGCGGGCGCCCGACGAGCTCCTCCAGCCGCTTCATCTGCATGGAGACCGCCGACTGGGTGCGCCCGACTTCTTCCGCGGCGCCGGCGAAGCTGCCCGTCTCCGCGATGGCGATGAAGGTCTTGAGGAGATCGATGTCGAGGGACGGTTCCATGGGGACCTCCGTCAGTTCAACGATATTGAAATGAATGATTAGATTAATTCGTTTGATAGATCAATCCATATTGCCCATTCTCTGATCATCAAATCGATGTGAGGAGCGCCGTCCATAACGGCAACACGGCTCGGGAAAAGGACCCGGCCGTGAACAGGAGGATCGTGTCATGTCGAGCAATATCGCCGCATCCGAATGGAGCCGGAGGGACCGTCTGATGGACGTGTCGATGACCGCAGGGCCGGTGCCGCCGCCCGAGCGCCCGCCATTCCGGGCGCTTGTCGGGTACAGGAGCAGGGCTGTTTCCGCAGTGTTCGCTTTTGTATCAAAGAGTGTCGGAAACTGGCTAGCGCGTCGGCGTCTGAAGGCGCTTCTGGAGCTCGACGACCACCTGCTCGAGGATGTCGGTTTCGACCGTCAGGAAATCGAGTGGGGGCTCTCCCTGCCATTGCGAACGAATGCTGCCGATGCGCTGAAGGATCGCCTGAACACCAGGCGCGGACAGAAGCGCTGGATGGCCTGGTTCGAACTCGCCGCGCGCGAGCCGGACCGCATGGAGCGAGAGCTGGAAACCGGGTCGGACGCCGCGCGAAGGGGCACCGGATTGTGCACCTGCGGCCGCTGACGGCGAGGAGCCGTCGACCGACAGTGCCAGGCTGCGCCAAACGGTCTCAGTCTGCGCCACTTTCAGGTATGAACGCCGACTATTATCTCACCGGCGTCAGGCGACTGGCCTGGTCCGGTGGGACGACCGACCAGATGGATGAATGGAGGATCGGATGAGGACCTCAGTACTTGCCCAAGGGCATCTCCACCATGCCGGACGGCTGCATATGCCGGCGGTGTTTCACAACTGGCTCGTGCGCCAGCGGCTGAAGAAGCTGCTCGGGGTCGATGAGCGCATTCTCGACGATATGGGGCTGACCCGCTCGGAGGTGTTCTGGGCGCTCGATCTGCCGCTCAGCGTCAATCCCGCTGTCGAGCTCCAGCGCCGCGCACAGGCCCGGCGTGACCAGAGTTTCGCCCATCGTGTCAACAGGGGCCGCCGGCAGATCAAGCCGGTGAGTGCCGCGGCTGCATGACCGGCGAACGATCGTTACCACCCAGAACGCCGACCGATGAGGCCGGCCCCATACCCGCCGCGTCCAGGTGAGATCACCGATAGACGCGGCGGGTATTTTTCTTTCCGAACGGGCAGGCTGGAGCGGAAAGCTCATCCGATCTGTCCACTCTCTCCCCAGGACAGATGCCGACCTTGCGGTCGCTATGCCGCGATATCGATGCCGAGCTCGGCGAGATCGTCGGCGAAGCCCTCCATCGACGTGAAGGTCAGGCCGGCAAGGCCGGCGCGGCGCGCGCCCTGCGCATTGTGCGCCTTGTCGTCGACGAAGACCGTCTCCGCCGCGCTTGCGCCCAGGCGCCCGAGCACTTCGGCGAACAGGGCGGGCTCCGGCTTCTTCATGCCGAACTCGTAGGAGAAGAAGGCGCGGCCGCCGAAGAGGCCCGCGACCTCGGGGAAGATCGCGGCAAACTCCTCCTTCATGAGCGGGCCGTTATTGGTGAGAAGCGCGATCCCGCCATGGTCGGCGAATCGGCGTGCGAAGGCGAGCATGGCGGGTCGCGGCGACATGGCTGCCCGGCGCGCCGCGATCCATTCCTGCCGCGAGAGGGGATAGCCCAGGCGCTCGCCGAAGGCGCCGAGATAGGCCTCGGCCGTCCGGTAGCGGCCGGCATCGGCGGCATTCTCGAAACCCGAATCCCACAGCCGCGCCTTGATCTCGGCAGGCGCGAGGGCGGAGAAACCGGCGAGAACCTCAAGCCGCCTGGAGAGATCGTAGCGGCAGAGGACGCCATCCATGTCGAACAGGATCAGTCGCGGCGGACGCACCGTCTCGCGTGGCATGGGGCTATCCCCGGCCGCCGTCCCGCCGACCGTGATGGCGTCGAGCCGGATGGTAGGCTGGCCGACGCCTACCGGCACGCCCTGGCCCTGCTTGCCGCAGGTGCCGATGCCCGGGTCGAGTTCGAGGTCGTTGCCGACCATGCTCACGCGGGTCAGCGCGTCCGGCCCGTTGCCGATGAGCGCGGCGCCCTTGACTGGCGGGCCGAGACGACCGTTCTCGATGAGATAGGCCTCCGTGCAGGAGAAGACGAACTTGCCGCTCGTGATGTCCACCTGGCCGCCGCCGAAGGAGACGGCATAGAGCCCCTTGTCGACGGAGGCGAGGATATCGGCCGGGTCGGCGTCGCCGGCCAGCATGTAGGTGTTGGTCATGCGCGGCATGGGCTGGTGGGCGTAGGATTCGCGCCGCCCGTTACCGGTCGGAGCCTGGCCCATGAGCCGGGCGTTGAGCCGGTCCTGCATGTATCCCGTCAGGATGCCGTCCTCGATGAGCGTGGTGGAGGATGTCGGCGTGCCCTCGTCGTCGATGGTGAGCGAGCCGCGGCGGCCCTCGATGGTGCCGTCGTCGACCACGGTGACGCCCGGTGCGGCGACCCGCTGGCCCATCAGGCCGGCAAAGGCGCTCGTGCCCTTGCGGTTGAAGTCGCCCTCCAGCCCGTGGCCGATCGCCTCGTGGAGCAGGATGCCGGGCCAGCCGGGGCCGAGCACCACGGCCATCTCGCCTGCGGGGGCGGGAACCGAATCGAGATTGACCAGGCTCTGGCGCAGCGCCTCGTGCACCGCGTGCTGCCAGCGCTCCTCGGTGATGAAGCTTGCGTAACCCTCGCGGCCGCCAATGCCGTAGCTGCCCGCCTCCTGGCGCTCGCCCTGCGCGGTGACGACGGAGACATTGAGCCGGACCAGCGGGCGGACGTCGCGTGCCGACACGCCGTTCGGCCGGATGATCTCGACCACCTGCCATTGCCCGGAGAGCGAGACGGACACCTGGCGGACCCGCTCGTCGAGGCCGCGGGCGAAGCCGTCCATGCGCTCGAGCAGCCGCACCTTGTCCTGGAAGGGCACGCCGTCGACCGGGTTGTCCGGGGCGTAGAGCGCGCGGTTGGTGCCGGGCGGCGGGGCAGCCGCGATGCCGCCATGGCCGTGCTTGACCGCGCCTACTGCGTCGGCAGCCCGCCTGAGCGCCGAATCGGAGAGCTCCGAGGCATGGGCCATGCCGGAGGTCTCGCCCACGACAGCGCGCAGGCCGAGCCCCTGGCTCGTATCGAAGTTTGCCGCCTTCAGCCGGCCATCGTCGAAGGCGAGAACCTCCGACTGGCGATATTCGAGGAACAGCTCGCCGTCATCCGCGGTGCCAAGCGTCTCGTCGACGATTGTCTGTGCCCGGTCGCGGTCGAGCTCCGTTTCGGCGAAGAACAGATTGTCGGCAATGCCGGGCAAGGCGGGCCTCCCTGAGGCTGTCGGTCGGATGGCTGACGATGGCGCCCCGTCGGTCGGGGCGCCACTGTCAGATCTAGTCGGTCCGCCGCGCGGTTTCCAGCACCGAGACGGAGGGGCGGACCGGCGTACCCGGCGGATTAAAGCGCGTTGAGCTGGTCGTAGGCGGCGGTGAAGCCGCTCAGCGACACCTCCATGCTGAGGCCGGCGCCCGGCGCTTCGTAGATGATGAAGTTGGCGGTCGAGCCCTGCTTCATCTTCTCGATGGTTTCCGGCGTCGCCTCCGCAAAGGCCATGCAGACCTGAGGCAAGCAGCGGGTGAAGGGCACGCGCCCGACCGCTGTGCCGTCGATCTCAAGTGCGATACCGGTCGGCAGGAACACGCCGATGGGGACCAGGATGCGCATCATGGTCACGTCGCGGTCGCCCTGCTTGGTGTTCACGAGCACCAGCGTGAGGCCGAGATTCTGCCGCTCGGCGCTGCGCACGCTCTGCATGATACCGCACTGGCGTACCTTCCGCGTGGCCTCCCCGGATGCCGAATCCTGGCCTTCGAGCGCGTCGCCCTTTCCCGAGCCGCTGCCGTCCGAGGCTTCCTTGCTGCCCTGATGGGCGCGTGCCATGAACTCGCCGCACTGGACCTGCCAGTCGCCATGGGTGGCGATGACTTCCGGTTTGGGCGGCTGGGGCTGCGCCTGGCGGTTCACGCGCGGACCGAACTGCTGCGGGGCCTGGGTCTGCTGGGCCGTTGCGGCGTGGCTGGCCAGAAGAGAGGCGGAAATGCCGATGAGCGTCGCCACGGCGGCGTGCCTGGCGGCGGTGAAAGTCGACTTGTGAATCAAGATTGCTACCCCTTGATGCTCTGCTTGGTACCCGTTTGCGCCTTGCTTGACACCCTAAGCGCCTTCGCCCGTCCTACGGGGGCGGGCGAATTGTCACCCTGCATGCCCAGTGCTATAAGCCCGGCGGCGCGAAGTCATCCTTCACTCCGGCCGGCCATTGTGTCAAATGGTCGCAAGAGGTTGGCGACTCGCCATGCCTTTCCGATGGCCCCGTCCACTCGGCACGCCCAGTTTCGAACCATGTTAACTCTAAGATGGACAAGGCGAAAACGTGGCGCGGACGGAATGGTTGCGGAGCGCCGGAATCGGGTAGCCTGCGGAACGCTCGGAAAACGGCTTGCGCGAACTTATGACGCGCGGCAAGACGTTGCAGTGCATGAGGGTTTGTGGTTGAGAGACGGTACTGGGGAGAGGGTTGCATCTCTCCCCGTTCGGGCAAGCAGGACGCGGGGGATGTGCCCGGGGACTGTCCGGCTGTAGTGATCCACGTCGGCGGCGGCGCAGGAGGCGGACCTGACCGGTCGAGGTCGGGGCGCCCGGAGCGTCCGGCGCCAAGCGAGGTTTCAGGGAGTGTGGTGAAGATGCGGATCGGGACGACTTTGGCGGCTTTGCTGAATGCCGTGGTCTTGATGGTCATGGTGGGCGCGGGCGGCGCCAGCGCGGCGGGGGTCGGCCAGCCGGCAGAGTGGCAGTTCGGCTTTCAGGGAGCCGTCACGCCGGTCATGGAGCGGGTGACGGGTTTCCACAATTTCCTGCTGTGGATCATCACCGGGGTGGTCGCCCTGGTGACGGTGCTGCTCCTGATCGTCATGGTCAGGTTCAACAGACGGTCCAATCCGACGCCGTCCAAGACCACCCACAATACGCTTGTGGAGGTTGTCTGGACCGTGGTGCCGGTGCTGATTCTGCTGGCGATCGCGATTCCCTCCTTCCGCCTGCTCTATTTCGAGCGGGTCGTGCCGGAGGCGGAGATGACCGTGAAGGCGACCGGCAACCAGTGGTACTGGTCCTATGAGTATCCCGACCAGGAGGATCTGAGCTTCGACGCCATCCTCCTGGAAGGCGACGCCCTTCAGGAGCGCCGCAAGATCGATCCGGGCGCGCCGCGCCTTCTGGCCACCGACAACCCGATCGTCGTGCCGGTCGATACCACCGTGCGTCTCATCGTGACGGCCAGCGACGTTATCCACAGCTGGGCCATTCCCTCCTTCGGCATCAAGATCGACGCCATTCCGGGACGTCTGAACGAGGCCTGGTTCCGCGCCAACAAGATCGGAACCTATTATGGCCAGTGCTCGGAGCTGTGCGGCCAGGGGCATGCCTACATGCCCATCGATGTGCGCGTGGTCAGCCGGGAAGATTTCGACGCCTGGCAGCAGCAGGCCGAGAGCGAGGGGGTCGAAGAGGCCAACAAGATGCTGTTCAGCCGCCTCAATGACGGGAACGGCAACCAGGTGGCCGCGGCCGAGTAATCCGCGACGGATAACAAGCAGGATCCCGGGCGCCGCGGTTCAGGCGGCGCCGGAGCGGATCGAGAGGAGAGGATAGAGGTCGACGCAATGGCTGACGCAGCAGCGCACGCGGAACACGAGCACCATCCCACCGGATGGCGCCGCTATGTCTATTCGACCAACCACAAGGATATCGGCACGATGTATCTGGTGTTCGCCATCACGGCGGGCATCATCGGCGGGTTCCTTTCGGTCATGATGCGTATCGAGCTCCAGGAGCCGGGCATCCAGATCTTCCACGGCCTGGCGCAGATGGTCTATGGCGCCGATCCGGGCATGGCGACGGACATGGGCAAGAACATGTTCAACGTGTTCGTGACGGCCCACGGCCTCATCATGATCTTCTTCATGGTCATGCCGGCCATGATCGGCGGCTTCGGCAACTGGTTCGTGCCACTCATGATCGGCGCGCCCGACATGGCCTTCCCGCGCATGAACAACATCTCCTTCTGGCTGTTGCCGCCGGCGTTTGCGCTGCTGCTTATCTCCATGTTCGTGGAGGGCGCGCCCGGAATGCCCGGTGTCGGCGGCGGGTGGACGATGTATGCGCCGCTCGCGACGACCGGCCAGCCGGGACCGGCGGTCGACTTCGCGATCCTGGCGCTGCACATTGCCGGCGCCTCCTCGATCCTCGGCGCGATCAACTTCATCACCACCATCCTCAACATGCGCGCGCCGGGCATGACGCTCCACAAGATGCCGCTCTTCGTGTGGTCGGTGCTGGTGACGGCGTTCCTGCTGCTGCTGTCGCTTCCGGTGCTGGCCGGCGCCATCACCATGCTGCTGACGGACCGCAATTTCGGCACCAGCTTCTTCGAGGCGGCGAGCGGCGGCGATCCGGTGCTCTACCAGCATCTGTTCTGGTTCTTCGGCCATCCGGAGGTGTACATCCTGATCCTGCCGGGTTTCGGCATCATCAGTCATGTGGTGGCGACCTTCTCCAAGCGGCCGGTCTTCGGCTATCTCGGCATGGCCTATGCCATGGTGGCGATCGGGCTCATCGGCTTCATCGTGTGGGCGCATCACATGTACACGGTTGGCCTCGACGTCGACACGCAGGCCTATTTCGTGGCCGCGACCATGGTGATCGCGGTGCCGACGGGCGTGAAGATCTTCTCCTGGATCGCCACCATGTGGGGCGGCTCCATCGAGTTCCGCACGCCCATGCTGTGGGCCATCGGCTTCATCTTCCTGTTCACCATCGGCGGCGTGACCGGCGTGGTGCTGGCCAACTCCGGCGTCGACCACTCGCTCCACGACACCTATTACGTGGTGGCGCACTTCCACTACGTGCTGTCGCTCGGCGCGGTGTTCGCGATCTTCTCCGGCTGGTACTACTGGTTCCCCAAGATGTTCGGCTACACCTATTCGGAGAAGATCGGAAATCTCCATTTCTGGGTGACCTTCATCGGCGTGAACATGATCTTCTTCCCGCAGCACTTCCTCGGCCTGTCGGGCATGCCGCGCCGCTATATCGACTATCCGGACGCCTTTGCTGGCTGGAACATGATCTCGTCCTGGGGCTCCTATGTGGCGTCCGTCGGCGTGCTCATCTTCCTGATCGGCATGGTCCAGGCCTTCCGCCGCAAGGAGAAGGCGGTCGACAATCCGTGGGGCGAGGGCGCGACGACGCTCGAGTGGACGCTGTCGTCTCCGCCGCCGTTCCATCAGTTCAACACGCTGCCGCGCATCAAGTAGGACTGCGAGGCAGCCTGCGGGACCGTTCCCGCCCCCTCGGGGGGAGGGGCGGTCCGGCAGGGATCGACGCGACCGCCTGCCGGACAGCTTGAACCCGCCTGTCCGGCAGGCCTTTCTTGAACGGGAGTGCAGGCATCTCCATGAGCGACGTCAGCGCAGAACTGTCAGTCCGGCCCCTGTCCCGCGACGGGGATGGCTCCGCACAGCCCGGCCCGGCCGTGGCGGGCGCGGATGTGGCGGACTATTTCGCCTTGCTGAAGCCGCGCGTGATGTCGCTGGTACTGTTCACCGCGCTTGTCGGCCTTGTCGTGGCGCCGGGGACGATCCATCCCTGGCTCGCCATGGTGGCGCTGCTCTGCATCGCCGTCGGGGCCGGGGCGTCGGGCGCATTGAACATGTGGTTCGACGCCGATATCGACGCGGTGATGCAGCGCACGGCGAGCCGGCCGATCCCGCGCGGCGAGATCGCGCCCGGCGAGGCTTTGGGCTTCGGGCTGACCCTGTCTGTCGGCGCGGTCGCGGCCATGGGCGTGCTGGTCAACTGGACCGCGGCGGGGCTGCTGGCCGGGACCATCGCCTTCTATGTGCTGGTCTACACCATCTGGCTGAAGCGCCGCACGCCGCAGAACATTGTGATCGGCGGTGCCGCCGGGGCCTTCCCGCCCATGGTCGGCTGGGCGGCGGTGACCGGGACGGTCGACCTCGACAGCCTTGCCCTGTTCGCCATCATCTTCATGTGGACGCCGCCCCATTTCTGGGCCCTGGCGCTCTACCGGTCGGAGGATTACCGGCGTGCCGGCGTGCCGATGATGCCGGTCGTGGCCGGCGGCGACGAGACGCGCCGCCAGATCCTCATCTATTCCGTGCTTCTGGTGGCCACGACCATGCTGCCCTATGTGCTGGGCTTTGCGGGTGTGGCCTATCTGGCCGTCGCGATCGCGCTCGGCGCGCTGTTCATCGTCGCGGCGTGGCGGGTCTACCGCATCCGCACGGGCCGGCAGGCGGATCGCGCGGCCAAGCAGATGTTCGGCTATTCGGTTCTTTACCTGTTCATGCTGTTCGTCATGCTCCTGGCGGAGCATAGCCTGAGCTGGACGGGGATCGCCCTTTGATCCCACGGCCAGGCGCGGCCTGAGACAGGATATGGTTTGCGTGATGAATGAAGAAGAAGGTTATAAGCTCAGTGACGAGGAGAAACGCCGAAGGCGCCGCCGCGCGGTGGTTCTGGCCTGGATTCTCGGGGCGCTCGCCATTCTGTTCTTTGTGACCACGATCGTCAGGCTTGGCGGTAATGTGGCGGACTGAGTGCACCGGAGCGATGAGTTGATCCGCGTCGGATGAAAGGGTAATGGCTTCGTCACTGAAGCCCGAGAGGTAAAGTGGAGCAGGGGACAATGGCTGAAAGCCACGCCAAGAACCATTCCTATCACCTTGTGGATCCGAGCCCGTGGCCGGCGCTCGGGTCTCTGGCTGCCTTCGTGACCGCCATCGGCGCCGTCACCTGGTTTCATGGCAGTGCGCCGTGGCTTCTGATCGCCGGCTTCGTCGGTGTGCTCTACACCATGTTCATGTGGTGGCGCGACGTGATCCGCGAGGCCCATGCCGGCGACCATACGCCGGTGGTCCAGCTCCATCTGCGCTATGGCATGATCCTGTTCATCGCCTCGGAGGTGATGTTCTTCGTCGCCTGGTTCTGGGCGTTCTTCGATGCGAGTCTGTTTACCGGCGAGGCCATCCAGGCCGCCCGCGTCGAGGCGACCGGCGGCGTGTGGCCGCCGGAGGGAATCGACGTCTTCGATCCCTGGCACCTGCCGCTCATCAACACGCTGATCCTGCTCACTTCGGGCACGACCGTCACATGGGCGCATCACGCGCTGCTGCATGGCGACCGGCAGGGGCTGAAATGGGGGCTCATCTGCACGATCCTGCTCGGCCTGCTGTTCACCACCGTCCAGGCCTATGAGTATGCCCACGCCGCTTTCGCCTTCAGCCGCTTCTCCGGCGGCAACATCTACGGCTCGACCTTCTTCATGGCGACCGGGTTCCACGGCTTCCATGTCATCGTCGGTACGCTGTTCCTGATCGTGTGCCTGTTCCGGGCGCTGGCCGGGCATTTCACCGAGAAGCAGCATTTCGGCTTCGAGGCGGCGGCGTGGTACTGGCACTTCGTCGATGTGGTCTGGCTGTTCCTGTTCGTCTGCGTCTATATCTGGGGTTCGTTCGGCGCGATCCCTGCAGGCGGGCACTGACGACCGACCCTCAAGCACAGGCGGGAAAGGACGACCTTTCCCGCCCGGGAGCATCCGTTGAGTAACGAGCCGTACTATCCGCCGCTGTCGCCGGTTTCGACGGGCCTCAGGGGGTGTTGCCCCCGCTGCGGCCGGGGACGGCTCTTCGACGGCTTCCTGACGACCGCAAAGTCCTGCAGGTCCTGCGGTCTAGACTATTCCTTCTTCGATTCGGGCGACGGTCCGGCGGTGTTCATCATCATCATCGTCGGCTTCGTCGTCGTTGCCCTCGCGCTCGTGGTGGAGGTCGCCTACCAGCCGCCCTATTGGGTGCATGCCGCGCTGTGGCTGCCGCTCGCGCTCATCCTCTCGCTCGGCCTTCTGCGGCCGGCCAAGGGCATCCTGCTTTGCCAGCAATACCGGACCAAGGCGGAGGAGGGGCGCCATTCGGCCTCCTGAGCCGGTGCGAATGCCCATGACCCGCCCCCCGGCCGCATCAGTCCGTTCGCTCCTGCCGGTCACGCTCGCCACCCTGGCCGCGCTCGCCGTCCTGGTCGGGCTCGGGGTGTGGCAGCTCCAGCGCCTGGCCTGGAAGGAAGGGCTGATCGCGACGCTGGAGCAGCGCGTCGACGCCGAGCCCGTGACGCTCGCCGATGCCATGGGCCGGGCGGAGCGGGACGGGCGCGAGATCGACTGGCTTCGCCTGCGCGTGCCCGGCCGCTTTGTTACCAGCGATACGCTCTATGTCTATGCGACTCAGGACGGTATGGCCGGCTGGCGCGCGGTGACGCCCTTCGAGAGCGAGGCTGGCCGCACGGTGCTCGTCGACCGGGGCTTCGTTCCCGATACGGTGTTGCGCGCGGAGGGCGGGGGATCGCCGCCCGCCGAAGGCCCGGTCGAGGTGACGGGGCTCGCGCGGATCCATGGCGAGGGGCAGGGGCCGTTCACGCCTGACAACGAGGCGGATGCCAACCGGTGGTACTGGTGGGACATCCCCGCAATGGCGCGGGCTCTCGGACTGGATGAGAGCGGGACCGTGACCGGGTTTGTGGTCGAGGCCGAACCCGGCGCCTGGTCGGGCGCGGGGCCATGGCCGAAGGCGGTCCGGCGCGAGCCGGCGCTGCCCAATCGCCATTTCGAATATGCGCTGACATGGTTCGGCCTGGCGCTCTGCCTCGTCGGCGTCTATGCGGCCTTCGCGGTCTCCCGGCTGAAGGGGCGGGACGAATAGATCCCGAGGGGGCCCGCGCGCCTCGCGGCTTGAAGGCCGGCGCAACGGCGGCTAGATCAGGACATGACCCGGCGATAGGCCGGATTGACGAGGAGTGACCCCGGTGCGCTACATCTCCACACGCGGTCAGGCGCCGAGCCTGCCCTTCGACGATGTCCTCATCGCCGGCCTTGCCGCCGATGGCGGACTCTATGTGCCCGAGCGCTGGCCGACATTCAGCGAAGCGGGCTTCCGGGCGCTGGTGGGCCGGCCCTACGAGCAGGTCGCCACTGCCGTCCTGTCGCCCTTCGTGGCGGGCGCGCTGAGCGAGGAGGAGCTGAGCGGCGCGGTCGCCGCGGCCTACGGTGCCTTCGGCCATCGGGCGGTCGCCCCGCTCGTCGAGCTCGATGCGGGCGACTGGCTGCTGGAGCTCTTCCACGGGCCGACGCTCGCCTTCAAGGACGTGGCGATGCAGCTCCTCGCCCGGCTCATGGATATCGTGCTCAAGCGGCGCGGCGAGCGCGTGACGATTGTCGGCGCGACATCGGGCGACACGGGCTCGGCGGCCATCGAGGCCTTCCGCGGCCTCGATTCGGTGGACATCTTCATCCTCCACCCCCATGGCCGGGTGAGCGAGGTGCAGCGCCGCCAGATGACGACGGTCGACGCGCCCAATGTCCACAATCTGGCCATCGAGGGGACCTTCGACGACTGCCAGTCCATGCTGAAGGCCATGTTCGCCGACCGGGAGTTCTCGCAAGGCTGTCACCTGGCCGGCGTCAACTCCATCAACTGGGCGCGGATCATGGCCCAGACCGTCTATTACGTGACCTCCGCCCTTGCCCTCGGCGCGCCGGACCGGCGGGTGAGCTTCACCGTTCCGACGGGCAATTTCGGCGATATCTTCGCCGGCTATGTGGCCAAGCGCATGGGCCTTCCCATCGATCGGCTGGCGGTGGCGACCAATGTGAACGATATCCTGCACCGCGCCCTCACGACCGGGCGCTACGAGACGGACAAGGTCGTCGCGACCTCCAGCCCCAGCATGGACATCCAGGTCTCCAGCAATTTCGAGCGCCTGCTGTTCGACGCCTATGGCCGCGACGCGGAGGCGGTGACGGGGCTGATGGCGGGCCTTGCGCAGAGCGGCGCCTTCACGATCACCGAAACGGCGCTCGACCGGATCCTGGCCGACTTCTCCTCCGGCCGGGCCGATGAGGAGACCGTTGCGCGCACCATCGCGGAGACACTGAAGGAGACGCGCGAGCTGGTCGACCCGCACACCGCCGTCGGCCTTGCCGTCGCCCGCGCGCTGGAGCGCGATCCGGCGGTTCCCATGGTGACGCTCGCGACCGCGCATCCCGCCAAGTTCCCCGACGCGGTGGAGGCGGCCTGCGGCGTTCGTCCCGAGCTGCCGGAGAGCCTGTCGACGCTCCTTGACAAGCCGGAGCACTGCACCACGCTCGACAACGACCCGGAGGCCGTGAAGGCCTTCATCGCCGCGCGCTCGCGCGCCGGCCGGGAGGTTGCATGAGCGTTCGCGAAACGCGGCTGGAGAACGGGCTGACCGTTCTCAGCCACCATATGCCGACTGTGGAAACTGTGTCGCTCGGCGTCTGGGTGCATGCGGGCGCGCGCAACGAGCGGCCGGAGGAGAACGGCATCGCCCATTTCCTGGAGCACATGGCGTTCAAGGGGACCTCGCACCGCTCCGCGCGCCAGATCGCGGAGGAGATCGAGGCGGCCGGCGGCGACATGAACGCGGCGACCGGCATGGAAACCACCGCCTATTACGCCCGCATGCTCAAGGAGGATCTCGCGCTCGGTGTCGACATCCTCGCCGACATCCTGCTCAATCCGCGCCTCGACCGCGAGGAGATGGAGCGCGAGCGCGAGGTGATCCTGGAGGAGATCGCCGCCGCGCACGATATGCCGGACGATCTGGTGTTCGATCTCGCCCATGACGCCGCCTTTCCGAATCAGCCGCTCGGGCGGCCCATCCTCGGCACGGTGGAGCACGTCTCCGGCTTCACGCCGGACGACATCGCGACCTATCGCCGGGAATGCTATTCGCCGGACCGCATGGTGGTGGCCGCGGCCGGATCGGTCGACCACGACCGGCTGGCGGCGCTTGCGGGCGAGGCGTTCTCCGGGCTCAAAGCCTTCCCGGTCGAGCGTGTGCGCGACGCGCGCTTCGAGGGCGGGGCACGGCTCGTGCCCAAGCCGCTGGGCCAGGCCCATATCGTCCTGGCCTTTCCCTCGCCGGGCTATCTCGACGAGGAGGTCTACGCCCTTCAGGTGCTGGCCGGCGCGGTCGGCGGGGGGATGTCCTCCAGACTGTTCCAGGAGGTGCGCGAGCGCCGCGGGCTCTGCTACAGCATCTCCTCCTTCGCGGAGACCTTCGCGGATACCGGGCTCTTCTGCGTCTATGCCGCGACCGGCGCGCGCCGGGTGAACGACCTCGTTTCCGTCACCGCCGACGAGATGCTCGCCGCCGCCGAGACCATGGACGAGGAGGAGGTGGCGAGGGCGCGTGCGCAGTTGAAGGCCTCGCTCGTGCTTTGCCTGGAGAGCTCGTCCGCCCGGGCCGACCAGATCGCGCGCCAGAAGCTCGTCTTCGGCCGCGTGCCCGAGATCGAGGAGGTCATCGCCAAGGTCGAGGCGGTCGATATCGAGGCCGTCCGCTCGCTCGCCCGGCGCATATTCCGGGGCAACAGGCTGACGCTTGCCGCCGTCGGCGCGCTGGATAACCTTGCGCCCTACGACGAGATTGCGGAAAAATTCGCATGACGGATCGCTCGAGTTTTCAGGCGGGCCCAACCCCCGCTCCAGGGAACAGGCGCGTCCGCGGGCGGATAACGGCACAGGGAACCGGACAGCGGGGTTCGGGCGAGACAGCGGCACGATGGTCTTTCTGCGCAGCGTGACACCGGCGGATATCGGACCCGTCGTCCAGGGGGGCGGGGTGTTCCTGCGCGTGCCGCAAATGTCGGATTTCGAGGATTGGGCGGAACTGCGCGCGGCCAGCCGCGGCTTTCTCGTTCCCTGGGAGCCGACCTGGCCGCGCGACGATCTCACGCGAAGCGCCTTTCGCCGCCGGATCCGCCGGTACTGGCGCGATGTGCGCGAGGACGTGTCCTATCCCTTCTTCGTGTTCAGGAGCCATGACAACGTGCTCCTCGGGGGGCTGACGCTCAGCAATATCCGGCGCGGGGTGGCGCAGACCGCCTCGCTCGGCTACTGGCTCGGCCAGCCCTTCGCGCGGCGCGGTTATATGAGTGCGGCGGTCGGGGCTGTCCTGCCATTCGCCTTCGAGACGCTCGGGCTCCACAGGGTGGAGGCGGCCTGCCTGCCGACCAATGCGGCCTCCATTGCCCTGCTCCGCCGATGCGGTTTTGCCGAGGAGGGCTATGCCCGCCACTACCTCAAGATCAATGGTGAGTGGCGGGATCACCTGTTGTTTGCGATACTGGCCGGCGATAGGGGTGATTAGCCGGATCGCGGCCCAAACAATACCGTTGCAGCGAGCGCCTGCCAGCGGCTCCGGCGCAAGAGTGGGCTTGTCTTGATCATAGGACACGGGTACCAAGATTCTTCAGTGTTTCATGTGTTCGAAAAAGCAGGCGGATACATGGCCGTAGTTCGCGTCGCGATCGGGCTGGTCGCCATTATCCTGATCGCCGCGGTGGGGGCTTCGGGCGCACAGGCGCGCGATATCGTGTCCACGAGCTTCGATGCGCCGAGCGTCGAGCTCCTTGGCGTCGTCGACAGGGTCCAGAGCACCAACAGCGAGATCGTCGTGGAGATCCCGGCCCGCGAGGGCGCGCCGAAGTCGGCCACCACGGTGACCGCGAAAGGCTTGGGCGACCTGCATCGCTGGGTCGTGTTCACGCTCCACAATCCCGAGCCGGTGCCGCGCGATTTCGTGGTGAGTTCGCGATGGGACGGCTTTGTCGGGTCGGGTCTCGTCTGGCCGCGCCATGGCGGGCGCCAAGTGCTGGCGATCCGCGCCGCACCGGGGCTGCAGCCGGGCGAGCTGGCCGAGAACACCGCCGACGCCTTCGCCCTGCGCATAGGCCCCGGCGAGACCATCACCTATGTGCTGGAGCTTGCCGGCTCGGATATCTCCAACCTGTCCCTGTGGCAACGCTCAGCCTTCGATGCGCGCAACCGGCAGCTCTCCTTCTTCCGGGGCGTGGTGCTGGGGCTTGCCGCGCTGACGGCGGTCTTCGTGATCTGCCTGTTCGTGGTGAGGATGCAGGCCGTGTTCCCCGCCGCGACCCTGTTCGCGCTGGCCGCCGTCGGCTTCATCGCGCTGGGCTTCGGATATTCGCCGCGCGCACTGCCCTTTCTCGGCAGCGTGGGCGGCGTGGAGGATCGGGTCCGCGCCATCGTGGAGGTGCTGCTGGCCTCCGGTGCGCTCGCCTGCCTTCTGACCTTCGTCGATCTCACGCGGCGCATGCCTGCTGCCGGCTACACGGTCATGGGCCTGCTCGCGGGCAGCCTCGGGCTTGCCGTCTTCGGCTGGTTCGACCCGCCGGTGGTGACAGGCCTTGCGCGTTTCGCCCTGCTGTTCACCGCGCTCGGGGGCCTGGCCATCGCTCTCCTCCTGTGGAAGCGCGGCACGATCCGTGCCCAGGCCTCCCTCGTCTTCTGGGTGTTCCTGGCGCTGTGGACGCTGTTCGCCATGGCCGCCGCCATGGGGTGGATCGCGGCGGATATCGTCTATCCGGTGCTGGCGTGGGGGCTCGTGCTGGTGCTTCTCACAATGTCGTTCACCGTGGCCCAGTTCGCGTTCAATCAGGGCGTGATGAACAGCCGCTTCTTCGAGGACAGCGGCCGGCGCGCGCTCGCCCTGGCCGGCGCCGAGCAGAGCGTGTGGGACTGGAACGAGGATCGCGGCCGGCTCTTTGTCGGCGCCGAGCTCGAGCGCGCGCTGGGGCTTGCGCCCGGGAGGCTCACGCGCGGCGGGCTCAAGGCCTGGCTGGAGCTGATCCACCCGGCGGACCGCGCAGCCTATGTGTCCGCCGTGGAGAGCGCGGTGCGCCGCGGGCGGGGCACCTTCGCGCAGGATCTCAGGCTGCGCCGCGGCGACGGCACCTATCGCTGGTATCAGCTCAGGGCGCGTGCGCTGCCGGGGGCGCAGGGACGGGCCACGCGGTGCATCGGAACGCTTGCCGACATCACCGGACGAAAGCGTTCGGAGGAGCAGATTCTCTTCGACGCCGTTCACGACCGCATTACCGGTTTGCCGAACCGCGCCCTCTTCATGGACCGGTTGGAGCGGGCCATGACGCATGCCCGTACGGTCGGAGGTGTCGGCGGCCTGAGCGTCCTCGTGATCGACCTCGACCGCTTCAAGCACGTCAATGACGGCCTCGGCCACGCCGTGGGCGACAGCCTTCTGCTCACGCTCGCACGGCGGCTGGCGGCTTATGTGGGCCCCGAGGACACGCTGGCCCGTCTGGTCGGCGACCAGTTCGGCATTATCCTCGACACCACGCGCCTCCAGATGCCGATGGAGGCCTATGTCGACGAGCTGCGCAAGACGATCGCCCAGCCGATCCCCTTGCGCCCGCGCGAGGTGTTCCTGACCGCCAGCATCGGCGTGGCGGGTCTGCGCGCGGAAGTGGAGCGGCCGGAAGATCTGTTCCACGATGCCGAGATCGCGCTCTACGAGGCCAAGCGTACCGGCCGCGACGCCGCCATCTTCTTCCGGCCGGTCATGCGCGACCAGCGCTATCACCGGGTGGTGCTGGAGGCCGATCTGCGCCGTGCGCTGGAGCGCAACGAGATCGACGTCGTCTACCAGCCGATCATGCGGCTCGGCGACATGAAGCTCGTCGGCTTCGAGGCTCTGGTGCGCTGGCACCACATCACCCACGGCACGCTGGAGCCGGAGGCCTTCATCAAGCTGGCGGAGGAGACCGGGGTCATCATGGATCTCGGCTCCTATGTCCTCAACGAGGCGGCCCGCCAGCTCGGCATCTGGCAGCGCGCCTTCCGGCCCCACGATTCCCTGTTCGTGACGGTCAACCTGTCCTCGCGCGAGCTCATCACGCGCGATCTCGTGGACGAGGTGAAGACCCTGCTCAACCGGGAGGACCTCGCCCCCGGCTCGCTGAAGCTGGAGCTCACCGAATCGGTCGTCATGGAGAATCCGGAGCTGTCGGTGCAGATTCTCCAGAAGCTGCGCCAGCTCGGTATCGGTATAGCCTGCGACGATTTCGGGACCGGTTATTCCTCGCTCGGCCATCTGGCCCGGCTGCCCTTCGACATGCTCAAGATCGACCGCAGCTTCCTCGAGCTCGAGCAGGACGAGGAGGAGACCACCCAGATCATCCTCGATACCATCGTCATGATGGCCCACGATCTGGGGATGGACGTGGTGTCGGAGGGGATCGAGACCGCCGAGCAGGCTGCCTGGATGGGCAGGATCGGATGCGATTTCGGCCAGGGCTATCAGTTCTCCGAGCCGCTGAGCGCGCGCCAGGTGGTCGACATGCTGGGCGCGGGCGGGACTCTGGCGGCCCGCTGGGGTCGTGCACGCCGCTCGGTCTGGCAGAGGCTCACAGGTACCGGTGATCGGGGCGAGCAGGCCGAGACCGCGGCAAAGCCTGCCGGGGCGGACCGTCAGGCACCGACGCTTGAGGGATCGGAGTCCACCGGTGTGGACGAACGCAGCCAGCATGCCGGCACGGCGCCGCCCCCGCCCCCGCCGCCGGAGCTTGAGGCGGAGGAGGGGGCCGAGACCGGGCGGGATCGGCCCCGTCCGGAGGATTTCGGGGAGCGGGCGGCCGATCATGCATCGCCGCCCCCGCCGCCTTCTCTCGACGACCGGGACGAAGCCCGGGAGGGGTACCCGTTTGCGGCCGGCGCTCCTGAGGAGACCTATCGTCCGTGGCGTCCAGGCGACGCCGAGACGGCGGATAGCGACAGGCCGAAGGCGGCACGCGCGGATACCGCGAAACTCTGGCCCCGGGAGCGCCGGACAACGGAATGGCGCATCTGGCCGGAGGCAGCCTCCCTGTCCACCGCCCGGCCCGTCCCGCCCGAGACATCCGAGGAGCCGCGCTTCACCGAGGATCCCGGCGCGCCGGCGGAGACGGAGCCTGCCGGCGAGACCTCTCCGGCCACAGGCGAGGCCGGGCCGGCCGAGCCGCCCGAGCATTCCGAACCGCAAAAGGTCGAAGCCGCACAACCCGTGGCCGCCAAGGAGGAAGCCGGCAGCGTGCCGGAGGATCAGACCGAGCCGGACGAGCCCCGTGCGGATGATTCCGCTGCGGTGACCGAGGCTGAAGATGCTAGGGTCGTTTCCGGATCGGAGGAGGCGAAGTCGGTCGAAGCTGAGGCCGGGAGAGGGGGCGATCAGGCCGAACCCGGCGAGACCGCCGTGCAGGCGTCTTCCGACGAGGCCGGGGAGGCGGAGCCTGAGGAGACACCCCCCGACGAGGCCCTGGAGGCGAAGCGGCCGTCCGACAGTGCCGGCGAACCCGCGATAGAAGGCGGCAAGGCCGAATCCGAGAGCAAGGCCGAAGCGGTGGAGAGTCCGTCTGAGCGCGATACGGCCGAGAAACCCTCCGGGGAGGATGGCGGCAAGGACGGGGGCGAGGATGTGTCTGCCGCCGCCCTGAAGAGCACGGCGAAGGCTCCGGCTGCGACGTCGGCCCCTGTGGACACCGGAAAGGCCGTTCAGCGTCCGGTGCGTCCGGCGGAGAAGCGCAAGGTCCGCAAGAAGGGCGGGCAGGGCTACAAGACGGTGAAAGCCCGCACGGCGCCCAAGGCCAAGAAGACCCCGGCGGCCAAGCCCGCCAAGGCCCCGGGTGCCGGCGGAGGCAAGGCTTCAGGCTCCAGGGAGGGCGGCAGCACGCCGCGCTCGCGGGGAGGCGGACAATCCGGCAAGGGAGAGACCGGCGACAAGCCGGGCGACAGTACCGTGCGCCTGCCGGAGATGTCCGCGACATCCTTCGGCGGCGGCCAGGAGGCCGGACGCGCCGCTTCAACGAGTTCCGCCCCGTCTTCGTCCGGGCCGGCCGCGTCTCGCGGCGGTCCCGCCTCTCCTCTGGGCCGCCGCCTGCGCCGCCGGCGAAAGCAGCCGGTCCGGGATGACGGGCAATAGGCCGTTCGGCCGTGGAGCCGGTTACCGCCTGCCTGTCCGGGCGGGCATCGTTCCTTGTAATGCCGGACAGTGAGCGGGCAATGACGAGGGTAGGGTGCGCCTCAATCCGAACCCATCGGACCTGAAGGGCATTGTATTGCCGCGCTTTCGAACCGGAAAAGTGGTGTCCACTTTTCCTGAAAGCACTCTAGCCGTGGCCGGCGTCGCTGGAGAGCAGGCGGAGATCGACCCCGATCTTTTCCAGGGCGAGCTTGTATTTCGCGTCCAGATCGGCGTCGAACAGGAGCGTTTCGTCGGCCTCGCAATGGAGCCAGCCATTCTCCTGGATTTCATGCTCGAGCTGGCCGGGGCCCCAGCCCGCATAGCCGAGCGCCAGCATGGCCTGCCGGGGCCCGTGTCCCGTGGCGATGGCGCGCAGCACGTCGAGCGTGGCCGTCATGCCCACGCCCTCGTCGATGGGAAGCGTGCAGTCGGCGGAGAAATAGTCCGCCGTGTGCAACACGAAGCCGCGCCCGGTCTCCACCGGTCCGCCGAACTGAACGGGTAGCCTGCGCACCTCTTCGGGAAGCTGGATGCCCTGATCGTGCGATACGATATCGAGGCGCTCCAGAAGGTCCGGGAAGGTGATCGAATCGGCGGGCTTGTTGACGACGATCCCCATGGCGCCGTCTGCGGAATGGGCACAAACGAAGATGACGGCACGCTCGAAGCGGGGATCGCCCATGGTCGGCATGGCGATCAGCATCTGTCCGTCGAGATAGTAGGTTGCACCCATCGCGTTTCCTTGTGTCGCCACGTTCAAGGGTACAGTGAAAACGGCAACCGGCAAAGAGTGTGTGCGCCTTGAGGCGCCGGCTCTGACGGAAACGTGAATTGGGAAAATGCCCACGATGCCGCATCTCTGTGTTACCCAGAATGGCAGGATCGCGCTGCAATCGGATGGGTCGTCCGGGTGCAGGACCGTCGATCGGTCCCGAGCGTTGCGCCAGGCGCCCGTTCCGGTTCGAAACAGGCAGGAATGTCCAGTCCGATGCGTGTCATTGTCGCCGCCGCCGCGCTAGCCTTTACGCTCTCTGCAGCCCATGCCGCCGATACCGTGTCCTCGGCGCTGTCGCAGCCGGGGGCAGCGCTGTCGCACAGCACGGTCAGGCTGGTCGATGGCGGCGCGCGCGACGGCATGTTGCGTGCGGGCGTGGATATCCGCCTGGCGCCGGGCTGGAAGACATATTGGCGCGTGCCGGGCGACTCGGGCGTCCCGCCGGTTTTCGACTGGTCGGGCTCGCAGAATGTGGCGGAGGCGGCGGTACGCTGGCCAGCGCCCGTACGCTTCTCCGACGCCTTCGGGGAGAATATCGGCTACAAGGATCGCGTGGTCTTTCCCGTCGAGGTGATGCCGGCCGATCCGGCCAAGCCGGTCCGCCTCGACCTGACGCTCGACTATGCCGTCTGCCGCGAGGTCTGCGTGCCGGCGCGCGCCGAGCTCTCAGCCGACCTCGGCGAGGGGTGGACGAACCCGCAGGCCCGCGCGCTCGTTGAGAGCTATGCGGAGACCGTGCCGAAGCCCGCAGGCGAGGTTCCGGGGCTTGAAATCGGTGCGGTGCGCGCCGTGACCGATGCGTCCGGCGGCAAGGGCGTTGCGCTCGAGATCGAGATCGAAAGCGATACGCCGTCGGTGCCTGCCGACATCCTGGTCGAGGGGGACGGTACTGTTTATTTCGGCGTGCCGCGACGGCTCGATTCCGGGGCGGGAGAGAGCGGCAGTGCGCTGCGCTATCTCGTGCCGGTGGACGGCGCGACGGATGCCGTGGCGCTGGCGGGCCAGCCGCTCCGCATCACCGTACTGCAGGGCGGCAAACGCCTTGCGGACAGCCGGCAGGTCGAATAGACCGGGGAGGCCGCTGGCGCGCCGCGCCGGTCTGCGCACCAGTTCAGCCACAAGAGATTCGAGGGAGTTGCATCATGTCGATCAAGGTTGGTGACCGTTTGCCCGAGGCGACCTTCATGACCATGACCGCGGACGGGCCCCAGCAGCTTACGACGGCCGATGTGTTCGGCGGGCGCAAGGTCGTGCTCTTTGCAGTTCCCGGCGCGTTCACGCCCACCTGCCACCTGAAGCACATGCCGGGCTTCATCGAGCTGGCCGACCAGATCAAGGCCAAGGGCGTGGATACCATCGCTTGCGTGGCGGTCAACGACATGTTCGTGCTCGACGCCTGGGGCAAGCAGAGCAACGCGGACGGCAAGGTCCAGCTTCTCGCCGACGGCAATGCGGACTTCACGAAGAAGATCGGGCTCGAGCTCGATGCCTCCGGCGCGGGCCTCGGCACGCGCTCGCAGCGCTACGCCATGGTCGTCAATGACGGCGTGGTGGAGACGCTGAATGTCGAGGAGAAGGCCTCGGACGCGGAGGCGAGCAGCGCACAGAAGATCCTCGCCGCCCTTTGAGGTCCCGCGAAGCCTATTTGCCGTTGCGGCGAAAGGGAGACATGCCGGCGCGCGCGAGCGCGTCGGCTCTTTCGTTTTCGGGGTGGCCGGCATGGCCCTTTACCCAGTGCCAGGAGATGTCGTGGGCCTTCAGGGCCTCGTCCAGGCGCTGCCAGAGATCGGCGTTCTTCACCGGCTTGCGGTCGGCCGTCTTCCAGCCATTCGTCTTCCAGCGCTTCATCCAGCGCGTGACGCCGTCGCGCAGATAGGCTGAATCGGTATAGAGGTCGATGCGGCAGGGCCGTTTCAGCGCTTCCAGCGCATTGATGGCGGCCAGCAGCTCCATGCGGTTGTTGGTGGTCGCCGCTTCCCCGCCGGACAGTTCCTTCTCCGTTGCCCCGTGGCGCAGGATCGCGCCCCAGCCGCCGGGGCCGGGATTGCCCGAACAGGCGCCGTCGGTGAAGATCTCCACGGATTTCGTCTCGCTCATCGGTCCAGTCCATATTCGCCGGTGCCGGCGACGCCGCGGTGAAAGCGCAGCCGGCGCACATACTCCATCGGATCCTTGCGGCTGACGAAGGCGTTGGCGGGCGTGTTCAGCCAGTCATAGGCGCGCGTGGCGAGGAAGCGCATGGCCGCGCCGCGCGCAAGCAGCGGCAATGCCTCGAACTCCTCTTCCGTCAGCGGGCGGATTCGCCCATAGGCTTCCAGCAGCGCACGCGCCTTGGTGACGTTGAACGCGCCGTCCACCTCGAAGCACCAGGCATTGAGGCAGATGGCGATGTCATAGGCGAGGCAGTCGGTGCAGGCAAAGTAGAAGTCGATCAGCCCGACGAGCTTTTCCCCAAGGAAGAACACATTGTCCGGAAACAGGTCGGCATGGACGATGCCGCGCGGCAACGAGGAGGGCCAGGCCCGCTCGAAGGTCTCAAGCTCGCCATGGAGCTCTCCGGCAAGCCCCGGCTCGATCTCCTCCAGCCGGTCGCCGCAGGCGTCGATCAGCGCGCGCCAGGCTGGCACGGTGAGGGCGTTCTCCCGGTGGCCCTCATAGTCGCGTGCAGCCAGATGCAGCCTGGCGAGCGCGGTGCCGAGCGCCCTGCAATGGGCGACACCCGGCCGGCGCACCCACATGCCGTCGAGGAAGCTCACGAGTGCCGCCGGCCGGCCCGCGAGCTCGCGCAGCATGGCGCCGGAGCGGTCGCGCAGCGGGGTCGGGCAAGGGATGCCGCGGGCGGCGAGATGGTCGAGCAGTCCCAGGAAGAAGGGCAGGTCGCCCGAATCCACGCGCTTCTCGTAGAGCGTCAGGATGAAGCGGCCACGGTCGGTCTGGACGAGATAGTTGGTGTTCTCCACCCCCTCTGCGATGCCCTTGAAGGAGGTGAGGTGGCCGACATCGTAGCCGGCGACGAAACCGGCGAGATCGTCATCGGAGACTTCGGTGTAAACCGCCATGGACGAGGCTGGCGGCTACTGTGCTGCGGTCTGGCGCAACTCGCGGGGGATCTTGAAGGACACCGATTCCGTCTTCGTCTCCACGACCTCCACCGTCACATCGAAGCGTTTGCGGAACGCGGCAACGACCTCTTCCACGAGTACTTCCGGGGCGGAGGCGCCGGCCGTCACGCCGAGCGTCCTGACGCCGTCGAGCGTCAGCCAGTCGATATCGGCGGCGCGTTGGACCAGCATGGAGTCCTTGCAGCCCGATTTCCGGGCGACCTCGACGAGGCGGCGGGAATTGGAGCTGTTGGGTGCGCCGACCACGATCACCATGTCGCAATCGGCGGCGATGGCCTTCACCGCTTCCTGCCGGTTGGTCGTCGCATAGCAGATATCCGCCTTGTGCGGGCCGATCACATTGGGGAAGCGGCGCTTCAGGACGGCGATGATGTCCTTCGTGTCGTCCACCGACAGCGTCGTCTGGGTGATATAGGCGAGCTTGTCGGGATCGCGCGGCTTGAAGGTTTCCGCATCCTCCACCGTCTCCACGAGCGTGATGGCCCCCTCGGGGAGCTGGCCCATGGTGCCGATGACCTCCGGATGGCCGGCATGGCCGATCAGCACGAGGTCGAGCCCGCGCGCATGATGGCGCTCGGCCTCCATATGGACCTTGGAGACGAGCGGGCAGGTGGCGTCCAGATAGAACAGGTTGCGGTCCTGCGCGTTGGCCGGCACCGCCTTCGGCACGCCGTGGGCGGAGAAGATCACCGGCCAGTCGCCCGCCGGCACCTCGTCGAGCTCCTCCACGAAGATGGCGCCCTTGCGCTCCAGATCCTCCACCACATAGCGGTTGTGGACGATCTCGTGGCGCACATAGACCGGCGCGCCATAGCGTTCCAGCGCGAGCTCAACGATGTCGATGGCGCGGACCACCCCGGCACAGAACCCGCGGGGGGCGGCCATCATGATCTTCAGCGGCGGTGTCGGCGAGTCGGGCATCTCACGAGCCTGCGCATCCAGAGTGACTATACGCTAAATAGAGGAACCAGCCGGGGGCTTGTCAAGGAGCGGAATGGCCGACGTTTTGTGGTTCAAATGCGACATACCGGCCTTGACAAGCCCTTCGCTCCGTCTAGTTTGGGCCATGTCGCGACAGTGTGTCTGTTCGCGGCAAGACATATGTGCACCTGCCTTTGCGGAAGAGATCGGGCCTTGAGCGCCCGGCGCCGAAGGAGCAACCGCCCCGGAAACTCTCAGGCAAAAGGACCGTAAAGGCCATGCACCTCTGGAGAGCAGCGGATCGCCTCGCGACCCGCTCACCGAAGGGGGTAAGCCCGGTGCCCGCGCGCCTCGACCATCGGCCGCGGGACGTTCGAAGACAGCCGGGTCAATTCTCTCAGGTTCTCTGACAGAGGGGGCGCGAGCGGACGTGTTGTCCGTTGCGAAACCTTGACGAGGAACCTGGGGAGAGGGATGGCCCAAGCCCGACAGACAGACGAAACGGCCCTGCAGCGCACGCCGCTCCATGCGCTGCACGAACGCCTCGGCGCGCGCATGGTGCCGTTCGCCGGCTACGAGATGCCGGTCCAGTACCCGGCCGGCATCATGGCCGAGCACAAGCACACCCGCGCCAAGGCCGGGCTGTTCGACGTCTCCCATATGGGCCAGGCGTGGCTGTTCGCGCCGGACGGCCTTGCCGAGCTGTTCGAGCGCCTCGTGCCCGGCGACATTGCCGGGCTCGGCGAGGGGCGCATGCGCTATACTCAGCTCACCACCGCCGATGGCGGCATCATCGACGATCTCATGGTCACGCGCATGCCGAACGCCGGCGGGCGCGAGAGGCTGTTCGTCGTGGTCAACGCCTCGCGCAAGGCGGTGGACCTGCCCCATATCGCCTCAGCTATCGAGGGGAAGGCGGAAATCTCGCCCTGGGAGAACCGCGCGCTGATCGCACTGCAGGGGCCGGCGGCGGCAGAGATCCTCGCCGGCCACATTCCCGAAGCCGTGGACATGGCCTTCATGTCGGCCCGCGAGATTGTCCGCGACGGCGAGACGCTCCTTGTGAGCCGCTGCGGCTATACGGGCGAGGACGGCTTCGAGATCTCGCTTCCCGCCGCCATGGCGGAGGCGTTCGCGGAGACGCTGCTGGCCCATGAGGAGGTCGAGCCGGCCGGCCTCGGCGCGCGCGACTCCCTGAGGCTCGAGGCGGGCCTGTGCCTCTACGGCGAGGACATCGACGAGACGACGAGCCCGGTCGAGGCGGGGCTCAGATGGTCCATCGGCAAGCGCCGCCGCGAGGAGGGCGGCTTTCCGGGAGCGGAGCGCATAATGCGCGAGATCGCGGAGGGGCCGTCGCGCCGGCTCGTCGGCATCAAGCCGGAAGGCCGCGCGCCTGCGCGCCACGGCACCGCGATCCGGTCGGCGGATGGCGAGGAGATCGGCGTCGTCACCTCCGGCGGGTTCGGGCCCACCGTGGAGGGGCCCGTCACCATGGGATATGTCGCCGCCGGCCACGAGGCGCCGGGCACGGCGCTCGGGCTGGTCGTTCGCGGCAAGACGCTGGAGGCCCATGTGGTCAAGCTGCCCTTCGTACCGCACCGCTACGCGAAATAGAGACCGGTCGCGGACGTTTTCGGGGTCGAATATCGTCAGGGATGAGGAAGATGAGCACACTTCGTTACACCAAGGATCATGAATGGATCCGTCTCGACGGCGAGACGGCGACCATTGGCATCACCAACTATGCGCAGGAACAGCTCGGCGACGTGGTGTTCGTGGAGCTGCCGGAGGTCGGCAAGGAGGTCGCCGCCGGCGACGAGGCCGCGGTCGTGGAATCGGTCAAGGCGGCGAGCGAGGTCTACGCGCCGGTCGCCGGCGAGGTCGTGGAGGTCAACGAGGCGCTGACCGACGCGCCCGACAAGGTCAACGAGGACCCGCAGGGCGACGGCTGGTTCGTGAAGATCAAGCTGGCCGACAAGTCCGCGCTCGACGGGCTGATGGACGAGGATGCCTACAAGGCATTCCTCGAGGAGAGTGCGTGATGCGCTACCTTCCGCTTACCGAGGCCGACCGAAAGGCGATGCTGAAGCGCATCGGCGCGAAGGATATCGACGCGCTGTTCGTCGATGTCCCGCCCGAGGCGAGGCTCGACAGCTCCGACCGCCCGGTCGAGCTGCCGCGCCGCCGGAGCGAGCTGGAGGTGGAGCGCACGCTGACCCGCATGGCGGGCCGGAACGTTTCGGCGGGCGCCGTTCCCTTCTTCGTGGGCGCGGGCGCCTACAAGCACCATGTGCCCGCGACCGTAGATCACCTGATCCAGCGCTCGGAGTTCCTGACCGCCTATACGCCCTATCAGCCGGAGGTCAGCCAGGGCACGCTCCAGTATCTCTTCGAGTTCCAGACCCAGGTCGCGCTGCTCACCGGCATGGAGGTCGCCAATGCCTCCATGTATGACGGCTCGACGGGCTGCGGGGAGGCCGTTCTGATGGCCGAGCGGGTCACGAAGCGCCGCAAGGCGGTGCTCTCCGGCGGGCTGCATCCGCAATATCGCGCGGTGGTGGAGAACCTCTCCCATTTCGGCGGCAGTACGGTGCATGCCCTGCCGCCCGCCCTCAACGGCGAGGAGGACATCGTCTCGGCCATCGACTCGGAGACGGCCTGCGTCGTCGTGCAGACGCCCAATGTCTATGGCTCGCTGACCGACCTGGAGCCGATTGCCAGGGCGGCGCACGAGAACGGCGCCCTGCTGATCGCAGTCGTCACGGAGGTGGTCTCGCTGGGTGCGGTGCGCTCACCCGGCGAGATGGGCGCCGACATCGTGGTCGCGGAAGGCCAGTCGCTCGGTGTGGGGCTGAGCTTTGGCGGGCCCTATGTCGGGCTCTTCGCCACGCGCGAGAAGTTCCTGCGCCAGATGCCCGGGCGGCTTGCGGGTGAGACGGTCGACGGCGAGGGCAAGCGCGGTTACGTGCTCACCCTGTCGACGCGCGAGCAGCATATCCGCCGCGAACGTGCGACCAGCAATATCTGCACGAATTCAGGGCTGTGCTGCCTTGCCTTCACAATCCATCTGAGCCTTCTCGGCGAGAAGGGCTTCCGGGATCTGGCCCGGCTCAACCATCACAATGCGTGCCTCCTGGCGGACCGTCTGTCGGGCGTGAAGGGCGTGGAGGTCCTGACCCCCACCTTCTTCAACGAGTTCACCATCCGCACGCCGAAACCCGGCGCGGAGGTGGTCGAGGCACTGGCGCAGAAGGGCATACTCGGCGGCGTGCCGGTGTCGAGGCTCGAGCCCACAGCCGACGCGTTCGGGGATCTCATCGTCGTGGCCTCCACGGAGGTGAATACCGACGAGGATCGGGACGCTTACGAGACGGCACTGAAGGAGGTGCTGGCATGATGAACAGGGAAGGGCGCGCCACCGCGCCAACCGCGCAGGACAGCGAAGGCGCCGTGGCGACATTCACTGGCAATCGCGGCCTCGATATCGAGGAGCCGTTGATCTTCGAGGTGGGCTCCACGGAGGTGACGGGCGTCGATATCGACCTGCCCGAGGCGCCGGAGAACCGGCTGGGCACGCTGGCGCGCGAGCAGGGCATCGGCCTGCCGGGCCTGTCGGAACCGGAAGCGATGCGCCACTATGTGCGCCTGTCGCGCAAGAACTACGCGATCGATCTCGGCATCTATCCGCTGGGCTCGTGCACCATGAAGCACAATCCGCGGCTCAACGAGAAGGCGGTGCGCCTGGCCGGTTTCGGCGACATCCATCCCCTGCAGCCCGAAAGCACGGTGCAGGGGGCGCTGGAACTGATCGACACGCTGGCGCACTGGCTGAAGACGCTGACGGGGCTGCCGGCGGTCGCCATGTCGCCGAAGGCGGGCGCCCATGGCGAGCTGTGCGGCATGATGGCGATCCGCGCCGCGCTGGAGGCTCGCGGCGAGCCGCGCTCGATCGTCCTGGTGCCGGAATCGGCCCATGGCACGAACCCGGCGACGGCGGCCTATCTCGGCTACAAGGTCGTCTCCGTGCCCGCCCGCGAGGACGGCACCGTCGACCCCGAAGCGGTGAAGGAGCGCCTGTCGGAGGATGTGGCGGCGATCATGCTGACCAATCCGAACACATGTGGGCTGTTCGAGCCAGATGTGCGCGAAATCGCCGAGGCGGTCCATGAGGTCGGCGCCTATTTCTACTGCGACGGCGCCAATTTCAACGCGATCATGGGGCGCACGCGGCCCGGCGATCTCGGCGTCGACGCCATGCACATCAACCTGCACAAGACCTTCTCCACGCCCCATGGCGGGGGTGGGCCGGGCGCGGGCCCGGTCGTCCTGTCGGAGGCTCTGGCGCCGTTCGCGCCCTTGCCCTTCGTCGTCCATGACGAGGACGGGTTCCGGCTTGTGGAAAGCCTCGATGACGATGCGGCGGGCGAGGCCTTCGGGCGCATGACGGCGTTCCACGGCCAGATGGGCATGTTCGTGCGCGCGCTCGCCTACATGATGAGCCATGGCGCGGACGGGCTCCGGCAGGCGGCGGAGGATGCGGTCCTCAACGCCAACTATGTGCGCGCCTGTCTCAAGGATACGTTCAGCCTGCCCTACAATCACGACCGGCCCTGCATGCACGAGGTGCTGTTCGACGACAGCTTCCTGAAGGGCACGGGCGTCTCCACGCTCGATTTCGCCAAGGCGATGATCGACGAGGGCTTCCATCCCATGACGGTCTATTTCCCGCTCGTGGTGCATGGGGCGATGCTGATCGAGCCGACGGAATCGGAATCGAAGGCGAGCCTCGACCAGTTCGTCGCGACCCTGCGCCGGCTGGCGGACGCCGCGCGCGACGGCAATACGGAGCGCTTCACCGGCGCCCCGCGCTACACGCCTGTCGGCCGGCTGGACGAGACGCGTGCGGCCCGCCACCCCATCCTGCGCTGGACACCGGAGCAGAACGCCTCGCAGGCGGCGGAGTAGGGGCCCCTGGTCCAGCGGGGGATCGCGGTCCCCCGCTCTCGGGCCAATTCGGGTTTGCCGTCATCCCCGCTTTCGGGGATGACGGGTAGAGGGAGGCCGCGAGCCGCGACATCGAGGTCCGCCGAACCCGGTCGGCCCCGATGCCAAGAAAAACGCCCCGCCGGGATTTCTCCGGCGGGGCGTTCTGCATGTGTGGACTGTCGGGGCGACGCGTCAGTTCAGGCGCTTCTTCAGCACGCCGATGCTGTCATCGATGAGCTTCTGGGCCTTCTCGCCCTTGACCTGCTGGGCGATGACCTCGCCGGCCGCGGAAATGGCCAGATCGGTGGCGGCGGCGCGGACGTCCTTGATCGCCTGCTCCTCGGCCTGGGCGATCTTGAACTCCGCCATCTCCCGGCGGCGCTCGATCATATCCTCGATGGTCTTCTTGGATTCGGCCGCCATCAGCTTGGCCTCCTCCTTGGCCTGGGCGAGGATGTCTTCGGCTTCCTTCTCCGCCTCGCGCTGCTTGCGCTGGGCTTCGGCCAGCATGGCCTGGGCCTCCTCGCGCAGGCGCTGCGCCTCTTCCAGCTCCTTGCGGATCCGGTCGGCCCGGTCGTCGAGAGAGGTGAGGACACGGGTGTGGACGCGGAAATAGCCCAGCACCCCGAGGAAGATCACGAAGGAGACGCCAACCCAGAATTCCGGCGATGACAACATGAGGCTCTCCGAATTCCCGCCTTACTTGCCGGCGACCTGATCGACCGCCTTGGAGACGGTCGTCTTGGCGATGCGCCCGCCGACCAGCTCCTTGACGATCTCGGTTGCGGACTCCGTCGCGACATCCTTGATCCCGGACATCGCGTCGGCCTTCATCTCGCCGATGCGGGCCTCCGCCTCCTTGAGCTTCTCGGCCAGCTCGGCGTCGACCTTGGCGCGCTCCGCCTCCATCTCGCCATTGAGCTTCTGGCGCGTCTCCTGGCCGATGCCGTGCGCCTTGGCACGGGCTTCCGCCAGGGTTGCCCTGTAGGCTTCGTCGGATTTCTCCGTCTCGCCCCGAAGCTGGCTGGCCTCGTCGAGATCGCTGGCGATGCGGTTGCGCCGCTGTTCGATCACGCCGCCGACACCGGGAAGCGCGATCCGCGCCATGACGAGATACAGGATGGCGAAGGTGATCGCGAGCCAGATGAGCTGGGGCCCGTATGAGGCGAAATCTAGCTGGGGCATCGCTTGATAGGTCCCGTTTTCGCTGTCACGGCATCGACCGCGGCATGGTATGCGGCGGTCTCAGGCCGTTTCACATGCGCCGGACGGCAAGCGCCCGGCGCGCGGACGGCGGCGTTCTCAGAACACGAACAGGATGATGAGCGACACCACCAGGCCGAACAGGCCGGTCGCCTCTGCGAGCGCGAAGCCCAGCAGCAGGTTGGCGAACTGGCCCGGTGCGGCCGCCGGGTTGCGCAGCGCGCCGGCGAGGTAGTTGCCGAAAATCAGGCCGATGCCGACACCCGCACCAGCAAGCGCGATGGCTGCGAGACCCGCACCAATCAGCTTAGCTGCTTCCGCGTCCATGTGTTCAAACTCCTCTTGTTGGTCAAACTGGATGAACCGATTAAGTCGTCAGTGATCGTGCATGTGAATTGCATCGTTGAGATAGATGCAAGTCAGAACGGCGAAGACATAGGCCTGCAGGAAGGCGACGAGCACCTCCAGGCCGGTGATGGCGACCATGACCGCCAGGGGCACCCAGCCCGCCAGAACGCCGAGCCCGACCACGAACCCGCCAAAGACCTTGAGCATGGTGTGGCCCGCCATCATGTTGGCGAACAGTCGCACCGACAGGCTGATCGGCCGCGTGAAATACGAGATGACCTCGATGACCACGAGCAGCGGCAGGAGCACGCTCGGCACGCCGGACGGCACGAACAGCTTCAGATAGCCGAAGCCATGCTTGATGAAACCGATGATCGTCGCGCCGATGAAGACGGCGAGCGCCATGGCGAAGGTGACGATGATATGGCTCGTCACGGTGAACGAGCCGGGCAGCATGCCCTGCATGTTCATGGCCAGGATGAACACGAACAGCGTGAAGATGAACGGGAAATAGGGTCGGCCAGCATCGCCCACCGTGTCGCGCAGCATGTTGGCGACGAATTCGTAGCCAAGCTCGGCGACCGATTGCAGACGCCCGGGGACGAGCTTGCGCGAGCTCGCGAGCATGACGATGAGGATCAGGGCGACGCCGATCACCATCCACAGGCTCGAATTGGTGAAATGCGCGTCGATGCCGCCGAGCGGAATCTTGATCAGCGGCGTGACCTCGAACTGATGCATCGGATCGAGGGCGAGACCACCGCCGTGTTCAGCCTGTACGTTCTCCGTTGCCACCGTCTTCCTGTCCCTGCCTGCCGCGCGCCTTGCGCGATCTCTCCATCCTGTCCGAGCCGGGCTCGTCGCCCGATGTCGATTCTGCAATCCCCAGATGGCGCCTGGCCTCGGCCGAATGCGCCGCTCGGACCACGTTCAAGATACCCGCAACCGCGCCCAGCACTATGAACAGCACGAGAAACCACGGCTTGGTGCCCAGCCAGAGGTCGAGACCCCAGCCCGCTCCGAACCCGACTGCTATTGCGACAACGAGTTCCGTCGCGATGCGCAGGCCGAAACTGTAGGCTGAACTGCTGCCATATGCCTCCCGATCCCGCTCACGAATGGAGGCTTGCGCGCGGTTGAGACGCTCCTTGAAATCCCTCAGTTGGTCGGACGACGTCGGCGAGCGGTCATCGCCCATTCAGACCCCCTTTTTCGGCCCGCACGAGAGCGGTTACGCCCCCTTGAAAGCCGCGGCGCAACATAGAAGCGGGCAGGGGAGGTGTCAAGCCGCGCGAGCGTCTTCTAACCGGTTGGTTGTGAACACGTTTTTTGCCGATTTGGCGGATGCGGCATTTGGTCGTGCCACATATTGCGCATAAGCAGGCGGCGACGGTGGAATCGCCCGGGGTCGCCAAGGGCCTCCCGGGGGCCGGTGTTCAGCTCGCCTCGCGCAACCCCTCCGCCGTCTCCAGGTCGACCGAAACAAGCTGGCTCACCCCGCGTTCCATCATGGTCACGCCGAACAGCCGGTTCATGCGCGCCATGGTCAGCGGGTGGTGGGTGATGATCAGGAATCGCGTGTCGGCACGCTCCAGCATGGCGTTCAGCAGGTTGCAGAAGCGTTCCACATTGGAATCGTCGAGCGGCGCGTCCACCTCGTCGAGCACGCAGATCGGCGAGGGATTGGTGAGGAACACCGCGAAGATCAGGGCGATGGCTGTCAGCGTCTGCTCGCCGCCGGACAGGAGCGTGAGCGTCGACGGGCGCTTGCCCGGCGGATTGGCCATGATCTCCAGGCCCGCCTCCAGCGGATCGTCCGATTCCACCAGACGGAGCTCCGCATGGCCGCCGCCGAACAGCGTGGCGAAGAGCTCGGCGAAATTGGCGTTGACCGTTTCGAAGGCCTCCAGCAGCCGCTGGCGCCCCTCGCGGTTCAGGCTGGCGATGCCCTGGCGCAGCCGCTGGATGGCCTGGACCACGTCGTCGCGTTCGGCGGTGAGCTCGCCAAGCTGGCTGTCGACGGCCTCGGCCTCCTCGTCGGCGCGGAGATTGACGCTGCCGAGACGCTCGCGGTCCGCCTTCAGCCGGGCGAGATCGCTGGCGATCCTGTCCGGCGCGGGCAGCTCGTCGGCGGTCTCCGCGCCAGCGGCGGCAAGCGCCTCCTCCGGCGTTGCCTCGAGAACCTCGTCGATACGGGCCGCGGTGTCCTGAAGCCGCTCGCGCGCCGCGTCCCGGCGGGCCTCGCGGCGGGCCTGCTCCTCGCGTGCGTCGCTCAGTGCGGCCTCCGCCTCGCGCGCGGCATGTTCGGCCTCGCGCAACGTGTTCTCCGCATCGGCGAGCGCGTCGGAGGCCTCCTTGCGCTGGGCTTCCGCATCGCGCAGGGCGCTCATCAGCTTGCTGCGGCGCGCCTCGATCTCCTGGGGTGTCTTCTCCAGCCCCGTCAGTTGCGTGCGGATCGCGGTGCGGCGCTCCTCCAGCGATGCGACCTGTTGGCTGGCGCGCCCGGTGCGGTCCAGCCAGGACCGGCGCTCCTCCTCGATTCGGGAAAGCCGGTCGCGGCGCATGCGCGCCTCCCGCTCCAGCCCGTCGTGATGGGCGCGCGCCTCCGCATAGGCCGCGCGGTGTCCGGCCAGCACGCCGCGCAGGCGGTCGACCTCCGCCTTCAGCGTATCGAGGGGCTCCATGCCGTCATATTCGGTGCGGGCGGCCTCATGGGCGGCGCGGGCTTCCTCCAGATCGGCCCCGAGCCGGCGGGCGGCCTCGTCGAGCGCGCTGAGCTTGGCTGTGCGTTCGCTCTCGCGGCGCTCGTGGGCGGACAAGTCGGCGCGTCTGGCATCGACCGCGGCGCGGGCAGCGCGCGCGGCCTCACGGGTCTCCCGCTCGCGGGTCTGCTCGGCCTCGAGCGCGGAGCGGGCCGCCGTGAGCGCGTCTTCCGCCGTATCGGCGTCCGCGCGGGCGGACTCCGCCTCCTTGGTGAGGTCGGCGAGCCGGTTGCGTTCGGCAAGCCGCTGGGCGGCGGCGCTCGGCGCGTCGGCGGCGGCGGTGAAGCCGTCCCAGCGCCAAAGGTCGCCTTCCGCCGAGACCAGGCGCTGGCCGGCCTTCAGCGAGGGTTGGAGCGCCTTGCCCTCCTCGCGGGACACGACGCCGGTCTGCGACAGGCGGCGGGCGAGCGCCTCCGGGGCCTGGACGACGCGCGACAGCGGTTCGGCGGCGCCGGGCAGGGCAGGCGGGTCGGCAAGCGCGGGCAGGGTGGCCCAGTGGATCGGCGCGGCGGTGTCGGCCGCGGCGTCGAGATCGTCGCCCAGTGCCGCGCCGAGCGCGCGCTCGTAGCCGGGCGCGACGGTCACCGCATCGAGCATGGGCGGCCAGAGATCGCCGTCGGAGACCATGAGGAGCTTCGACAGCGTGCGCACCTCGGTTTCCAGCGTGTCGGCACGTCGGCGCGCCTCGTCGCGCACGGAGCGGGCCTGCGTCTCGGCCTTGCGGGCCTCCGCGACCGACGTCTCGGCGTCCGTCACGGCCTGTTCGGCGGCCGTTGCGGCGGTTTCCGCCCCGGCGAGCGCTGCAGCAAGCGTCTCGCCTTCGGTGCCGGCGACGCCATCGGCGGCGAGTGTCTCGCGCTGGCCGGCGACGCCGTTCAGCTCGCGCTCGATCCGCTCGATCCGGCCGGCATGGTCGGCGACGCTGCGCTCGAGCGTCTGGCGGCGGGCTGAGAGCTCGCTCAGCCGCGCGGCGGCCGCGTCGGTCTCCTCCTGTGCGGCGGCGAGCCTGTCGGCCTCGGCCTGCATAGCCTTTGCGGCCTGTGCGTGCGTGTCGGCATCGCTGCCCTCGGCGGCCTTGAGCGTGTCCTCCTCCTCCTTCAGCTCGGCGAGCACGCGATCGCTGTCGGCGATGAGGTCGCTCTCGCGCGCGAGGTCGGCGCCGAGCTGTTCGAGCTGGGCCTCGAGCTCCGCCTTGCGGGCGTCCGCGCGCCGGGCTTCCTCGTCGAGGCCGTCGCGCTCGTGTTCGAGGCGCTGGAGGACGGCGGCGCGGACCGCCTCGTCGTCGCGCAGCTTCGGCACCCGGCCGGCGGCCTCCTCGCGCAGGCGTGCCGCGGCGGAGGCGTGGCCCGTGCGCTCGGCGAGCGTGCGCGTCGCCTCCTTGAAGCCGGTCTCCTCGTCCTGGAGTGCCTGCGCGGCATCGGCCCAGGCGCGGTAGAGCTGGGCGGCCTCCAGCTTGCGGATGTCGCCGGAGAGCGCCTTGTAGCGCGCGGCCTGGCGGGCCTGGCGCTTGAGGCTCGCGAGCTGCTGCTCGAGCTGGCCGATCACGTCGTCGAGCCGCGCGAGGTTGGTTTCCGCCGCGTTCAGCTTGAGTTCCGCCTCGTGGCGGCGCGTATAGAGGCCGGTGATGCCGGCGGCCTCCTCCAGGACGCGCCGGCGCGCCTGGGGCTTGGCGTTGATCATCTCGTTGATCTGGCCCTGGCGCACGAGTGCCGGCGAGCGCGCCCCGGTCGAGGCGTCGGCGAAGAGGAGCTGGACGTCGCGGGCGCGGACATCGCGCCCGTTGATGCGGTAGATGGAGCCGGCCTCCCGCTCGATGCGGCGGGTGATCTCCAGCACCTCGTCGTCATTGAGGCCGACGGGGGCGGCGCGGGCGCTGTTGTCGAGGACGATGGTGACCTCGGCCATGTTGCGCTGGGGGCGCGAGGCGCTGCCGGAGAAGATGACGTCGTCCATTCCGGACGCGCGCATGCTCTTGTAGGAGCTCTCGCCCATGGCCCAGCGCAGGGCCTCAAGAAGGTTCGACTTGCCGCAGCCATTGGGCCCCACAACGCCTGTGAGACCCTGCTCGATGACGAGCTCGGTCGGCTCCACGAAGGACTTGAAGCCGGACAGCCTGAGCCGCGTGAACTTCATCCCCGGTTTGCGCCCCTTCCGCTCACCCCATCGGTGTCGGCTCCATCGTCAGCCGAGCGCCGCATTGATGGCGTTCTCGAACTCTTCCAACGGCCGGTTGCCGCTCAGCAGCTTGCCGTTGACGAAGAAGGTCGGTGTGGAATCGATGCCGAACTCGTTCGCGCCGCGCTCGCGCACCGCCATGATGCCGCGGGCGATTTCCTCGTCCTTCAGGCAGGCGTCGAATTTCTCGCGCGTCATGCCGGAGAGCTTGGCGATCTTGAACAGCTCCTCGCGCGGATCGGCGCCGCGCCCGGCCCATGTCGACTGCTGCTCGAACAGGATGTCGATCATCGGGAAATACTTGTCCTCCGGCGCGCAGCGCGCGACCATGAAGGCGGCGAGCGCGAGATCGTCGAACGGGAATTCGCGGAACACGAAGCGCACCTTGCCCGTGTCGATGAACTCTTCCTTCAGCTTGGGGAAGGTCTCGGTGTGGAAGTTCGCGCAGTGCGGGCAGGTCATCGAGGCGTATTCGACGATGGTGACCGGCGCGTCCTCCTCGCCCAGCGCCATGTCGCCCATCGGGCCCGGCTTGGCGAGCTCGGCGGGATCGGCATCCGCCGCTGCGGCTTCGGCGCTTGCGGGCCCGAATCCCGACCGGCCATTGAGCCCGAAATAGCCGTCGAGCCCGGCTGCGATGCCGAGGGCCATGGTTCCGGTCACAAGCTTTCGACGATCTAGTTTCATCCTATCTCCTGACTACTAGATATTGTTTCAAAATGACAGCCTTTTTGTCGGCTGTGGACAAGGGGCGGGCGGCGTTCACGCGGTCTTGCGCGGGTGCCTGCTCCTGGTCTTCACGCCGCGGCCGAGCCGGTGCAGCGCCTTGCGCAGCCCGTCATCCTCTATGTCGGATATCTCGCGCCTGAGCGCGCGCTCCTCGGGCGCATCGAGCGTCGGGGGCGCGGGCGGGTGGGCGCCACGGTCGCCGCGCCGGGCAAGCGGCCCCTGGATGACCTTCAGCTCCGCGATGGCCGCATATCCGTAATAGCTGTTGATCCGCTCCATGATGCGCGGCGTGTCGTGCTGCACCTCCAGCGCGCGTCCGTGCGTGACGCGGATCACCAGCGTGCCGCCATATTTGCGCTGGCGCCGCGCCTTGCTGTCCTCTGCCTCGAGCGGCGAGAGCCGGGGCCAGCGCAGGCGTTCCGGCTGGCTGATCGCCGCCAGTTCCTCTCCCACGATAGCCGGCCATTGCGACAGGATCTCGGCATAGGCGAAGCCGTAGCGCTCGAATGTCGCGCGTGTCAGCCCTGCGAAGTGGTTCCAGAGGGGTTTGGACATTGCCGCGTGCCGATGCCACGTGTTTCGTGATAGGCCCTCGGTGGGGACCCCGTGACCGCTTTCCGATCCACGCCAGACTATAGGAAATGTCCTTGACGCGCACCAGCCCGGACCAAGCCCATCGCGATCACGCGCGTGTGATGGCGCAGAGCCTTCTCGCCTGGTACGACCGTCATCGCCGCGACCTGCCGTGGCGGGCCCGGCCGGGGGAGACGGCTGATCCTTATCGCGTCTGGCTGAGCGAGATCATGCTGCAGCAGACGACGGTCGCGGCGGTGCGCGACTATTTCCTGCGCTTCGTTGCGCGCTGGCCGGATGTGGAGGCGCTCGCCTCGGCCCCCTCGACGATATCCTGCGCGAATGGGCGGGGCTCGGCTATTACGCGCGGGCCCGCAATCTCCACAAATGCGCAAGGGAAGTCGTCGAGCGCCATGGCGGGCAGTTCCCGCAGGAGGTGGACGCGCTGAAGGGACTGCCGGGGATCGGCGTCTACACCTCCGCGGCCATCGCGGCGATCGCGTTCGACCGGCCGGCAGCGGCCGTCGACGGCAATGTGGAGCGCGTGATGGCGCGGCTCTTCGCCGTCGAGGAGCCCTTGCCGGATGCCAAGCCGCGCCTGAAGGCCCATGCGGAGAACTTGGTGCCGCAGGAGCGGGCGGGCGACTTCGCCCAGGCGCTCATGGATCTCGGCGCGACGGTGTGCGCGCCGCGCAAGGCGAACTGCCTGATCTGTCCGTGGTCGGATCCTTGCCAGGGACGGGCGCGCGGCCTTGCCGAAGAGCTGCCGCGCAAGAGGCGCAAGGCGAAACGCCCGACGCGCTCCGGCATCGCCTTCTGGGTGGAGCGGGCGGACGGCGCCGTGCTGCTGCGCCGCCGGCCCGAACAGGGCCTGCTCGGCGGCATGCTGGAGGTCCCCTCGAGCCCCTGGGCGGTGGCTGACGAAGCGGACGCCAGCCCGGCCTCCGCCGCGCCGCTCACCGTGCCGTGGCAGGCGCTGCCCGGGCGGGTGGAGCACACCTTCACGCATTTCCATCTGGAGCTTGAGGTGTGGCGCGCGCAAGAGCCGGTCGATCACGAGGCGGATGGCCGGGCGGGGTATCGCTGGGTGGCGCGCGCCGATCTCGACGGGGAGGCTCTGCCGAATGTCATGCGCAAGGTCGTGCGCCATGTGCTGGGGCCGGACTGGGACCGGCCGGTGCGCGAAAGCGGAGTCGCTTCAGGGGCGTAGCGCGGGGTTCTGCGAGATTGAATCGCCTTTCGCGCTCAGGCCGCCGGGGCCCGAATTCCGCGGGCGTGAGCCAGGGGCGCAACCGGGAGGCGCGATCGAAGGGCCCTGCTCAAGAGCGCCCTGATACGGGGGCGATGCATGATTGCGCGATCGCGGAGTCAAAACAGGACCTTGCCTCACCGGGCGGACAAATAGAGTCCGGTGGTGGCGGCAAGGCCCTGAAACAGTTTCGTTATTCCGCGTCGAGGGCGGGCGCTCAGGCGGTGGCGACCTCGGCGCGCACCTCCTGGCGGATCATGTCGATGGGCACGAAATCCTTGCCGCGGCGAAGATGCCAGAAGGTCCAGCCGTTGCAGGCCTCCACGCCCTGCACATGGGCGCCCATCTTGTGGATGGAGCCGGTGGCGTTCTCGCAGGCGAGCGAGCCGTCGGCGCGCACCTTGGCGGCATGGCGCTTGCGCGGATCGTAGAGCGTGGTGCCCGGCTTTATGAGCCCGCGCTCGACGATGGAGCCGAACGGGATGCGCGGTTCCGCGCGCTTGCCTGCCGACACCTTGACCGCGTCGGGGTCGGCCGGCTCGGTCGCGGCGAGCCGCGCTTCGGCCGCCTCGATATAGGCCGGCTCGCGCTCGATGCCGATATAGTGGCGGCCGAGGCGCTTGGCGACGACGCCGGTCGTGCCCGTGCCGAAGAACGGATCGAGCACCACGTCGCCCGGATTGGACGAGGACAGGATCACCCTGTGGAGCAGGGATTCCGGCTTCTGGGTGGGGTGCAGCTTGTTGCCGTCCCCGTCCTTCATGCGCTCGCCGCCCGTGCAGATCGGCAGCACCCAGTCGGAGCGCATCTGAAGGTCGTCGTTCAGAGCCTTCATGGCCTCGTAATTGAAGGTGTAACGCTTCTGGTCGGAGTCCTTGGCCGCCCAGATCAGCGTCTCATGGGCGTTGGTGAAACGCTTGCCGCGGAAGTTCGGCATCGGATTGGTCTTGCGCCAGACCACGTCGTTGAGGATCCAGAAGCCCAGATCCTGCAGCACGGTGCCCATGCGGAAGATGTTGTGGTAGCTCCCGATCACCCAGATGGTGCCGGTGTCCGACAGGACCCGGCGGCAGGCTTCCAGCCAGGCGCGGGTGAACTCGTCATAGTGCTCGAAGCCCGTGAACCGGTCCCATTGCTCGTCGACCCCGTTGACGCGCGAATTGTCGGGGCGCAGCAGCTCGCCCTTGAGCTGAAGGTTGTAGGGCGGGTCGGCAAAGATCAGATCGACGGATTTGGCGGGCAGCCGGTCGAGTGCCTGAAGGCAGTCGTCGGCCAGTACAGTATCGTGAAAGGGCCGGATGTCCGACCGTGACGCAATCCCCATGGGAACCCCCAACGCAACTCACTAACTCGTTCAGGAGCCACTGAGAATCGCGGGAGAGCGTAAAGTTTGGATTAATCGGCGGGCGCTCTTTCGACGAGCGCGCGAATGGGCGCGAAGGAGCGCCTGTGATGGGGGGTGGGGCCGAGCAGGTCGAGCACCATGCGGTGCTCCGGGGTGCCATAGCCCTTGTGCCGCTCGAAGCCGTATTCGGGATAGTCGCGGCCGAGCGCGACCATCAGCCGGTCGCGGGTGACCTTGGCGACGATGGAGGCCGCCGCTATGGAGAGCGACAGTCCGTCGCCGCCGATCAGTGCGTGCGTCCGGCAAGCGAGCGGGGGGCAGTGGCGCCCGTCGATCAGCGCTGAGGCGGGGGCGACGGGCAGGGCCCGGCAGGCCTCCGCCATGGCCCACAATGTGGCCCGATGGATGTTGTCGCGGTCGATCCGCTCCACCGGCGCCTCCACGGCGACAGCGTGGGCGCGGGCCATGATCTCCTCGAACAGCGCCTCGCGGCGCTGCGCGGTGAGGCGCTTGGAATCGTCGAGCCCCTCGGGGATGTTCCGCGGATCGAGCACGACGGCCGCGGCGACGACGGGCCCGGCCCAGGGGCCGCGGCCGGCCTCGTCCACCCCCGCCACGGGCCCTGTCCCTTCCGCCGCGAGACGCATCTCGTGCATGTAGTCGGGCCCCGCAGGCGTTCTCGAATCGGCTTGCCGCATGCCGGCAGTCTGGCCGAGGCCCCGCCGGACGGCAATATGGCCGGAGCGGATTGCGGCGGGATTGAAATTCCCTCGCGATCCGCCCCTGGATGCCCGCCTCCGCGGGCATGAGCGGCGAGGGGCGCAAAGAGGGGGCTTTCCGCTCCGCTCACAGCAGGCTGAGTTGCTCGCCCTTTTGCGGCGGACGCTTGAAGAGGTCCGTATTGAGGCTCAGGCGGCGCCTGTTCAGACCGAGCGTCTTGCAGGCGAGCTCGAACCGCCGGCCCATGGTCCAGGCATAGGGGCCGGTGCCCGTCTGGCGGCGGCCCCAGGTCGCGTCGTAGTCCTTGCCCTCGCGCATGGAGCGGATGAGGGAGAGGACGTGGCCAGCCGCGTCCGGCCGCTCCGCCATGAGCCATTCCCGGAAGATGTCGCGCACCTCCAGCGGCAGGCGCAGGAGGACGTAGCCGGCCTCGCCCACGCCGGCGGCCGAGGCGGCCTTGAGGATCGCCTCGATCTCGCGGTCATTGAGCGCCGGGATGACCGGGGCCACCATGACAGCGGTCGGGATGCCCGCATTGTTCAGCATCTCCAGAGCGCGAAGCCGCCTTGCAGGCGTGCTGGCGCGCGGTTCCATGGCGCGCGAGAGCGACGGATCGAGGGTCGTCACGGAGAGCGCGACCTTGGCGAGCCCCTTCTCCGCCATGGGGCCCAGAATGTCGATGTCGCGCGTCACAAGCGCGGATTTGGTGACGATGCCGACCGGGTGGTCGAGCTCGGCGAGCACCTCCAGAATGCCGCGCGTGATGCGGTATTGCCGCTCTATCGGCTGATAGGGGTCGGTATTGGTGCCGAGCGCGATGGTGCGGGGCGTGTATTTCGGATCCGAAAGCTCCCTGCGCAGAAGCTCCGGCGCATTGGGCTTTGCGAACAGCCGGCTCTCGAAATCGAGCCCCGGAGACAAGCCCATATAGGCATGGCTCGGGCGGGCATAGCAGTAGGAGCAGCCGTGCTCGCAGCCGCGATAGGGATTGATCGACCGGTCGAAGCCGATATCGGGCGAGGAATTGCGTGTGATGATGGTCTTCGGCCGTTCCTCGGTCACCGAGGTGGAAAGCCGCGTCTCCTCCTCCAGCGTTCCCCAGCCGTCGTCGAAGATCAGGCGGGCCTCGCGCTCGTAGCGCCCGCTCGCATTGGAGCGCGCGCCCCGGCCCCGCTCATGGCCGGGAGGCGGAGGCACCTGGGGGGCGGACGGCCTATGGTCAATCAGCGTCGTCATGCGGGCATGATAAACCCGGTCAAGGAACATAACAAGAACAAAAGACGCGAAGGCCGGGGAACACGGGGAGTTTGCAGCATGGCCGGCATCGGCTATGCTGCACCGCATCATGCTGACGGTCGTCATACCCACGCTCAACGCCGCCGGTACGCTGGTACCGGTCCTGTCGAGCCTCGTGCCCGGCGTGATCTCGGGGCTGGTGAAGCAGCTTGTCGTGGTCGACGGCGGATCGCACGACGAGACGCTGGACATCGCCGATGCGGCCGGCGGCGATATCGTCAGGGCCAAGGGCGGACGGGGCGGGCAACTGGCCGCCGGTGCGGATGCGGCGCGCGGGGAATGGCTCCTGTTCCTGCATGCCGACACGCTTCTCGAACCGGGCTGGGAGCACGAGGTGCGGCGGTTCATCGAGGAGACGCAGGTCTCGGGCGACGCCGAAAGGGCGGCCGTCTTCCGCTTCAGGCTCGACGACCGCGGTGCCTGGCCGCGCCTCCTGGAGCGGATCGTCGGCCTGCGCTACTGGCTCATGGCTCTGCCCTATGGCGATCAGGGCCTGCTCATCTCGCGCGCCTTCTACGAGCGGCTCGGCGGTTACAGCGCCCTGCCGCTGATGGAGGATGTGGACCTCGTGCGCCGGATCGGTCGGCGCCATCTCACCCGGCTTGCCCATACGGCGACGACGAGCGCCGACCGCTATCGCCGGGAGGGGTATCCGAGGCGGATGGCGCGTAACGCGCTGTGCCTCACGCTCTACGCCGCCGGCGTGAGCCTCGCCCGGATCAAGCGGCTCTACGGATGATCGCGAACCGCCTCGTCATCATGGCGAAGGCGCCGATGCTGGGCCGCGTGAAGACGCGACTCGGCCGCGAGGTCGGGCTTGTGGAGGCGACCCGCTGCTATCGCGCGATGCTGTGGGCGCTGGTGCGCCGCCTGGGAAGCGACCCGCGCTGGCAGACTTGGCTCGCCGTCGCGCCGGACAGCGCGGCCGCCCACGCCGCGTGGCCGCCGGGCGTCGGCGTGCTCGGGCAGGGCGGGGGCGATCTCGGCTGCCGCATGCAGCGCTTGTTCGACCGGATGCCGCCCGGGCCCGTCCTCATTGTCGGCAGCGATATCCCGGACATCGCACGCCGCGACATCGCCGAGGGCTTCCGGGCGCTCGGGGCGAACGATGCCGTCTTCGGGCCGGCGTGCGACGGCGGCTACTGGCTCGTCGGCCAGAGGCGCCGGCCGCGCATCGTGCGCATGTTCGAGGGCGTGCGCTGGTCGGGCCCGCATGCGCTCGAGGACACGCTCGCCAATCTGGAGGGCCTGCGTGTCGCGCGGCTGCGGATGCTGGAGGATGTCGACGACATGGAGAGCTACCGGCGCTGGCGGCGTCAGCCCTTGGCCCGTTTCAGATGCTCGTCGAGCCGCGGCATGATCTCCACGAAATTGCACGGCATGTAGCGGTAGTCGAGCTGGTTTGCGAGGATGCCGTCCCAGCCGTCCTTGCAGGCGCCGGGAGAGCCCGGAAGGCAGAACACGTAAGTGCCCTTCGCCACGCCGGCGGTCACGCGCGACTGGACGGTGGAGGTGCCGATCTTGGGAAACGAGATCATGTGAAAGACGGTGGAGAAGCCGTCGATGACCTTGTCGAAGAGGGGGGCGACGGCTTCCGGCGTGATGTCGCGGCCGGTCAGCCCCGTGCCGCCCGTGGTGATGACCGCGTCGACCGCCTCGTCGCCGATCCAGGCGGAGACTGTCGCCCGGATCTCGTCCGGCTCGTCCCGGACGATCGTCCGGTCGGCGAGGATGTGGCCTGCCTCCTCGATGCGCGACGCCAGCACCGTACCCGACCGGTCGTCCTCCAGGGAACGGGTGTCGGATACGGTGAGGACGGCGATGCGGATCGGGATGAAGGGGCGATTGTCGTCTATGCCGGGCATGGGAGATCTCCTCTCACTCCTCGTCGGGCTCGCCGGGGTCTGAAAGCTCGTCCATGACACGGCCGGCGAAGCGGCGCGTGACCGGTGCGCGTGCGGCGAGCGCCCGCCGGTCGATCTCCTCCACCAGTGTGCGGGCCGCCTCCATGGAGCGCTCCATGCGCGCGATCATGTAGCTGATCAGCGCCTCGTCGACGGCGATCTGGCGGTCCTGGAACAGCTTGACCAGAACGCCGCGCAGAAGCATGTCGTCCGGCGCTGACAGTGCGGTCACGGCCGCCGCCTTCAGGCGTGTCGCGAGGTCGGGCAGGGCAATTGCCCATTGCGCGGGATAGCTCCGCGAGGTGATCAGCAGATAGCCGCCGAGCTCGCGCAGATGGTTGACGAGATGGAAGAGGGCACGCTCGTTGAGCGCCGGGCCCGGGGCGTCCTCCAGGATCACGGTGCCCGCCTCGCCGAGCGCCTTCACCATGTCCTCGTCGAGATCGCGCGCGGTGATCCGCACCGCATCGCAGCGCGTGCGCCAGACCTCGGCCAGATGGGTCTTGCCGCTGCCGGCGGGCCCGACGAGCACAAGGACGGGCGCCGGCCAGTCCGGCCAGCGGTCGATGGCGGCGACGGCGGCCTCGTTGCTCGGTGCCACGAGAAAGTCCTCGCGGCCCATTGCGGGCCTCAGGCCGAGATCGAGGACGAGTTGCGCGCCTGCGCCCGGTCCGGTCGGCTTGGTGGTGCTCACGTGGTTCGGTCGCTCTCGCTGTTCTGGCCCGCTTCGCCGCCGGCACGCGCCGGATCGGGGCCGGAGCCTCCCAGATAAAGTGGGCTCGAGAGATAGCGCTTCAAGGCATAGCGCACCAGGACCGCCACGCAGGCCGCCATCGGCACGGCGAGCAGCAGGCCGACGAAGCCGAACAGATAGCCGAAGGCGAACAGCGCGAACATCAGCCAGACCGGATGCAACCCCACCCGATCCCCCACGAGCAGCGGGGACAGGAAGTTGCCCTCGATGAACTGGCCGATGGCGAAGATGCCGGCAATGGTGAGGACCATGATCCAGTCCGGCCAGAACTGCACCAGCGCCATGCCTATCGAGAGGATGCCTCCGACCAGCGAGCCGATATAGGGAATGAAGCTCAAGAGCCCCGACAGGATGCCGATCAGCAGCCCGAAATCGAGACCTGCCACCGTCAGGGATACGGCGTAGAACAGGCCGAGCGAGAGGCAGACCGTGCCCTGGCCGCGGATGAAGCCGGCCACCGCCTCGTTCATCTGGCGGGCGAGCTGGCGGATCGTCTCGGCATGGTCGCGCGGCAGCCAGCTATCGACCCTGGCCACCATGCGATCCCAGTCGACGAGCATGTAGAAGGCGACGATCGGGGTGACGACGGCGAGCGAGACGAGATTGACGAGCGCCATGCCGCCGCTCCAGATCGAGCCCAGAAGCGAGCCGATCCAGCCGGCGAGCCGGCTTGCGACGTCGGAGAGCGAGCCGGAGAGCTTGGGCCCCGACTGCTGGATCATCTCCAGGAGCCAGGGCGGTGTCAGCTCATTGGCGCGCGCGACCAGCGTGTTCACATAGCCCGGTAGCTTCTGCGCGAAGCTTGCGATCTGGTCGCCGAGGATCGGCAGGACGAGCAGGAGGGCCAACACGAAGACCAGCAGGAACAGGCCGAGGATCACGAAGGTCGCGGCGAGGCGCGGCAGGCCGAGGCGTTCGAGCCAGTCGGCGACCGGATCGAGGAAATAGGCGAGCGCCAGCCCGGCGATGAAGGGCAGGAGGATCTGGCGCAGCACATAAAGGCAGAGCACCAGGACCACGAAGGTCACGGCCCAGAAGATCACCTGGCGCCGCAATGTCACGGCGGAGGGAAGCTCGTTCTCGTGTGAACCCATTGCGCCGGTGTCCTTCCCCCGTGAGCCGTTCAGGGCGATCCGGTGAGCCCGTTCGCCATATGCCGCAGCCATTCCCGCATGTAGGCGGCGCCCGAGAGCACGGTCAATATGCCGACTGCGATCGCACACAGGAGAATAACGCTGTTCAGCGCAAGACCGAAAGCCAGTGCCGCGAGCACGAGGCAGGCGAGCACGATCTGCGCCACCGTGTTGATCTTGGAGACGACGAGCGGCTGCACCTTCACCGGCTTGTCGACGAGCCAGGACAGGAGCACCGCGCCGATGATCAGGATGTCGCGCGAGACGACGAGGATCACCACCCAGGGCGGCAGCTCGTTCAGGAAGCCGAGCGAGATATAGATGCTGACCAGAAGCAGCTTGTCGGCGATTGGGTCGAGATAGGCGCCGAGCTCGGTCGTCTGGCCGAAATGCTTGGCGATGAAGCCGTCGACCGCGTCGGAGATGCCGGCGACGATGAAGACCAGGAACGCGGCCGGGAACTGGCCCGTGATGATCAGCCAGACCGTCAGGGGCACGAGCAGGATGCGCCCTATGGTGATCATGTTGGGGAGACTCAAGACAGATCCCTCTTCAGCCGGGGTGAATGCGCGTGCGATGCCATGCGGACCGTGCCGCGGCGCCTCAATAGGACTGCCGCAGGACCCACTGGTTGCCTGCCCTGGTCAACGCGAACCCCCGCCGCCTGAGTTCCAGGCTCAGCGCATCGAGATTGTAGCGGTAGGTCATGGTGACCATCGCGCCGTTGCCCGACAGCGAGTCGACATCCACGCTGGAGATCATGCGCGAGGCGAGGAGACGTCCGCGTATCCGGTTCCATTCGCCGATGCCGGAGAACGGGATGGCGAGCGTGATGGTCTGCTCCGGCGCGGGCGGTCGGTAACGGGTCAGGCGGTTTTCCTTCCAGCGGTCCTGCATCGCGGTCAGGAAGCGCCGTGCGGCCTTGCGGGCCGCCGCCTTGTCGCCGCCGGACTTGGCCGTGATCGTCTCTTCGTAGTTGATCTGGCCGACCGCGGAGGAGCCCGTGACGGTGACGTGGACGGTATTGTCGCCGGCCGGCCGCGCCGTCGCGACGAGCAGGCCCTTGCCATCGTAGCGCGAGGTGAGGGCCTCGATATGCACGGGGTCGCCGGCAAGCACCTGTTGCGCGGTGACGGTCGAGCGGTCCGCCACGTCGCCCAGCGGAATGACGAGCGGGGTGAGGGCGTTGGTCGTGTCGATGTGGCGCCAGGCGTTGCCCCAGGGATTGGAGTCGCCCCACAGGACAGGGCCGTCGGGCCCGTCCCAGATCGCCAGCAGCATGGCGGGTTCCGCCGTCTGCTCGGTGAACAGGATTCCCGAATTGGCGAACAGCTTGCGGATCTCGTCGGGCAGGAAGGTGATGGTCAGACGTGCGATGTAGCGGCCGGGGCCGGAACGCTCCTGCTCGATACTGAGGCTCGCCATCATCCGGCCGATGGTCGCCGGGCCGAGCGTATCGAGCTTCTTGGCGGCCTCCTCGGTGGACAGGCGGCGAATCATCCGCTTGAACGCGATGACCTGCGCCTCGCCGATGGCCTTGAGCTTGGCAGCGGAGGCGTCCTCCGCCTTGGCATCGACGAGAACGCCGGACACGGTGAACGGATTGGCGTGCGCGGGCGCGGCCTGCGCGGCAAGGAACGCTGCGGTAACGAGAACAGCCAGAAGGGCGAGGGGCGAGCGCAGCGCCCGGCCTGCGCGGTGGCTGCCTTGGCGAAGCGGCGTGCCGGGGCGAGATGAAGCGGGGATCATGGCTTCCAACCTGTCCTCTTCACAAGGTCCTTGCGCACGTCGTTTCCAGGGCGCCATGTGCCAGCGGGTTGTGCAAGGCGCGCTTTTTTGCTTGCTCTTGCGCGGCGGCGCAACGAAAAACTCCACTCGATCGCCCCCATGCGGGGCAGGATGATCGGCGACTAGAAACGGGACGCACCCTATGAGCGAACAGTCCGGCAACCGACCTTCCGGGTACACCTACAGCCAAGCCGGTGTCGATATCAATGCCGGCAATGCGCTGGTGGAGGCGATCAAGCCGCTGGCGGCCTCCACGAGGCGGCCGGGCGCGGATGCCGGTCTCGGCGGTTTCGGCGGGCTTTTCGACCTCAAGGCCACGGGGTTCGCCGATCCCGTCCTGGTCGCGGCCAATGACGGTGTGGGCACCAAGCTGCGCATCGCCATCGAGACCGGGTGCCACGACACGATCGGCATCGATCTCGTGGCCATGTGCGTCAACGACCTGGTGGTGCAGGGCGCCGAGCCGCTCTTCTTCCTCGATTATTTCGCCAGCTCGCACCTCGATGTGGGCACCGCCAGCGCCGTGATCGCCGGCGTGGCGGAGGGATGCCGGCAGGCGGGCGCGGCGCTCATCGGCGGGGAGACGGCGGAGATGCCGGGGCTCTATGGCGATGGCGATTACGATCTCGCGGGCTTCTCCGTCGGTGCGGTGGAGCGCGATGCGGTTCTGCCGCGCACCGATATCGCGCCGGGCGACGCGGTTTTGGGACTTGCCTCCTCGGGGCCGCATTCGAACGGCTATTCGCTCATCCGCCGGCTGGTCGCCGATCTCGGCCTCGACTATGGCGCGTCGGCGCCCTTCGCGCCGGACCGGTCGCTCGGCGAAGCACTGCTCGAGCCGACGCGGATCTATGTGTCCGCGGTGCTCGGCGCGCTGCGCGGCGAGGGCGGCGGGGGCGTGAAGGCGCTCGCCCATATCACCGGCGGCGGGCTTCTGGAGAATGTGCCGCGGGTGCTGCCCGGCCACGTTTGTGCCGCGATCGATCTCGATCATGTGCCGGTCCAGCCGGTCTTCGGCTGGCTCGCAGAGGCGGGTGGCATTGAGGAGAGGGAGATGCTGCGGACCTTCAACTGCGGCATCGGCATGGTCGTCGTGGTGGCCGCCGAAAGCGCCGACGCGGTCACGCGGGCCCTCGTCTCGGCGGGCGAGCGGGTTGCCGTGCTGGGCACCGTCGAGCCCCGCAAGGACGATGCGGCGATCGCGCTTCGCGGATCGCTTGGACGGGGGGTTTGAGCACAGTGGCGCGCAAGAAGATCGCCGTCCTGATCTCCGGGCGCGGGAGCAACTTGGCCGCGCTCATCGAGGCATGCCAGGCCGACGACTACCCGGCCGAGATCGCGCTTGTCGTCTCCAACCGCCCCGGCGCGCGCGGCCTGAAGCTGGCGGAGGACGCCGGCATCGCCACCGCGACCATCGACCACAAGACCTATTCGAGCCGCGAGTCGTTCGAGGAGCGGCTCGACGCGGTGCTCGGCGAGGCCAAGGTCGAGATCATCTGTTGCGCGGGCTTCCTCAGGCTCCTGACGGACGGCTTCGTGGAGCGCTGGCGCAACCGCATCCTCAACATCCATCCCTCGCTCCTGCCCGCCTATCGCGGGCTCAACACCCATGAGCGGGTGCTGGCGGAGGGTGGACGCATCACCGGCTGCACGGTGCATTTCATGCGCCCGGAAATGGATGCCGGCCCGATCATCGCGCAGGCCGCCGTGCCGGTTCTCGGCAACGACACGGCCGACGAACTCGCCGCGCGCGTCCTCAAGGCGGAGCATATCGTCTATCCGCTCGCGCTCAGGCTCGTGGCGTCGGGCAGGGTCCGACTGTCCGGCGAACAGGTGGTCTATGAGGGCGACGAGACACCGGCGGCACCGCTTGTCTCGCCGCACCCCTGAGGCGGGGATCAGCTCGGCCTCACGCCCTCGAGCTGGCGGTAGACGTCGATTGCGATGGCGTTGAGCGCCTCGCGCGACAGGGTGCCGACGAGGGCGTAGGATACCCGGCCGTCATACCAGTAGAAGGCGCTCATGCCGTTCTCCTGGCCCATGCTGAAGCCGGCATCGGCGCCGCCATTGGCGCGTGTCACGTAGAGCGTCAGCCGGTCGCCGCCGGCATTCTCGTACATGAACTGCGCGGCGGGCTCGCCGGACGACGCCAGCAGCCGCCCGCCCATGAGGCGGAAGCCGTGGCCCGCAAGGTCCGGTATGACGACCTCGTAGCCGAGCCGGTTGGAGAGCCAGCGCACCAGATGCTCGCGCTGGTCGCTGCCGACCTCCACGGCGTGGCGCTTCTCCACGGTGAAGACGCGATGCGCCGAGAGCGCCTGGTGCCAGACCTCCTCCGCCTCCGGTGACGCGGAGCCCAGAAGCCCGTGCGCCATCCATCCGCCGGCCATCCCGAGCGCCAGCAGGACGGCCGCGGCGGCGGCGAGACCGCCCCGGCGAAGCCTCGTGGCCGGGCGCCGTTCCCCGAGGCGCGCCGCGATGGTTCGCGCACACAGGTGGGCGGGAACGGGCTCCTCGGCGATGGCGCCATAGGCCTTCGACATGAGCGCGATCTGGCGGCGCCAGGCCGCGACCCGCTCCGCATCGGCCGGATGTGCGGCGAGCCAGGCCTCCACCGCCTGGCGCCGGCGCTCCTTGAGCGCGCCGTCCACATAGGCGTGGAGCTCGTCCTCGGTGATATTGCGGGCCGGGTCCGTCATGGTGCGCGTCGCCGCGCGGGCGGGGCGCCCTCCTCGACGGCGGGCACGGTGCCCCGGCCGTCGCCCAGCATGAGGCGCAGCCGTTCCCTCGCGCGCGCCAGTCTCGACATGACGGTGCCGACCGGGATGTCGAGCACCTCCGCGGCTTCCCGGTAGCTCAGGCCTTCCAGTCCGATGAGCAGCAGGACGGTGCGGTGCTGGGGCGTCATCTCCGACAGGGCGCGCTGAAGGTCGCGCAGTGCCATGTGGTCATCCTGGTGCGGCCCGTCGCTCAGCCGGTGGGCGGCATCCTCGACCGGCACGAATCCCGGGGCGCGGGACCGCGATCTGGCATTGTTGGCGTAGAGATTGTGCATGATCGTAAACAGCCAGCCCCTGAGGTTGCGGTCCACCCGAAACAGATGCCGGCGCGAGAGGGCGCGCTCGAGCGTGTCCTGCACGAGCTCGTCGGCGCGGTCCCGGTTTCCCAGAAGGGCCGACGCATACCGCCGCAATGCGGGGATATGCTCTTCGAGCGCCTCGGGGAGATCGGTCATGGAACGGTCCTGGCTGATTGGGGGAACGCTGCCCGTCCATCCTATTCCCAACAGCCATGGGAGCCCAATGCCTGCCGGCGGTCTCCGGATGCGCGATTTTGCCCGGATTCGACCGGGCATCCCGTTTCGATCAACACATTGTGATGACGTCTATTCCCTCCGGGGCGCCCTCAGACGCTCTCGTCGAGCGCCTTGCGGACTTCCAGAAGGTCGCGCCAGGCGAGCCGCTTGTGGGCAGGCTGGCGCAGGAGATAGGCCGGATGGAGCGAGGCGATGGTGCGGAAGGTCTCGCCGCCGGGGCTTTTGTATTCCGTCCACCGGCCCCGGGTGCGCATGATGCCCTGGGTGGTGCGCAGGAGGCGTCCGGCCGAGGTCGCGCCCAGAAGCACCAGGATGTCGGGATGGGCAAGCTCGATGGCGCGCTCCACGAAGGGCAGGCACATGAGCGTCTCCGCCTCCGTCGGCTTGCGGTTGCCGGGCGGGCGCCAGAAGATGCAGTTGGAGATGAAGACGGCCTTCGCCGGATCCTCCTCGTGGCGCGACAGGCCGATGGCGGCGAGCATCCGGTCGAGAAGCTGACCGGAGCGGCCGACGAAGGGCTTGCCCTTGAGATCCTCGTCGCGCCCCGGCGCCTCGCCGACGATCATGACGCGGGCCTTCGGATTGCCGTCGGAGAAGACGAGATTGGTGGCCGTCTTCTTGAGCGGGCAGGCGTCGAAGCCCTCAAGCACCGCCACCAGCTCGTCGAGGCTTTCGCATTTCGTCGCACGCGAACGGGCATCCTCCACCGCCTCGTCGGAGGACAGCGGCGGGGCAACCGGGCGCGCAGGCGCAGGCGCTGCGCGGGACGAGGCGTCCGGCCCGGGCGCGGAGGCCTCCCGCGCGGCCTTTCGGGCCGCGGCGGCAGCCTCGCGCTCGGCGCGCTGCCTCGCGGAGACGGCGAAGCGGTCCACGGCGGCGTCCCCCACGGTCTCGTCCACGCCCATCTCCGCATACCAGCGCAGAAGGTCGGCGGGATCGGCGGATTGCGGGTCGTTTCCGTGCACCGTCAGGCCTCGTTAGAGCGTTTCCAGATTGGTTCGCCTCCACTATAACAGGCCTCGACATCGAGGGGCAGCATCGCCTCTTGCGGTTGACAGCAGGCCGTGAGCCGGTAAACGCGAAGGGCAGATCGGCAATGGGAGGACCAAGGTGAGCGAAGCCAGCGGCGCAGTCGAACGCGAATCCATGGAATACGACGTCGTGATCGTGGGGGCGGGTCCCGCCGGTCTCGCCGCGTCGATCCGCCTCAAGCAGCTCGCCGAGGCCGCGGGTGCGGAGCTTTCCGTGTGCGTTCTGGAGAAGGGCTCGGAGGTCGGCGCGCATATCCTGTCCGGCGCCGTGGTCGATCCGATCGCGCTCGACGAGCTCATTCCCGACTGGAAGGAGAAGGGCGCGCCGCTCAACGTTCCGGTGAACGAGGACCGGTTCTACATGCTCGGGCCCGCGGGCGCCTTCCGCCTGCCCAACTGGGGCATGCCGAGGCTCATGAACAATCATGGCAACTATGCCGTGTCGCTCGGCAATGTCTGCCGCTGGCTCGCCGAGCAGGCCGAGGCGATGGGAGTGGAGATCTATCCGGGCTTTGCCTGTTCCGATCTCGTCTATCGCGAGGACGGCTCGGTGAAGGGCGTGGTCGCCGGTGTGTTCGGCATCGCGCGCGACGGGTCGCACAAGGCCGACTATCAGCCCGGCATGGAGCTCCATGGCAAGTATGTCTTCATCGGGGAGGGCGTGCGCGGCTCGCTGGCCAAGGTGCTGATCGACAAGTTCGGCCTGTCGCAGGGGCGCGAGCCGCAGAAATTCGGCATCGGAATGAAGGAGCTGTGGGAGGTCCGGCCGGAGAACCACAAGGCCGGCCAGGTGACCCATACCATGGGGTGGCCGCTCGGCTCCAATGCCGGCGGCGGCAGCTTCATGTACCATCTGGAGGACAATCTGGTCTCCATCGGCTTCGTGGTGCATCTCAACTACGAGAACCCGTATCTCTATCCCTTCGCGGAGTTCCAGCGCTTCAAGCACCATCCGATGATCCAGCCGGTGCTGGAAGGCGGCCGGCGCATTGCCTATGGCGCGCGCGCCATCACCGAGGGCGGCTTCCAGTCCGTGCCGAAGCTCGCCTTCCCGGGCGGCGCGCTGATCGGTTGCTCGGCTGGTTTCGTGAACGTGCCGCGCATCAAGGGCTCGCACAATGCGATGAAGACGGGAATGCTCGCCGCCGAATCGGCTTTCGAGGCCATCCAGGCGGGACGCGAGGGCGACGAGCTCGCCGATTACGAGGAGCGCTATCGCGGCTCCTGGGTCTACAAGGACCTCAAGGCGGTGCGCAATGTGAAGCCGCTCTGGTCGAAACTCGGTCTCGTCGGCGGGCTGGCGCTCGGCGGCCTCGACATGTGGATGAACGAGCTGTTCGGCTTCTCCCTGTTCGGCACGATGAAGCATGGCAAGCCGGATTACGCGACCCTGAAGCCGGCGCGCTATGCCAGGAAGATCGAGTATCCCAAGCCCGACGGCGTGATCAGCTTCGACCGGCTGACGGATTTGTCCTTCTCCAACACCAATCACGAGGAGGACCAGCCGAGCCATCTGACGCTGAAGGACCCGGATATTCCGATTGCGAAGAACCTGCCGGAATATGACGAGCCGGCGCAGCGCTACTGCCCGGCGGGCGTCTACGAGGTCGTCTATGACGATGACGGCGGGAACCCGCGCTTCCAGGTCAACGCGCAGAACTGCGTGCACTGCAAGACCTGCGACATCAAGGACCCCGCCCAGAACATCAACTGGGTGACGCCGGAGGGCGGCGGCGGGCCGAACTATCCCAATATGTGACGGGACGCGGTTCCGCTGCCTCTGTCTGGCCTCGATGTGTCATAGAAGCGTTTCGACGTGCGGGGGCGGGGCCGGGGAGGCTGCATCTCCGGCCCGGCTGCCCTGGCGACTTGCGGGACACCCGGAAAACCCGCATGCTCTCCAAACGAACAGCCCGGCGGCCTTCGGTGCCGGGCGCTGGCAGACCGGCTCTAGGAACGGATATTTCATGATGCTGCTTCGCCCGATCCGGACCCTTGGAATTGTTGCAGGCCTGGGGATCGCCGTGTCGGCATTCGCGGCCTCCGCATCGCAGCCGGGCGCCGACGCGCTGTCGTCGCTCTCCGGCAACTATCTCGCCGGACGGCATGCGATACAGGAGCGCGACATGAGCGCGGCGGCGCGGTATTTCTCCGACGCGCTCGCGCAGGACCCCGGCAATGCCGCCCTCCTGGAGCGCGCCTTCGTCGCGGAGATGTCGGCGGGCAACATCACCCGCTCGGAGCGGCTTGCCGAACGGCTGATCGGCATCAACGAGCGCCACCGGATGGCGCACATCGTGCTGGGGCTGAAGGACTTCAAGCGCGGCCGCTACGACAGCGCGCTGACGCATTTCGACGAGGCCTCCTACACACCCATCGGCGAGCTGACGGCGGGGCTCCTGTCGGCCTGGGTCCATGCCGCCCAGCGCGATCCGACGGGCGCCTTCAAGGCGCTGGATGTGCTCGACCGCAACGATTCCTTCGGGATCTACAAGACGTTCCATTCCGCGCTGATCGCCGACATGCTCGGCATGGGCACGCGCGCCGGGCCGCTCTACAAGAAGGCCTATGACGAGGCGGGCACCTCGCTGCGCGTCGTGCAGGCCTATGGCAACTTCCTGGAGCGTCACGGCCGGCCGGAGGAGGCTGAGGCCGTCTACCGGGCCTATCTCGACAACGCGCCGGAGAATCCGCTGGTCCGGCAGGCCTACGACAATGTTCGCCACGGCATGTCGCCCCGGCCGTTCGTGCGCAATGCGCGTTCGGGGATCGGGGAGGCGATGTTCAGCCTGTCGAGCGCGCTGACCGACGAGACGGGCATCGATCTCGCACTCGTCTATGTGCGCCTCGCGCTCGACGTGAAGCCCGATCTCGTGGTCGCGCAGACGCTGCTCGGCGACATCTTCACCGATATGGGGCGCAACCAGGAGGCCATCGAGGCCTACGAGCTGGTGCCGGCCTCGTCGCCGCTGCGCAAGAATGCCCGCATCCGCGCGGCCGGCAATCTGGACGCGATGGGGCGGACCGACGAGGCGGAGGCCATGCTCAAGGCCCTCGTCGAGCGTGAGCCCGACAGCTACGACGCCTATATGACGCTCGGCAACATCATGCGCTCCCATTCGCGCTTCGAGGATGCCGCCGTCTACTACTCCAAGGTCATCGAGCTGATGGACACACCGATACCCCAGCAATGGACGGTGTTCTATTTCCGGGGCATGAGCTACGAGCGCTCCAAGCAGTGGGAGAAGGCGGAGGCCGATCTCCTGAAGGCGCTGGAGTTGCAACCCGGCCAGCCGCTCGTGCTGAACTATCTCGGCTATTCATGGATCGATCAGGGCGTGCATCTCGACGAGGCGCTCGACATGATCAAGGAATCTGTCGATCAGCGCCCGAATGACGGCTATATCGTCGACAGCCTCGGCTGGGGCTATTACCGGCTCGGCCAGTACGAGAAGGCCGTCGAACAGCTCGAGCGGGCCGTGGAGCTCAAGCCGGACGATCCGATCATCAACGACCATCTCGGAGATGCCTACTGGAAGGTCGGTCGCAGGCTCGAGGCGCAGTTCCAGTGGCAGCACGCCAAGGACAGCGATCCCGAGCCCGATCTCCTGGAGACCCTCGACCGCAAGCTGGAGCGCGGCCTGAACGGGGCGGAGAAGCCCGGTCCGGAGCTCGCCCTGCCCGAGAACGACAAGAGATCGTGACAAGGCGGTAACGGCGCGGCAGGACGACGGATGGCCTCGAATGCGGATCGGCGTGCGGTCGAACGCGCGCGCGCCAAGATCAATCTCACCCTCCATGTGGTCGGCCGGCGGGGCGATGGCTATCACCTGCTGGAGAGCTTCGTCGTCTTCGCCGAGGCGGGCGACGAGCTGGCCTTCGCGCCGGCAGACCGGTTCTCTCTGGAGGTGGCCGGACCCTTCGGCGGCGGACTGTCCGGCGGGGGCGACAATCTGGTTCTGCGTGCCGCGCATGCCTTGTCGGAGCGGTTTCCCGGCCGCATTCCGCCTGCCCGCATGACGCTCGCAAAGCACCTGCCCGTCTCCTCCGGCATTGGCGGCGGCTCGGCGGATGCCGCGGCGACGCTCAGGGGGCTGTGCGCGCTGGCCGGCCTCTCGCCCGATGGCGACACGCTTCACGAGCTCGCGCGAAGGCTCGGCGCGGATGTGCCGGTCTGCCTCGAAAGCCGGGCGACCGTCATGGCCGGGATCGGCGAGCGGCTCTCTCCGGCGCCCGGTCTGCCGCCCCATGGCGCGGTTCTGGTCAATCCGGGGCATGCGGTGTCGACGCCGGACGTCTTCGCCCGTCTCGATCTGACGCCGGGAGAAGGGGCGGGCGCGCCCCATCCGCCGCTGCCGGCCGGCGGCTGGCGCACGGCGGAAGAGCTCGCCGGGCTGCTTGGCGCGTGCCGTAACGATCTGGAGATCCCGGCGCGCGCACTCGTGCCGGAGATCGACCGGGTGCTCGATGCGCTGGAAGCCTGCCCGGGCACGCTCCTTGCGCGCATGTCCGGCAGTGGCGCGACCTGCTTTGCCCTGTTCGGGTCCCGGGCGGAAGCCGACGCGGCCGCCGACCGGATCGCCACGGCCCATCCCGGCTGGTGGGTCGCGGCGACGACGTTCCGCTAGGGCGTATCGCCGTTAGGCTGCGCTCAGAACGGAGCCGCGATGGGCTTGAAACGGTCGGTCACATTGCCCGAAAGGGAAATGTCGTCGGGATCGAGCGCCAGGACGGGCTGTCCCTCCTCGAGGTTCATCTCGGTGAGGTCGGCCCAGATCACGTTCGGGCTGTCGGTGAGTTCGAAATAATAGCGCTTCGTATTCAGGTTGGTTGCCGTGCGATACTCGGTGTTGTAAATGCCGAAGCCCTTGTAGGGCGCGCCGAACGGCACCGACACATTGCGTGCGATGGCGAGGATGCCGGCGGCCGCCTCGCGCTCGTTCTCCGGGTCGGGCAACAGGGTACGGTAGTAGGCGGCTCTTTGGAACCGGTCCACCGGATTGACGTTGCCGGGCAGCGGCATATCGCTCGCGGGCTTGGAGAAATCCTGCTTCTCGAGCAGCGCCAGTTGCTCGTCATAGGCCGGATCGTTCGTCATGATCGTGTATTGGCGACCATGATGGATCACTGGCTTTCCCTCGATATATTCGATGATGGCGGAATCGCCCGTGGCGTCCTCGATCGTCAGATGCACATTCGCGTCGTGACCGTGGGCCTGCGCCATGACGACCTGCACATCCTCAAGGAGCATCAGGGCCTCCTCCACGGTCGCTGCATTGTCCAGCACATACTGCGCCCACAGGCCGGCCTGAAGCCCTTTCTTCGCCGTATCCCGGTCCCCGTAGTCGGCGGCATTCAGATAGAGCATGTGCGCGGCAAGCCCGCGCTCGTTGATCCCGTCCGCGGACCCGATGCCGTAGATCGTCGTGACCAGGGTCGCGTATTTCGAGGTCCACTTTGCGGGGTTCTCCTCGACGACGACATCCGGCCCCACCTTGCCGCCATCGCGCTCGACGCCGCGCGGAAACACCGTCAGAACCGGCTCCGTCGATTCGGGCCAATCCATTGTCCGCCCGACCATCACGGCATAGTCGTTGTCGTTCCAGAGAATGCGGGTGCAGGCATCGGCCAGGTTGAACGTCGCCATCGCTGCCCCGAGGGACACGATGCAGACGGCTGTCTTGCGGAACAGGGGCATGATCAATCCTCTCGAAATAAATTGAATTAACTTGTCCTTGTTGCGCCAGCCCCCGGTTTATCTTTTGAAAACTAGGGGCGGAGAACAAAGAATGTCAATTCAAGGCGAGATTGTTCTCGCGTGAAAGGTGACCCCGGAGAGAGGCCCACCGGGGAGACGGGCAGAGCCGCCTTCGCCTTCGTTTCGGGAGACAGGGTCAGTAGGCGCGGTCGATGCAGAAATCGACGGCCTTGACGAGCGCGTGCTTGTGGTCTGAGTCCGGGAAGATCGCCAGCGCCTCGCGCGCGATGGCACCGTAATGGCGGGCGCGCTCGATCGTGTCATCGATCGCGCCATGCGTCTCGATCAGCGAGATGGCATGGGGAAGATCGTCCTCGGCCTGCTGGCCGTCCTGGAGGACCCGGGCCCAGAAGGCGCGTTCCTCCTCGTCGCCGCGCCGGTAGGCGAGCACGACAGGCAGGGTGATCTTGCCCTCGCGGAAATCGTCGCCCACCGACTTGCCGAGCAGCGCCTGCTTGCCCGAATAGTCGAGCGCATCGTCGATGAGCTGGAAGGCCAGGCCGAGATTGCGGCCATAGGACTGGAGCGCCTGTTGCTCGGCGCGGGGATGCTCGGCAATGGCCGCGCCCACCTCGCCGGCGGCGGAGAACAGCGCGGCGGTCTTGGCGTCGATGATGCGCAGATAGGCGTCCTCCGTGGTGGAGGTGTCCTTCTGTGCAGCGAGCTGGAGCACCTCGCCCTCCGCGATCACGGCGGCGGCGTGGGAGAGGATGCGCAGCGCGTCGAGCGAGCGGGTCTCCACCATCATCTTGAAGGCCTGGCCCAGAAGATAGTCGCCGACGAGGACGCTCGCCTGGTTGCCCCACAGCATGCGCGCCGCCTTCTTGCCGCGGCGCAGCTCGCTCTCGTCCACCACGTCGTCGTGGAGCAGGGTCGCGGTGTGCATGAACTCCACCGCCGCGGCGAGCTTGATGTGGTGGTCGCCGCGATAGCCGCACATCTGCGCGGCGGCGACGGTCAGCATCGGGCGCAGCCGCTTGCCGCCCGAATCGATCAGGTGATGGGCGACGTCCGGGATCATCTCGACGTCGGAATGGGCCCGGGCCAGGATGGCCTCGTTCACGCGGGCCATGTCCTCCGTGACAAGCGCCAAGAGGGGTTCGAGGCCCGACGACCCGTCTTCCTTGCTGTCGAATGGTACGACGACGCCCACCTGATCCACCACCACTATGCCTGATCGTTGTCTGCAGAAGGCGCCAGAATAGGGAGCCGGCGAGTCAGGGGTCAAGAGCGACTATTGGCCGCTTGAACCATCTCGTCTAGAGTTCGCCCGATCATGCGAGAGATCCTGCGTACCAACGATGCCGTCCTGATCTCCTATGCTGCCTCGCTTCTGGAGGATGCCGGCATCCATCATGCCGTCTTCGATGCCAATATGAGCGTGGTGGAGGGCAGCCTCGGCATCCTGCCCCGGCGCCTGATGGTGGAGGACGAGAAGGCAACCCGCGCGGAGCGCCTCCTGGCCGAGGCCGGAATCGGGCAATGACGGCGGCCGATCCGGGCCGCGGCACGACCCCCGATGGCGGCGGCGAGGCGGCAGGGGACGAGCTGACCGAGGACGGTTTCCTTGGCGGGCGCTTGCGCATCCTCCAGCCGAAGAAGGGCTATCGCGCGGGGATCGACGCGGTGTTCCTCGCCGCCGCCGTGCCCTGCGAGGCCGGAGACCGGGTGCTCGAGGCGGGGCTTGGCACGGGCGTTCCGGCCCTCTGTCTCCTGGCCCGGGCGAAGGGAGTGCATGTGACGGGGGTCGAGATATCGCCCTATCACGCAGGCCTCGCGCGCGACAACGCGGCCCGCAACGGCTTTGCCGATGCGCTGGATATCGTGGAGGGCGATATGCGCGAGATCACGCGGGCGCGGCACAGGGACCGCCTGATGCCGGGCAGCTTCCGGCACGTCTTCGCCAATCCGCCCTATTTCGAGCTCGGCCGGGTGCAGTCCTCGCCTCGCGATCACAAGCGCACAGCCCACGCCATGGCGGCGGGCGACCTTGAAAGCTGGATCAGGGCGATGACCGCCATGGCCGCGCCACGCGGCACGGTGACGCTCATCCACCGCGCCGATTCGCTGGGGGCGATCCTTGCGGGCTTCGCGCGCCGCGCGGGCGACGTGCGTGTGCTGCCGCTCTTTCCGCGGGACGGCGAGCCCGCATCTCGCGTCATCGTCCAGGCCGTGAAGGGGAGCCGGGCCGGCACGACGCTCCTGCAGGGGCTGGTCCTGCACGGGCCCGACAACGGTTTCACACCGGCGGCGGAGGCGGTGCTGCGCCATGGGGCGGCGCTCGACGTCGCCTGACCGGCAGACCCCGGGGACGGGGTTCGGAATATTGTTGCGCGAACGTATAATCTTGGCGCTGCCTTGCGCGCCCCGGCCGGTCATCCTATGTCATTCGGGCCATGAATGAACGCGATGGAACCTTCCTGTCCCGGCTTGCGGGCATCGTGCCCGCGCGCTGGCGGCGAAAGCGGCCGGTGGTGCCGGTGGTCCGGCTTGCCGGAACGATCGGCATGGGCGCCCCGCTGCGTCCCGGCCTGACGCTCGAATCGGTCAATCCGGCGCTGGAGCGCGCCTTCAAGGTCAAGGGCGCGGCAGCGGTCGCGATCCTGGTCAATTCGCCGGGCGGATCGCCGGTCCAGTCCAATCTCATCTTCAACCGCATCCGGGCGCTGGCGGAAAAGCACGACCGGAAGGTCTTCGTCTTCGCGGAGGACGTCGCGGCGTCCGGCGGCTATTTCATCGCGCTGGCCGGCGACGAGATCTATGCCGATCCGAGCTCCATCGTCGGCTCCATCGGCGTCATCTCGGCGGGCTTCGGCTTCGTGAAGGCCATCGACAAGCTCGGCGTGGAGCGGCGTGTCCATACGGCGGGCGAGAGCAAGTCGACGCTCGATCCGTTCCAGCCGGAGAAGCCGGAGGACGTGGCGCGTCTCAAATCGGTGCAGGAAGACGTGCACGAGACCTTCAAGGCGGCGGTTGCCACCCGGCGCGGCGCGCGGCTGAAGGCCGATGACGGGGATCTGTTCACCGGCGCCTTCTGGTCCGGCGTCAAGGCGGTGGATCTGGGGCTCGTCGACGGGCTCGGCGACATGCGCCAGGTGATCGAGGCGAAGTTCGGCGACAAGGTCGTCTTCCGGCCGGTTGGCCGCGAGCGCGGCCTCCTCAGACGGTTGAGCCTGCCTCGCATGGGCGGGCGGCTGGCCGGTTTCGATATGGACGGCGGCGGCTCGATCGCGGAAGATGCGATAGCGGCCCTTGAAACGCGCGCATTGTGGTCGCGCTTCGGATTGTAGTCGGAGGTCCTGATACCATGCTGATCCGTGCCATCCTGATCGCTCTTGCTGCGGGCCTTGCCCTCATGGCCATGCGGCGGCTCGCCGACGGCGCGCGCCGCGCGCGCCAGACCGTCCGGCGCGATCCGCGCAGCGGGCGCGGACGCGAGCTTCCCGTCCTCAGGCAGGACCCGCGCACCGGCGTCTACCGCCCCTCCGACGAGGGGTGAGGATCGGGCCGGCGAATTGCGGCGGCGACGCCTGTTGACGGTCGCCGTGCTCCTGCCTAGTGTGCGCCGCATCCAGACACCGCCCGCACCCCGGCGCTCCCGCCGGCCGGGCTTCAATACTTGCGACAGATGCGCGCCACCGATATCTCGGTCGAGACCGAATCCTTTCTTTCTCCCAAGCGCTCCTTCCAGGGGCTGCTCCTCACGCTGCAACGCTACTGGGCGGAGCAGGGCTGCGTCATTCTCCAGCCCTACGACATGGAGGTCGGCGCGGGCACGTTCCATCCCGCGACGACGCTGCGCGCGCTCGGCCCGAAGCACTGGCGTGCGGCCTATATCCAGCCGTCCCGGCGGCCCGGCGACGGGCGCTATGGCGAGAACCCGAACCGGCTTCAGCACTATTACCAGTTCCAGGTGATCCTGAAGCCCTCGCCGGATAATCTCCAGGACCTCTATCTCAACAGCCTCTATGCCATCGGCATCGACCCGGAAAACCACGATATCCGCTTCGTTGAGGACGACTGGGAGAGCCCGACGCTGGGCGCCTGGGGGCTCGGCTGGGAGGTGTGGTGCGACGGCATGGAGGTCTCGCAGTTCACCTATTTCCAGCAGGTCGGCGGTTTCGACTGCTCGCCCGTCTCCGGCGAGCTGACCTACGGGCTGGAGCGGCTGGCCATGTATGTGCAGGGCGTGGACAATGTCTACGATCTCAACTTCAACGGCCGCGACGGCGCCGAGCGCACGACCTATGGCGACGTCTTCCTGCAGTCCGAGCAGGAATATTCGCGCTTCAATTTCGAGCATGCCGACACGGAGATCCTGTTCCGCCATTTCGAGGATGCGGAGCGGGAATGCCGTTCGCTGCTGGAGGCGGGGCAGGCGGGCGATGAGCGCCATCTGATGGCGTTGCCGGCCTATGACCAATGCATCAAGGCCTCCCACATCTTCAACCTTCTCGATGCCCGCGGCGTGATCTCGGTGACCGACCGGCAATCCTACATCCTGCGCGTGCGCGAACTCGCCAAGGGCTGCGCCGCCGCCTGGCTCAAGACGGCCGGGGGAGGGGCGGACCATGCCTGAGCTGCTTCTGGAGCTGTTCTCCGAGGAGGTCCCCGCGCGCATGCAGCGCAAGGCGGCGGACGACCTCAGGCAATTGGTGACCGATGCGCTGGTGGCGGAGGGGCTCGTCTATGAGGGCGCCCGGGGATTTGCCACGCCGCGCCGGCTGGCGCTCTCCGTCCAGGGGCTGCCCGGCCGCCAGCCCGACCGCAGGGAGGAGCGCAAGGGCCCGCGCGTCGGCGCGCCGGAGAAGGCCATAGAGGGCTTCCTGGGCTCGCTCGGCGGCCTGACGCTTAACGATTGCGAGACGCGCGAGGACAAGAAGGGCGCCTACTACGTCGCCGTGATCGAGCGGCCGGGACGGGCGGCGGAAGAGATCGTCGCAGAACTCGTGCCGGACGTGATCCGCAAGTTCCCGTGGCCGAAATCCATGCGCTGGGGCACCGGAGACTTGCGCTGGGTGCGCCCGCTGCACTCCATCCTGTGCGTCTTCGACGGCGAGACGGTGCCGCTGGAGATTGCCGGCATCGTGTCGGGGCGGACGACATACGGCCATCGCTTCATGGCGCCGGAGCCGCTGGAGGCGGCCAGGCTCGACGACTACGAGCCGGCGCTCAAGGCGGCCCGCGTCGTTCTCGATTCGCAAGAGCGCGCCGAGGCGATCCGCAACGGGGCGCGCAATCTCGCCTTCGCGCAATCGCTGGAGCTGATCGAGGACGAGGCGCTGATCGCGGAGAATGCGGGGCTTGCCGAATGGCCGGTCACCCTGATGGGACGGTTCGACGAGGCGTTCCTCGCCGTGCCGCCGGAGGTGATCGTCACGGCGCTGAAGGCCCACCAGAAGTGCTTCGCGCTCAACGATCCCGACCGCACGGCCCCGTTCGGCGGGGCGGCGCTGTCGAACCGCTATATCCTCGTGTCCAATCTGGAGGCGCGCGACGGCGGCCGCAAGATCGTCGAGGGCAATGACCGGGTGATCGCCGCGCGGCTCTCCGACGCCCGCTTCTTCTGGGACACCGACCGCGCGACGCCGCTTCAGGAGATGACCGGGGCCCTTGCCGCCGTGCGCTTCCACGAGGAGCTCGGCTCCATGGCGCAGAAGGTGGCGCGGGTCGAGACGCTTGCCGGCGAGATCGCGGGCGCGATCGGCGCGGATCCGGAGAAGGCCATGCTGGCGGCGCGGCTTTGCAAGGCCGATCTCGTCTCCGGCATGGTCGGCGAGTTCCCGGAGCTTCAGGGCCTGATGGGACGGTATTACGCGCTCGAGCAGGGCATCGACGCGGAGGTCGCCGACGCGGTGGCGGAGCATTACCGCCCGCAGGGGCCGTCCGACGCCCTGCCCTTAAGCGCGGTGGCCCAGGCCGTCGCCATTGCCGACAAGCTCGACACGCTGGTCGGCTTCTGGGCGATCGGCGAGAAACCGACCGGCTCCAAGGACCCCTACGCGCTGCGCCGGGCGGCGCTCGGCATTATCCGCATCGTGCTGGAAGGCGGCTTGCGCCTCAGGCTCCTGCCGCTGGCGACCGCACACGAAGGCGTGCCGGCGGGCGAGGGGGGACGGGACGCATTGGCCGCCGACCTCCTCGACTTCTTCGCCGACCGGCTGAAGGTCTATCTGCGCGATCAGGGCGCGCGGCACGATCTCATCGATGCGGTGTTCGCGCTCGGCGGGCAGGACGATCTCCTCATGATCGTGCGCCGGGTGGAGGCGCTTGGGCGATTCCTGGAGACCGAGGACGGGGCGAACCTGCTCGCCGGCGTGAAGCGCGCCGGCAACATCCTGCGGATCGAGGAGAAGAAGGACGGGCGCTCCCATGACGGTGCGCCGGATCCGGCGCTCTTTGCGCAGGATGAGGAGCGCGCCCTGGCCTCCGCCATCGACGAGGCGGAGACGCGTGCGGCCGACGCGGTCGCCGCGGAGGATTTCGAGGCCGCCATGGCGGCCATCGCGACGCTGCGTTCGCCGGTCGATGCGTTTTTCGATGCGGTGACGGTGAATGCGGACGACGAGGCCCTGCGCGACAATCGCCTCCGGCTCTTGAGCCGGATTCGCGCGGCGACGCGGGCCGTCGCGGAGTTTTCCAGGATCGAGGGATGATCCTTTGGGCGCGATTGTCCCGCTCTTGCCATATTGCGGTGCAGCATGATCCTGGATTGCGCTCGGTGCATGTGGAGTCTCGCAGGGGCTGTCCGGCCGGCGGCGCCGGCGCTGTGAACGTGGTGAAGAGGGATTTGCAATGACGGCGACGACCACGCGTAAGTGGGTTTACCGGTTCGGCGACGGGGCCGCCGACGGCACGGCGGATATGCGCGAGCTGCTCGGCGGCAAGGGCGCGAACCTCGCGGAGATGTGCAATCTCGGCCTGCCGGTGCCGCCCGGGTTCACCATCACGACGGATGTCTGCAACTTCTACGACCGCAACGGCCGGACCTATCCGGACGGGCTGGACCGGGAGGTGACGGGCGCGCTCGAGGCGGTCGGCGAGCAGGTCGGCGCCCGTTTCGGCGACCCCGCGCATCCGCTGCTCGTCTCGGTGCGCTCCGGTGCGCCGGCCTCCATGCCGGGCATGATGGACACGGTGCTCAATCTGGGCCTCAACGACGAGACGGTCGAGGGGCTCGCCAGCAAGGCCGGCGACCGCCGTTTCGCCTTCGATTCCTATCGCCGCTTCATCCAGATGTATTCCGACGTGGTGCTCGGCGTCGACCATGGGCTGTTCGAGGAGGCGCTGGAGACCTACAAGGAGCGCAACGGCTTCACGCTCGACACCGAGCTCGGCGCCGAGGACTGGCAGACCGTCATCGAGAGCTACAAGGCCATCGTCGCGGAGGAGCAGGACCAGCCCTTCCCGCAGGATGTGCACGAGCAGCTCTGGGGCGCCATCGGGGCGGTGTTCGGCTCCTGGCAGAACCCGCGCGCGGTGACCTACCGCACCCTGCACGACATTCCCGACCACTGGGGCACGGCCGTCAATGTGCAGGCCATGGTGTTCGGCAATATGGGCGACACCAGCGCCACGGGCGTGGCCTTCACCCGCAACCCCTCGACCGGCGAGAAGGAGCTCTATGGCGAGTTCCTGGTCAATGCGCAGGGCGAGGACGTGGTGGCCGGCATCCGCACGCCGCAAAGCATCACGGAGGCGGCGCGGATCGACTCGAAATCCGAGATGCCCTCGCTCGAGGCCGTCATGCCCGGGCCCTTCAAGGAGCTCACCGCGATCTATGAGCGCCTGGAGGCCCATTACCGGGACATGCAGGACCTCGAATTCACCATCCAGGAGGGCAAGCTCTGGATGCTGCAGACGCGGTCTGGAAAGCGCACGACGCGCGCCGCCCTCAAGATCGCCGTCGACATGGTCGATGAAGGTCTGATCTCCAAGGAGGTGGCGCTTGGCCGCATCAAGCCGTCCTCCCTCGACCAGCTTCTCCACCCGACGCTCGATCCCGAGGCGGACCGCGAGGTTCTCGCGACGGGCCTGCCGGCCTCTCCGGGGGCGGCGAGCGGCGAGATCGTGTTCGATTCCGACGAGGCGGAGCATCTGCGCTCGCTCGGCCGCAAGGTGCTTCTGGTGCGCGTGGAGACGAGCCCGGAGGACATTCACGGCATGCACGCCGCGGAAGGCATTCTCACCACGCGCGGCGGGATGACGAGCCATGCCGCCGTCGTCGCGCGCGGCATGGGCAAGCCCTGCGTCTCGGGCGCGGGCGGCGTGCGCGTGGATTATGCGAAGGAGGAGCTCGTCGCGGCCGGCACGACGCTGCGGAAGGGCGACATCGTCACCATCGACGGCTCGACCGGCCAGGTGATGAGGGGCGCGGTTCCCACCATCAAGCCGGAGCTCTCCGGCGACTTCGCCAAGCTCATGGGCTGGGCCGACGAGGTGCGCCGGCTGAAGGTGCGCGCCAATGCTGAGACCCCGACGGATGCCCGCACCGCACGCGAGTTCGGCGCGGAAGGCATCGGGCTGTGCCGAACCGAGCATATGTTCTTCGACGAAGACCGCATTGTCTCGGTGCGCGAGATGATTCTCGCCGACACGGAGGCGGGGCGCCGCGAGGCGCTGCAGAAGATCCTGCCCATGCAGCGCGCCGATTTCGTGGAGCTGTTCGAGATCATGGGCGGGCTGCCGGTCACCATCCGCCTGCTCGACCCGCCGCTGCACGAGTTCCTGCCGCACTCCGACGAGGAGATCGCGCAGGTTGCGAAGGGCCTCGGAGCGGATCCGGAGGTGCTGAGGGCGCGTGTCGGCGAGCTGAAGGAGTTCAATCCCATGCTCGGCCATCGCGGCGTGCGGCTCGCCATCACCTATCCGGAGATCGCGGAGATGCAGGCGCGCGCCATCTTCGAGGCGGCCATCGAGGCGGCGGAGCGCACGGGCAGCCCCGTGACGCCCGAGGTCATGGTGCCGCTGGTCGCCACGCGCGCCGAGCTCGACATGACGAAGGAGCGCATCGTTCAGGTCGCCGAGCGGGTGCAGGCGGAGACCGGCAAGGCGCTGACCTATCTGATCGGCACCATGATCGAGCTGCCGCGGGCCTGCCTGCGCGCCGGCGATATCGCGGAGACCGCGGAGTTCTTCTCCTTCGGCACCAACGATCTCACGCAGACGACCTTCGGCATCAGCCGCGACGATTCCGCACGGTTCCTGTCGGACTACACCGCGAAGGGCATCCTGGAGACCGATCCCTTCGTCTCCATCGACCGCGAGGGGGTCGGCGAGCTGGTGCAGATCGCCGCGGAGCGCGGGCGCGCCCAGCGTGCCGACATCAAGCTCGGCATTTGCGGTGAGCATGGCGGCGATCCGGCTTCGATCCGGTTCTGCGAGGAGATCGGGCTCGACTATGTGTCCTGCTCGCCCTTCCGCGTTCCGATCGCGCGGCTGGCCGCGGCCCAGGCCGTCGCCGCCGGCAAGCTGTAGCCCGCGCGCCAGGCGGCGCGCGACATATGCTCTCCATAGCCTTCCCGATGCGGGCGGATGCTGCGTGCCGCCCGCATTTTCGTGCATTAACCACCCCACCAACTTGCTGTGGCAATTGAAAAAATAGGGCTGGCGGTTTGGTTGCGGCTATGGTTAACCTATGCTAAACGGCTTCAGGACATGATCGGTAAGCCATCGGGGTCCGGTGGCTTGAGGGAAATCGGTCGGAGCGGGGGAGTTCGCGTGACTGGCTTCTGGCGCGACCAGGAAGGCGCAGACGAGTTTTACGGGGTAGCCGAACCTGAACCTGGCAAGGGGCAGGCGACGCGAATCGTGCCCTATATCCTCGCCGGCATCACACTCATCGGCGGCGTCGCCTTTATCGGACACTATCTCGGGCAGAACGCCTCGGCGCGCGGTGCACCGGGATCGGAATGGTCCGAGGTCGTCGAGCAGCCGACCACGATCATCCGCAAAGCCTCCCTCCTTCATTCCTCCGATCCCCTCGAGACAACCCGTGACGTGCCGATGATCGCCGAGCAGGCGGTCATCGAGCAGTTCAGGGCCGATCTGCGCACCACGATGGTCAGCCTGCCATCCGCCGAATCGCGGCTGGAAGCCGGCGAGTCCGTGATCTATTCCCCGGCGGTGGCCAAGCTCGACGACATGTTCGAGCGCGGGCAGGAGACGCGCAAGCAGGTGATCGCCGCGCGTAAGCGCCGCGCCGCGGAGGAAAGCTGTCTCGCGCGGGCCATCTATTTCGAGGCGCGTTCGGAATCGGAACTCGGTCAGAAGGCCGTCGCCAAGGTGATCATGAACCGGGTCAAGGATCCGGAATATCCGAGCACCGTGTGCGGGGTGGTCTTCCAGAACCAGGACAAGCTCAACGCCTGCCAGTTCTCCTTTGCCTGCGACGGCAAGCCCGACCGCCCGAAGGCCGGACCGGCCTGGACCAAGGCGCGCGCGCTGGCCAGCGAGGCGCTCGACGGACAGCTTTCCGTCGCCAATATGGACGGCGTGCTGAACTATCATGCCGATTACGTCCAGCCGCGCTGGGCCCGCTTCATGAAGCGGGTGGTCAAGATCGGCCGGCACATCTTCTACAACGACTCATAAGGCTTCGCTGCCGGTGTCCGTGCGAAGAGGCCGCCATCGGACCTGACCGTCCGGTGGCCAATCCGCATTGATGGACAGTCTTCTGCGGCCTGATTAGAGTCGGTCTCACGGTCCGACGGAATCAGCCCCCATGGCCGGGGCAGCCTGCCGGATTTGGTCACATGCCGGGAGGTTGAACATCATGCAAGTGTGGACATTCGTCGACGGCAAATGGGTCGAGGGCAATCCCATGCTGATGGGGCCAATGACCCATGCCTCCTGGCTGGCCTCCACCGTGTTCGACGGCGCGCGCGCCTTCGAGGGGGTGACCCCCGATCTCGACCGCCATTGCGGACGCATGGTCAGATCGGTCGGGGCGATGGGGCTCAAGACCCTCCATTCGCCGGGCGAGCTGGTGGAGATCGCGACGGAGGGCGTGGCGAAGTTCCCGAAGGACTCAGCGCTCTATATCCGGCCCATGTACTGGGCGGATGGCGGTTTCGTCGACAACGACCCGGAGACGACGCGCTTCTGCCTGTGCATCTACGAGTCGCCCATGCCGGACGCGTCGGGCTTTTCCGTCTGCCTGTCGCCGTTCCGCAGGCCGGGTGCGGAAATGGCGCCGACCTCGGCCAAGGCGGCCTGCCACTATCCCAATTCCGGCCGCGCGCTGCGCGACGCCCGCGGGCGCGGCTTCGACAATGCCGTGATGTGCGACCCGCTCGGCAATGTCGCCGAGCTCGCCACGGCCAACATCTTCATGGTGCGCGACGGCGAGGCCCACACACCCGTGCCCAACGGGACCTTCCTCAACGGTATCACGCGCCAGCGGGTGATCGACCTGCTGACCCGGATCGGCGTGACCGTGCACGAACGCACGTTGACCTATCGCGATCTGCAGGAGGCCGACGAGCTGTTCTCCACCGGCAATTGGGGCAAGGTCATGCCGATCACCCGGATCGACGAGCGCGATCTCCAGCCGGGCCCCGTCTCCGCGCGCGCCCGCGAACTCTACTGGGCTTGGTCTCACGGCGAGGCGGTGTAAACCCGCCCTGAGGGGCTGTCTCCCTCAGGCGAGCGGCAGTGTGAAGACCTTGCCTTCCCAGGCCTCCGCGCCGCGCCCGATCGTGTCGATGGCATCGACCATGCGGCCGTCGCGGTCGAGCGCGATGTCGCCGAGTGCCACCATGAGCGGATTGGGCGTCGCCGTCGGCGACGCCCGGCGCAGCAGGCGGGCGAGCTCCGTCTCGTCGTCATCCGGGCGGTGAAGGCACAGCGCGATATAGGCCGCCGCGGTCGAGCGGCTGATGCCCGCCCAGCAGTGGATCAGCATCGGCTGTCCGCGATCCCAGTCGGTAAGGAAGGCGATGAGCCGGTCGACATGGGCCTCCGTCGGCGCGATGAGGTCGGCGATCGGCGTCGAGATATCGTTGAAGACGAGGCTGAGATGGTTCTCCGGGGCGATGCCGTCCGGACGCTGCATGTCCGAATCGGGCCCGAGCAGGCTCACCAGATGGCTTGGCCGGTGCTCGCGCGAAATCGCGTCGACGGCGCTCAGCGGGGAAACGATCAGTCTCGGCATGGGGTCCTGCGGGCGATCACTGGAGTTTCTGGAACGTCTTGAGATATTGCGCCTTGGCCTTGTCGGGAGGCAAGGGGACAAGAGCCCGGAAGCGGTCCGATCCGGGGCCGGTGAGGCCGCGCGGGCGACCGAAGAACTCCGCCGCCTCCTTCACGCCGAAGCCGGCGAGCTGGGTGGCCTCCAGGAAGGCGGAGGCCCGGTCGGCACGCTTGATGAGCGTGGCTACCTTGTCAGGAAGCTCCGCGGGCAGGCCGAAGCGGACATGGATTGCCGCCAGGAGCCGGTGCTCGAAGGCCTTGTAGTCGAGGCCGAGTGCGGCCTTGAACGGGCTGATCATGTCGCCGATGACATATTCCGGCGCGTCATGAAGCAGCGCGGCCAGCCGCCAGCGCCGGTCGAGCTTCGGGTCGAAATGGGCGGCGAGCGCGGTGACGAGCACGCAGTGCTCGGCGACGGAGAAGGCGTGATGGCCGTCCGTCTGCCCGTTCCACCGGGCAACCCGGGCGAGCCCGTGGGCGATATCGTCGATCTCTATGTCGAGGGGCGAGGGGTTCAGGAGGTCGAGCCGGCGCCCGGAGAGCATGCGCTGCCAGGCACGCGGCGGCTTGTCCTTGCGCGGGGCCATGGAGGCGGTCAGCCGGCCTTGCGCGCGAGAGCGGCGCAGGGTCCGTGGCGGTGGCAGGAGGTGAGATGGTCGTTCACCATGCCGACCGCCTGCATGAAGGCATAGACGATGGTCGGCCCGCAGAACCGGAAGCCGCGGGCCTTGAGGTCCTTCGATATGGCGCGGCTCTCCGCCGTCTCCGCCGGAACCTCGCCGAGGGTGCGGAAGCTGTTCTGGATTGGGGCGCCATCGACGAAGCCCCACAGATAGGCCGAGAAGCCCTGCTGCTCCTGGATGTCGAGCCAGACACGGGCATTGGTGACCGTGGCCTCGATCTTGGCGCGATTGCGCACGATCCCCTTGTCCTCCATGAGCCGGGCCACCTTGTCTGCGTCATAGCGCACGATGCGCTCCGGCTCGAACCCGTCGAAGGCCTCGCGGAAGGCGTCGCGCTTGCGCAGTATGGTGATCCAGGAGAGCCCGGCCTGGAACCCGTCGAGGATCAGCTTCTCGAAGAGCGCCCGGTCGTCCCATTCCGGAACCCCCCATTCCTCGTCGTGATAGGCGACATAGAGCGGGTCGGTGCCCGGCCAGCCGCAGCGGGCGAGACCGTCCTCATGGGTGATGAGCGAATGTACGGCGCTCATGCGTCGACACCGGTGCCGGGAACGGGGAAACGTGCCCATCCGGGGCGCATGGGAACCAGTGCCTTGCCGTCCGCGCTCAGGGCTGCGCCGTCCGCGAAGGCGACCTCCATCCGGTCGAGCCGCAGGAGCGCGAGCCCCATGCCCTCCACGCCCGACAGCATGGTGCCGAGGCTCTTGCCGTCCGCCACGATTTCGGCGCCCTCCGCCGGCGGTGCCCCGTCGAAACGCACAGGCAGGATGCGCTTGCGTGCCGTGCCGCGATGCTGCATGCGCGAGACGACCTCCTGGCCGACATAGCAGCCCTTGGTGAAATCGACCCCGCCGAACTGGTCCAGATTGGCCTCGTGGGGAAGGTGCGGCCCGAGCCGATATCGGCATCGCTGTCGCCGAGACCGAGCGCGATGCGGTGGCGGTCGTAGGACAACTCGTCGGCCGGCTCCGCGCCGAAGAGGCCGGCAAGCCGGTCGAGCGAGGCGCGCGGCGCGACGACCCGGAGGCCGGCCTCGGGCGTCCTGGGGTCGGCGAAGGCATACAGGCCGAGCTCGCCGGCCGCGGCGCCGGGGTCGGGCTGTGCGTCGTCGCCCCATATGGCCGCCACGGCATGGTCGCTGCCCATATCCTCGATATCGACCTGCGCGCGTAGCTTGTAGAAGGTCAGGCGCTTGACGAGCTCGTCCTTCTGGCTCGCCGCGCAATCCACGAGGAACCGGTCGCCGGCCTGCGCGACGAACATGTCGAAGAGGATCTTGCCCTGCGGCGTCAGCAGAGCGGCGTAGGCCGCGCGGTCTTGGGAGACCGCGTCGATGTCGCTCGTCAGGATGCGCTGCAGGAAGGCGCGCGCCTCCGGCCCGGAGAGAGCGACGGCCGTGCGCCGGCGAAGTTCGGTGATATGAGAAGCGCCCATGGGATCCCCTGGGTGAGCGAAACCGCGATCTTGCGTTCACGGCTACATTTACGTAAGCCCGGTGCGGGCTTCAAGGAGATCGAACGCATGGCTGAGACTTATGACCTGATCTTCAAGGGCGGCACGGTCGTCAATCAGGATGGCACGGGCCTGCGCGATGTCGGCGTGACGGACGGCCGGATCGCGGCCATCGGCGCGCTCGATGCAGCCGCGGCGGGCGAGGTGGTCGACTGCACCGGCCTCCATGTGTTGCCCGGCGTGATCGACAGCCATGTGCATATGCGCGAGCCGGGGGCGGAGGATCGCGAGGATCTCGGATCGGGCACCCGCGCGGCTGTGCTCGGCGGCGTGACGGCGGTCTTCGAGATGCCGAACACGAGACCGTCGACGACCAGCGAGGACGCGCTCGCCGACAAGGTCCGCCGCGGGCGCGACAAGGCCTTTTGCGACTTCGCCTTCTATGTCGGGGCGACGCGCGAGAACACCAATGCGCTCGGCGAGCTGGAGATGCTGCCCGGCTGCGCGGGCGTGAAGGTGTTCATGGGCGCCTCGACCGGCGACCTGCTCGTGGAGGACGACGAGGGGGTGCGGCGCATCCTGTCGGTCATCCGGCGGCGCGCGGCGTTTCACGCCGAAGACGAGTATCGCCTCCAGGCGCGTGCCGGCCACGTGCGCGAAGGCGACCCGTCGAGCCATTATGTCTGGCGCGATGCGGAAGCCGCCAGGCTCGGCACCGAGCGCCTCTGCGCGCTTGCCCGCGAGACCGGCCGGCGCGTCCATGTGCTCCATGTGACGACGCAGCAGGAGATCCCGGTCCTTGCCGCCCACAAGGACGTGGTAACGGCGGAGGTCACGCCCCAGCAGCTCACCCTATTCGGGCCGGAGGACTACGAGCGCCTCGGCACCAGGGCACAGATGAACCCGCCGATCCGCGAGCGTGCCCATCAGGACGCGCTCTGGCGGGCGCTGGCGAACGGGCTGTTCGACACGATCGGCTCCGACCACGCGCCGCATCTCCTCTCCGACAAGGGGAAGGCCTATCCGTCCTCGCCGTCGGGCATGCCGGGCGTGCAGACGCTCCTGCCGGTCATGCTCGATCATGTGAATGCCGGGCGGCTGAGCCTGGAACGCCTGGTCGATCTCGTCTGCCATGGGCCCCAGCGCGTCTATCAGATCGCCGGCAAGGGCCGTCTTGCCATGGGCTACGATGCCGATATCACGGTGGTCGACCTGAAGAGGCGCCGCGAGATCACGGACGACTGGATCGCCAGCAAATGCGGCTGGACGCCGTTTGCCGGCCGCACGGTGACGGGTTGGCCTGCCGGCACCTTCGTGCGCGGCCGCCGGGTGATGTGGGAGGACGAGATCGTGGACCGGCCGGAGGCGGCCCCGGTGCGCTTCATGGAGGCCTTGGCGGGACCGGCGTAAGACGACTGTTCATGAGCGAGAGGCCAGCGCTTCCCGAATGAGAGCGCACAGCTGTGCGACCGGCGCGTGCGGCTCGGATCTCGATGTACGGAGAACCAGATCGATTTCGCCCAACGGCGGAAGGCCCGCATCTTCCGGGGTGAGGGGCGTCAGAGGCTCCGGCAGGCCATCGACCGTTCTGGCCGTGACGCCCAGCCCGGCAGTGGTGGCCGCCCACAAGCCCGCGAGACTCGGGCTGGCGAAGGCGTGTCGCCAAGCGATTCGGTTCCCGTCGAGTGCCTCCAGAGCGGCGGTTCTGAATGCGCAGGGCGGATCGAAGGCGACGAGCGGCAGCGGCTCGCGACGGTCGTGCTCGAAACCGGCTCGACCGATCCACATAATGCTGCGCCGTGCCACCACCTGGTCGTGACGGCTTCGCAGCCCTCCCCATGTCAGTGCCAGATCGAGCCGGTCGGTCTCGATCCCTTTAATCAGATGCGAGCCTCGATCCACCCTGGCCTCGACGCGCAGCTTCGGATGGGCGCGCGCGAAACGGCCAAGCAGGTTCGGAAGCCATGTTTCCGCAAAGTCCTGCGGCACGCCGATGCGAACCCAGCCTTCCATCTCTTCCAGGGCCTGGAGCCGTGCGGTCGCCTCGTCGTTCAACTCGAGAATGCGCTGTGCATAGTGCAACATGACTTCGCCGGCCTCGGTGAGGGCGAGGCCGCGTCCCTGCTTCTCAAACAGGGCCTGACCGGCCTGGACCTCCAGCTTCCTCAATTGAAGGCTGATGGCCGAAGGAGACCGGCCGAGCCGCTCGGCCGCCTTGGCGAAATTGCCGAGCGCGGTTCCCGTCACGAAGGTCCGCAGCACATCCATGTCGAAATTGGTGCGAACGGTCATGATTGAGTTTTGCCAAATTGTTTGTTCATATTTTTGAGATTTTCGAAATAATTATGGTTGGCGATACTCCGACCGTCAACCAGCAGTCAGGGAGTGTGAAAATGCCCTTCGTTCACATCAAAATCGCGGGAATGGCGCTCACGCCGGAGCAGGTTCGTCATGTGCAGGACGAGGCCACCCGCCTTATGGCAACCGTCATGCGCAAGAAGCGGGAGCTCACCGCCGTTCTGGTCGAGCAAGTCCCCGCCGACGCTTGGACGGTAGGGGCCGAACCGGTTCGGGTAGCGGGCCATCTCGATGTGAAAGTGACCGAGGGCACCAACACGGCGGAGGAGAAGTCGCGCTTCATCGCTGCTGCCGCAAAGCTTCTCAAGGATGTTCTCGGGTCCGATCTGCCGGTCGCGACCTATGTGGTCGTGCATGAGCTGGCCGCCGATAGCTGGGGATATGACGGCCTCTCCCAGGAGCATCGTCGCAAGACCGGCCCGGCCGTCCTGACCTTTTGAAGCAGATCAAATCATTGATCCTCTATCGAGCCCCATTCAAGATCGTCTGATCTAATCCCCCGCGATGAAGAAATGCAGCGTGCCGTCGGGGCCGATGCCGGCGCGGTAGCCGAGATAGCTGCCGGCGCGCAGCATGTTCTCGCGTTCCTCCGGCGTGATCAGCAGATAGAGTTCGACCTCCTGCGCCGGCGTCAGCCTGTCCAGCGGGTAGGCGTAGTGATAGGGCCAGATGAACATCTCGCGGTCGGTGCCGGGCTCCATGAGCACGAAACCGGAGGTGAGCACCTTGATGAGCTCGGCGAGCACGTCGCGGCCCGTGCCGTCCGACGAGATCTCCTTCCAGTAGGCGATGGGGTCGGCGGCGCCGCCGAAGCTGACCATCGGCATCAGCTCGTTCTGCTCGATGACGGCGCGCAGATTCTCGATCTCGCCGGTGCTCGCCGCGTGGAGGAGGGCGTTGCGGGTATTGAGCACGCGCTCGGGCAGGGCGTCGGTCGAATAGTGAACCGGCGGCAGGCCGCCGCCGGATGCGGCCTCTTGCGTCCCGGCGGTCTCCGACTGCGGGTCGGACTTGCCCTGTTGGGGCGCCAGCCGGTCCGCCGGTTGCGGGGCGGCATCGGACTTCGTGTCGCTCGTCGCTGGCAGGCGGTCGCCCTTGGAGGTCGTGGTTTCCGCGGCGGCCACGTCCGTCGGCGGGGCGAAGGCGACGGCGCACAGTGCGAGCAGGCCAGCAGCAAGCCCGCTGCGGGCTGGACGTCTTGCCGAGATCACGTTAACGCCTCCCTCAATGGCATTTCGATGCTGCCATGTTATAAGCCGGTCGGGACTCCTGCACCCGGACCGGTCACCCCGTTCCGCGAATCATTCACGTCCAAGACGAGGGGCCTTTCAGAGATGAGCGACACCTTCAGGGCGATCCTGATCGACAAATCCGAAGACGGCCAGACGCTCTCCTTCACCGAACTCACCGAAGACCAGCTCATGGACGGTTCGGTTACTGTGGCCGTGGAGCACTCCACCGTCAATTACAAGGACGGCCTGGCAGTCACGGGCAAGGGGCCCATCATCCGCAAATATCCCCTTGTTCCGGGGATCGATTTCGCGGGTACGGTCACGAAGTCCGACCATGCCGACTACCGCGAGGGCGACCGGGTGGTGCTCAATGGCTGGGGCGTTGGCGAGAAGCACCATGGCGGCTATGCGGAGCGCGCGCGCGTCCCCGGCGAATGGCTGGTGCCGCTGCCGGACAGAATCTCCACCGCGCAGGCCATGGCCATCGGCACGGCGGGCTACACGGCCATGCTGTGCGTCATGGCGCTGGAGGAGCAGGGCGTGTCGCCGGCAAGCGGCGAAGTGGTGGTGACGGGGGCGGCCGGCGGCGTCGGTTCGGTCGCGATCTCGATCCTCGCCAGGCTCGGCTACACGGTCGTCGCCTCCACCGGGCGCACCGAGGAGGAAGACTATCTGAAGTCGCTCGGCGCCTCCTCGGTCATCGACCGCGACGAGTTCTCGGGCCCCGTCAAGCCGCTTGCCAAGGCGCGCTGGGCCGGCGCGGTGGATGTGGCGGGCTCCACGACGCTCGCCAATCTGCTCTCCCAGATGGAATATGGCGGTGCGGTCGCGGCCTGCGGGCTCGCCCAGGGCATGGACCTGCCGGCTTCGGTCGCGCCCTTCATCCTGCGCGGCGCGCGCCTGATCGGCGTCGATTCCGTCTATCGTCCGCGCCCGCAACGGCTGGAGGCCTGGAAGCGGCTCGAGCGCGACCTCGATCTCGACACGCTGGACAGCCTCTCCTCCCACATTGCCCTGGAGGACGTTCCTGACGCCGCTGCCGATATCGTGGCGGGCAAGGTGCGAGGCCGGATCGTGGTCGATCTGTAGAGACGCTAGATGAAGTGGGACCTCGTTGTAAGTGGCATCGGCATCGGCATGGCCGTCGCGGCGCCGATCGGGCCGATCAATGTGATGGTGCTGCGTAACGCTTTGCGCGGCGGGTTCCGGAAGGGGGTCTCCACAGGGCTCGGCGCCGTGTTCGGCGACGGTTTCTTCGCCGTCGTCGCCGGCTTCGGCCTGACGGCCATCTCCGAGCTCATCATATCCTACGAGCAGGCACTGTCGCTGGTCGGTGGCTGCTTTCTGGCCTTCCTCGGCATCAGGACCTTCTTCGCCCATCCCGACCCCCGCGCGCTCGCCGTCAACAACAGCAACGGGGCGGCGGCGGAGATCGGCAATCACGTCGCCCAGTTCGGAACGACCTTCCTGCTCACCGTCACCAACCCGGCCACGCTGATGGGCTTCCTGTTCATCTTCTCGTCAGTGGGCGGTCTCGCCAGCAGGCCCGGGGATTATGACGGCGCGGCGACGCTCGTAGGCGCGGTGATGCTCGGCAGCCTGATCTGGTGGATGCTCCTGTCGGGCATCGTGACGTGGTTCCGGGAGCATCTGACCACGCAGGCGCTGAAATTGATCAATCACGTCTCCGGCGGGGTCATCCTCGCCTTCGGCCTGTTTGTCCTGATCCACAGCTCGTGGGAATACTGGAGGGGGTGAGGATCGGCCCCCATGCGGGGGTGCCGCCGGTTCCGGGCTCTTCCGGTCTATTGCGTGGTGCGGTGCACGGTGAACTCGCCGTGCCGGATGCGCCGGGGGAGCTCCTCGGCCATGCGCGCGACCGGCTCCTCGCCATAGACGGCAACCATGTCGCTCAGGGCGGCGAAGATCGCCGCGGTCGCGAGATTGTCGCAGTCTATGCCGTCTATGACGGCCTCCTCCCAGGCTTCGAGAAGGTAGCGCAGCGCGATCCGCCGGTCGTCGGCATCGCCGTGAAAGAATGCGGGGTGTGTGTGAAGCCTGCCCATGGTCATCCGGTCTGAAGCCCTGATTCCTCAAGGAACGGTCGGCTGCATGAGCTCGCCGGCGCGTCCCATTGCCGTTTTACCACACTGGCGCGCTTCGGCAGCCGGGAGTTGAACGAACGGTTAACGCGCGCGGAGAACGTCCGCGATGACCTCTGCGGTCCCCTCCGTCATGGGAAGGCCGGGGATCTCGTCGGGCCGTACCCAGCGGACGGCGTCGGCGTCGTCGCCGGCGCGCGCAGTGCCAGCAAGCCAGGGGCCGGAGAAGACCGCCAGCACGTAATGGTGGGAGACGAGGCCGTCGCCGCCGCGCCGGATGATGTCGATGCAGCGGGCGGGGCAGTCGAGGCCTGCGGTGACGCCGGTCTCCTCGGCGAGCTCGCGCCGCGCGGCCTCCAGAAGTGTCTCGCCCCAGTGGACATGGCCACCTGGCAGGCTCCACAGGCCCCGGGCAGGCTCCTTGCCGCGGCGCGCGAGGAGGACACGGTCGCCGTGCCAGACACAGGCGCTGACGGCGAGGCGGGGGGCGGGCTCTGTCGTCATGAGACGTCTCGCATGGGGCTGTTTCTCATGGTCCGCCGGTCATTCTAGACTGGAGCGGCAGTCGGGCCGATTCGCGGTGGAGGACAGCAATGTGCGGAGTCTACAGCCTGAGCGCCGTTCCGGAAGACGTGGCGGAGCTTCTGGGGTGCGAAAACGTTCCGGAAGAGGGGCTGCGCGACTTCATCGCGCCAGGCTCTGCCATCGCGATCTGCAGGCGCGCCGGCGAGGGCCGCGAGGCTGTGATGGTGCGTTGGGGGCTCGTGCCATCCTGGGCGAAGGAGGTCGGCACGGGCAAGCCGCTCATCAATGCGCGCGCGGAAAGCGTGCTCGACAAGCCGTCCTTCCGCGACGCCATGCGCCGTCGCCGCTGCCTCGTGCCGGCGAGCGTCTTTTATGAATGGCATGGCGACGCGCCGGGCCGGAAGCAGGCCTACAGCGTCGCCCGCTCCGGGGGCGCTACGCTGTTCGCCATGGCCGGGCTGTGGGAGACGTGGCGTTCGCCCGACGGCGACGTGCTCGAAAGCGCGGCCATCGTCACCACTGCGGCCAACGACCGCCTGTCCGAGATCCATCCGCGCATGCCCGCCGTGATCCTGGAACAGGATTTCGCGGCCTGGCTCGACACGGAGTCAGTGTCCGCAACCGAGGCCACCCGCCTCCTGAACCGCGCCGGCGGAGCGTTCTTCGCGCCGGAGCCGGTCGACCTTTCCCGCCCGAAGCGCGCGGCGGGGAGGGAGCCCGCGGCGCAGAGCGATCAGCTGTCGCTGCTGTAGGCCGGTCTGCCTTTCCCGTCCCGGTCCGTATCCTGGTCGATCAGGCGCCGCGCCATGTTGAGGCGCGGCTCGACCTCGTAGCCGAGCTGCTCGTAGAAACTGCGCACACCCTCGTTCTCGGGGCGGACCACGAGATTGAGCTTCCAGACACCGCGTTCGACGAGCCAGGCTTCCGCCGCCTGCATGACCTGTCGGCCGAGGCCCTTGCGGCGGTGATCGGGATCGACGGCGACGTAATAGACGATGCCCCTGTGGCCGTCATGGCCGACCATGACGGAGGCGGCGATACGGCCGTCCAGGATGCCGAGGAGGATATCGGCATTGGGTTGCGCGCGGGCGAAGGCGATGTCCTTCGCCGGATCGTTCCAGGGACGCGTCAGGTCGCAGCGTTGCCACAGCGCGACGACGTCCTCGATGTCGCCGTCCTCGATGGGCCGGAAGGTAAGGGTGTCCGTGCTCATGGCCATCTGTCCGCTCCGATCAGTCCGGCAGCATCTTGCCGGGGTTCAGGATGCCCTCGGGATCGAAGAGCTGCTTGAGGCCCTTCATCATCTCCAGCTCCAGCGGGTCCTTGATCTCCGGCATGATGTGCCGCTTCAGCCGGCCGATACCGTGCTCGGCACTGACCGAGCCGCCATGGCCGAGGACGATGTCGTGCACCGTGCGATTCACCTCGTCCCAGCGGGCGAGAAAGGCCTGTGTGTCGGCGCCCACCGGCTGGGAGACGTTGAAGTGGATGTTGCCGTCGCCGATATGGCCGAAGGCGACGACGCGGGCGTCGGGAATGAGCGTCTCGACCGCCGCCGTCGCCTCGTCGAGGAAGGCGGGGATGTGCGATACGGGCACGGAGACGTCGTGCTTGATCGAGCCGCCCTCGGGTTTCTGCACCTCCGACATGAGGTCGCGGATATGCCAGAGCTCGCGGCGCTGGGTGCCGGAGGCGGCAATCGCGGCATCGAGCACGAGCCCCTCCTCGAAGGCGCGGGCGAGAATGTCCTCCATCAGGGGCTGGAGCGCGCCTTCCTCCTCGCCGCCGGCAAGCTCGATCAGTACGTACCAGTCATGCGGTTCGCCGAGCGGGTCGCGCGCGCCGCCATGGCGGATGGTGAAGTCGAGCCCGATGCGCGGCAGGATCTCCAGCGCCACGACCCCGCCGCCGCTCATCGTGTTGGCGAGCGCGAGGAGATCGAGGGCCGAGTGCGGGGCGGGGATCGCCACGAAGGCCGTCGCATGGTCTTGCGGCTTCGGAAACAGCTTGAGCACCGCCGCCGTCACGATGCCGAGCGTGCCTTCCGCGCCGAGAAAGAGCTGCTTCAGGTCGTAGCCGGTATTGTTCTTGCGCAGCTTCCTCAGCCCGTTCCAGACGCGCCCGTCGGCGAGCACCACTTCCAGTCCGAGCACGAGGTCGCGCGCATTGCCATAGGCGAGCACGCCCGTGCCGCCGGCATTGGTGGAGAGGTTGCCGCCGATCTGGCAGGTGCCCTCCGAGCCGAGGCTGAGGGGGAACAGGCGGTCCGCCTCGTCGGCTGCGCGCTGGATATTGGCGAGGATGCAGCCCGCCTCGACCGTCATTGTGTTGTCGGCGGCGTCGACCTCGCGGATGCGGTTCAGACGTCCGAGCGACAGGATGACCTCGTTGCCGCCCTCGAAGGGGACCTGGGCGCCGACGAGCCCGGTATTGCCGCCCTGGGGCACGATGGCCGTGCCGGTCTCGTGGGCGATCCTCATGATCGCGGAGACCTCCTCCGTCGAGCCCGGGCGCAGGACCATGGCCGCGCGCGCGCCGAAGAGGCCGCGCTGCTCGGTCAGATAGGCCGCCATGTCCTCCGGCGCGGTGAGGGCATGGGGGCCGCCGACCACGGCGGCGAGGCGGGCGAGCGTGTCGTCGGAGGGGGCGGGGTGGCGGTTCTTATGGGTGTTCATGGCGGGTGCAGGATAGGCCGGTCCGGCCGGTGGGTCGACGGGGTTCATTCGGGGCGCGGCGCGGCGGCGCGGCGCAAGCGGTCGTTGATCGCCTCGCCAAGCCCGTCGCGCGGGATCGGCATGACGGCGATCGTGCCGACGCGTTCGGTATCGAGCTCGTGGAGAAAGCGGAAGAGATTGGCCGCCGCCTCGTTGAGATCGCCGGAGGGGGAGAGGTTGCGCATCGGCCCGTCATGGGGCGGGACCTTCGGCCCGAAGGCCAGCAACGCCTCGCCGGGCGCGACCGTTCGCGCCTCCAGCCGGACGCCTGCCGCGGGCGCATAATGGCTTTCCATCTGGCCGGGGCTGGCCGGTCGCTCCGGGTCGCCCCCGGGGCTTTCGATCTGGCGGTCGAGCACCGCCTCGATGTGCGCCCGTTCCGCGCCACCCGGGCGCAGCAGGCGCGCAGGGCCGCCGAGACAGGCGACGACCGTCGATTCGAGCCCAACCGAGGTCGGACCGCCGTCGAGAATGACGGCCACGGCATCGCCGAGGCTTTCGCGCACATGGGCCGCCGTCGTCGGGCTGATGCGGCCGCTGACATTGGCGCTCGGCGCGGCGATGGGCAGGCCCGACGCCGCGATCAGCGCCTGGGCGACCGGATGGGCCGGCACGCGCAGCGCGATGGTGTCGAGCCCCGCGGAGACGAGCAGCGACGCCGCGCAACCGGCGCTGCGCGGCACGACCAGGCTCAGCGGTCCGGGCCAGAAGGCGCGGGCGAGCGCGAGCGCGTCCGCGTCGAACCGTCCGAGTGCCATGGCGGCCTCCAGCGAGGCGACATGGACGATCAGCGGATTGAAGCGGGGGCGCTTCTTGGCGGCGAAGATGGCGGCGACCGCCGTGTCGGAGGTCGCGTCCGCGCCGAGCCCGTAGACCGTCTCGGTCGGGAAGGCGACGAGCTCGCCGCGCTTCAGCGCCGCGGCGGCACGGTCGATATCCTCTTCGGTGACGGTCACGGGCCTCAAGGGCGCAGGCGCTCCTGCATCGCGGTTGCGTGGTTTTGCCGATTGACGCGTCGGGTCCGGGCTATACAGTCTCGGGAACAAATGGCGAGAACGCGCCGATTGCTGCGTAGCGCGCGGCGCGTGTCGCGGTCAAGCGGAGTTGCAGAGAGCCTCATGTCCTATCGTCCCCAGACCGAATCCCTGACCCATGTGCTGAACGATATTGCCGGGTTCTCCGGGCTCGTGGAGGATGGCGTGTTCGCCGATCTGTCTTCCGACCTCGTGGAGCAGATCCTGGAGGAGGCCGGCCGGTTCGCCGGCGAGGTGCTGGCGCCGATCAACCGGGTGGGCGACGAGACCGGGGCGACCCGCAATCCGGATGGCAGCGTGACCACGGCACCGGGCTGGAAGGAGGCCTATGCGCAGTGGGTCGAGGCCGGCTGGGGCGGTCTGCCGTGTCCGGCGGAGTATGGCGGGCAGGGGCTGCCCGTGTCGCTCGGCCTTGCTGTCCAGGAGCTCTGGAACACCGCGGCGAGTGCCTTCGGTATCGGCACGCTCCTGACGCAGGGTGCGGCGGAGGCCCTGAACGCCTTCGGCAGCGACGCGCTGAAGGCGCGCTACCTGCCGAAGCTCGCGACGGGCGAATGGACCGGCACCATGGTGCTGACCGAACCGCAGGCCGGCTCCGATCTCGGCCTCATCAAGACCAAGGCGGAGCCCGCCGGCGACGGTACCTACCGCATTCGCGGCACCAAGATCTTCATCACCTATGGCGAGCACGACCTCACCGACAATATCGTGCATTTCGTGCTGGCCCGCCTGCCGGACGCGCCGGCCGGCACCAAGGGGATTTCCATGTTCCTCGTGCCGAAGGTGCTGGTGAACGAGGACGGCAGCCTGGGCGAGCGCAACGACGTCCAGTGCGCCGGGCTGGAGCACAAGCTCGGCATTCACGGCTCGCCCACCTGCACCATGGCCTTCGGTGAGGCGGAGGGCGCGGTCGGCTGGCTCGTGGGCGAGGAGAATCGCGGCCTCCATCACATGTTCATGATGATGAACAATGCCCGCCTCCATGTCGGCATGCAGGGCGTCGCGGTCGCCGAGCGTGCGACCCAGCAGGCGCTCGCCTATGCGAGGGAGCGCCGGCAGGGCAAGCGGCCCGGCGGCGACGGGCTCGCCGCCATCGTGGAACATCCGGATGTCCGGCGCATGCTGATGGACATGCGCGTGCGCACCGAGGCGGCCCGGGCGATCTGCTTCGTGACGGCCCGCGCGCTCGATCTCTCCACCCATGGGCGCGACGAGGGGGAACGGCGGGCCAATGCCGCCCTGTGCGCGCTGCTGACGCCGGTCGCCAAGGCCTTCGGCACCGACACCGGCGTCGAGGTCGCCTCGACCGGCATCCAGGTTCATGGCGGCATGGGCTTCATCGAGGAGACGGGCGCCGCACAGCATTATCGCGATGCGCGGATCACGCCGATCTACGAGGGAACGAACGGTATCCAGGCCATCGATCTCGTGACCCGCAAGGTTACGATGGAGGGCGGCGAGACCGTGCGTGCCCATATCGCGTCGCTTAAGGAGATCGCCCGCGAGGTCGCCGCCTCCAACACCCCCGGCTTCGGGGAGACCGCCGCACGCCTCGACATGGCGCTCGACGCGCTGGAGGAGGCGACGGAGTGGCTGCTGGGTGCGCTCGGCGACGATGCCGACCTCGCGCTTGCCGGCGCCGTGCCCTATCTGAAGCTGTTCGGTCTGGCGAGCGGCGGCGCCTATCTCGCCAGGGGCGCGCTCGGGGCGAAGGGCTCGGGGAGCGGCGATGCCCGTATCCGCATCGCGCGCTATTTCGCCGAGCGCCATCTGCCGGAAACGCTGAGCCTTTCGCAGGTGGTGCGCGACGGGGCGGACGTCCTGGTGGAGACTGGCGCGGACTCGCCGGCCATGGTTGCGGACGGGGCCTGAAAGCCGCTACGGTCTTGCCACTATTCCCCGGACAGGGACGGGAGGGAGGGAACGCCGCCCCATGAGTACGCTTTTGCTGACCCATCCGGTGTGCATCGAGCATGAGCCGCCGGAGGGGCATCCCGAGCGGCCGGACCGGCTGCGCGCCATCGACAAGATTCTCGCCAATCCCCATTTCGACGCGCTTGAGCGCGAGGAGGCGCCGGAGGGCCTGCGCGAGCATGTCCTTCTCGCCCACCCGGAAGACTATGTCGCCCGGATCGAGCAGGCGGTGCCGGAGGAGGGCCTGGAGCGGATCGACGAGGACACATGGATGTCGCCGAAGAGCCTGGAGGCGGCGATGCGCGCGGTCGGCGCCTCCACGAGGGCGGTCGATGCGGTCTTCGCCGGCGAGGCGGATAACGCCTTCTGTGCCGTCCGCCCGCCGGGGCATCACGCCGAGGCGGCGCGTGCCATGGGGTTCTGCCTGTTCAGCAACGCGGCCATCGCCGCGCTCTACGCCAACAGGGTCCATGGCGCGGCGCGGGTGGCCGTGATCGATTTCGACGTCCATCACGGCAACGGCACGCAGGATATCTTCTGGTCGCTTCCCGACGCCTTCTATGCCTCCACCCACGAGGCACCGCTTTTCCCGGGCACGGGTGCGATGACGGAGACGGGGGTTGGCAATATCGTCAACGCGCCGTTGCGGGCAGGCGACGGCAGCGACCATTTCCGGGAGGCCATGCTGTCGCGCGTCCTGCCGGCGGCGGACGCCTTCGAGCCGGACTTCGTGATCGTCTCCGCCGGCTTCGACGCCCATTCGCGCGATCCGCTCGCGAGCCTGAACCTGACGGAAGAGGATTTCGTCTGGATCACCCTCCAACTCATGGAGCTTGCCTACAAGCATGCCGATGGGCGGTTGATCTCGGTGCTCGAAGGGGGCTACGACTTGCGCTCGCTGGCAAGCTCGGTAGGCTGCCATATCCAGGCGCTGATCCACGGTTCGGGCGGCGGCTGGGAGATCGACTGACGCACGCGAAGGGCTAGGAACGGCATGGCGGACAAGGACGATACGGCGGCCCATGGCGACATCGCGGAGATGAACTTCGAGACGGCGCTTCAGGAACTCGAAGGCATCGTGGAGAAGCTCGAGAGCGGCAAGGTCGATCTTGAGGAGTCGATTCGCATCTATGAGCGCGGCGAGCGGCTCAAGGGCCATTGCGAGAAGCTCCTGCGGCAGGCCGAGGCGCGTATCGAGAAGATCACGCTGAAGCCCGACGGCACGCCGAACGGCACCGAACCGCTCGACGTCGAATAGGACGCCGGCGTTCTCCGCCGGCGCACCTCCCGATGACTGCCTCCGTCATTCGCCTCGATCAGCTCCTGGTCGAGCGCGGTCTCGTCGAAACGCGCTCCAGGGCACGGGCGGCAATCCTTGCCGGTGCGGTCAGGGTGGACGGGACGGTGATCGCGAAGCCGGCCGCAAGGGTCGCCCGCGATGCCGCGCTCGCCCTCGATCCGGGCCTCGATACCCATGTCTCGCGCGCAGCGCTCAAGCTCATCCATGCGCTCGACCGTTTCGGGATCGATCCGGGAGGGCTCGTGGCCCTCGATCTCGGAGCGTCCACCGGTGGCTTCACGGAGGTGCTGCTGGAGCGCGGTGCGGCGCGCGTCCATGCCGTCGATGTCGGCCACGGCCAGCTCCATCCGCGCCTTGCCGGCGATCCGCGCGTCATTGTCCATGAGGGCGTCAATGCGCGTGCGCTCGACGGGACGGTCGTCCCCGAGGCGCCGGCGCTCGTCGTGTGCGATGTGAGCTTCATCGGCCTGAAGCTCGCCCTGCCGCCGGCTCTCGCCCTGGCGGCGCCGGGGGCGTGGCTCGTGGCGCTCGTCAAGCCGCAATTCGAGGTCGGCCGCGAAGGTCTCGGCAAGGGTGGCATCGTGCGCGACGAGGCGTTGCGGGAAGAGGTGTGCGCCGACATCCGGCGCTGGCTGGAGGAGACGGCGGGCTGGACCGTGGCGGGCCTCGTCCGCTCGCCGATCACAGGCGGCGACGGCAATGTCGAATACCTCGTCGCGGCCCGCAAGCCGATGGGATAGAATCCTCGTACTGCCGGGGGCACGGACGGAGCGGAACGCTTATGGTCAATGCGGTCGACAGGGTGGCCTACACGGCGCGTCAGGCGGCGCGCGTGGCGTGGTTCATGGGCCATTATTTCGCCGCGCGCGAGTTTCATGGCGCCGCGCCGAAGGGCGGGCAGGACCGCCCGCGCCCGGCAAGGCCCGGACCGTCGCGCGAGCGCATGGTCGCGGACATGGCCGCACTCTTCGCGCAAGACCTCGCCAATGTGGAAGTGGGCTTCTATCCGCTGCTCGCCGACCGCGACGGGTCGCTGCCGGAGCTCGTCCGGCGCAGCCGGCTGTTCTTCGCCGATCTGCCCCAGAGCACCGAGCGCAAGCAGAACGGGCGCGGGCGCGAGGTTCACAGCGAGGACCTGGCCGCCCGCTATCCCTCATACTACCTGCAGAACTTCCACTATCAGTCCGGCGGATATCTCACGGACGATTCCGCCAGGCTCTACGACATGCAGGTGGAGGTCCTGTTCTCCGGAACGGCCAACGCCATGCGCCGGGCGTGCCTCGTGCCGCTGGCGGAGACGATGCGCGGCCGCGACCAGCGCATGGTGCACCTCCTCGACGTCGCCTGCGGCACCGGGCGCTTCCTGCGCTTCGCCAAACGCGCCTATCCACGCATCGCGGCCTCCGGTGTCGACCTGTCGGCAGCCTATCTCGGCGAGGCGCGACGGCATTTGCGGCCCTATGGCGATGTGGCGCTCAATGTGGCGAAGGCGGAGGATCTGCCGGTCGCCGACGCTTCGCAGGACGTCGTCGTCTCCATTTATCTCTTTCACGAGATTCCCCCCGACGTGCGCCGGCAGGCCGCACGCGAGTTCGCCCGCGTGCTCAAGCCCGGCGGGCGGCTGATCTTCATGGATTCGCTTCAGCTCGGCGATGTGCCCGACTATGACGGGCTCCTGGAGCGGTTCCCGGTGAACTTCCACGAGCCCTTCTTCGCCTCCTATATCGCGGAGGACCTGCGGACCCTGTTCGCGGATACCGGCCTCTCCGTCGCGCGGGAGGAACCCGTCTTCCTGTCGAAGCTCGTTGTCTGCGACAAGCCGGTGTGAGGAAGGATAGCGCCCCGTCCACCTCCGCCTTGACGGGAGAATTCGGCCCGCAAGGGAGGGCATGTCCGTCCCCTGTCATTCCGCTCATCCCGGCGAAAGCCGGGATCTCGGGCGTCCTGGTAAGGAGGTCCCGGCTTTCGCCGGGATGAGCGGTGGGAGCCCTGAGGCTCGGGGCTTGGCTCCGTCAGCCGCCCATCTGCCCGCGATGGAGCAGGTAGTGGTCGGCGAGGACGAGGGCCAGCATGGCCTCGCCGACGGGGACCGCGCGAATGCCGACGCAGGGGTCGTGACGACCCTTGGTCACGATGTCGGTTTCCTGGCCCGCCTTGTCGACGGTCCGGCGCGGGCTGAGGATGGAGGAGGTGGGTTTCACCACGAAGCGCGCGACGATCTCCTGGCCGCTCGAAATGCCGCCCAGAATGCCGCCCGCCTTGTTCGAGAGGAATTCCGGGTGGCCGTCGATCATGCGCATCTCGTCGGCATTCTCCTCGCCGGTGAGCTCGGCGGAGGCGAAGCCCGCGCCGATCTCGACGCCCTTCACCGCATTGATGCTCATGAGGGCGGAGGCGATCTCCTGGTCGAGCTTGGCATAGACCGGCGCGCCGAGCCCCGCCGGCACGCCGCTCGCGGTCACCTCGATCACCGCGCCGACGGACGAGCCCGCCTTGCGGATGCCATCCAGATAGTCGGCCCAGAGTGCTGCGGTTTCCGCGTCCGGACAGAAGAAGGGATTACGCTCGACCTCCGCCCAGTCCCAGCGCTCGCGGTCCACCTTGTGCGGGCCGATCTGGACAAGTGCGCCGCGCACCGCCATGCCCGGCACCACCTTGCGGGCGACCGCCCCGGCGGCGACCCGCGCTGCCGTCTCGCGCGCCGACGACCGTCCGCCGCCGCGATAGTCGCGCACGCCGTATTTCGCCCAATAGGTGAAATCGGCATGCCCGGGCCGGAACTTGTCTTTGATGTCCCCGTAATCCTTCGAGCGCTGGTCGACATTCTCGATCATGAGGGCGATCGGCGTGCCGGTGGTCACGGGGCCGCCGGTGTCGGCGTCCTCGAAGACGCCGGAGAGGATACGCACCGTATCCGGTTCGCGCCGCTGGGTGGTGAAGCGCGACTGGCCCGGCTTGCGGCGGTCGAGGAAATGCTGGATGTCGGATTCCGTCAGCGGAATGTTCGGCGGGCAACCGTCGACGACGCAGCCGAGCGCGGGCCCGTGGCTCTCGCCGAAGGTTGTCATGCGGAACATGTGGCCGAAGCTGTTGTAGGACATTGCGTGCCCGGTGCCGACAGTTGGAACTGCGGTCCCTTCTAGGCGCGGTCGGGCCTTGCGTCAAACCACTCTATGCCGCCCTCGGCGAGCCGGAAGAAGCGCCATTGCGAGACGGACAGCCCGACGATCTCGGCGGGGGCGAGCCCGAGCGAAAGGCCGCGCACGATACGCCCGATCCCGCCATGGGCGACAACGACGGCGGGGCGGTCGAGCGTGGCGAGCCAGTCGGCGACCCGGATGGTGGCGTCCGCATAGCTCTCGCCCCTGTCGGGCCGCCAGGCGTGATAGCCCTCCGGATCGGCGTCCCGATCGATGCCGTGAGCGTTGAGCTCCGGCCAGCAGCGACCCTCCCAGGTGCCGAAATCGATCTCGCACAGCCTGTCATCGGCCCTGGCGGTGTCGTCCGGCAGGCCGAGCGCGTCGAGCACGGCGGTCATGGTCTGGCGCGCGCGAATGAGGGGGCTCACATGGAACGCCATCCCGTCGGGATCGCCGAGAATGGTGCTCAGACGCTTGCCGATCGCGCGGGCCTGCTCCTCGCCGAGTGCATTGAGCGGGATGTCCATCCGGCCCTGGAGCCGGCGTTCGCGGTTCCAGTCGGTCTCGCCGTGGCGGATGAAGACAAGCGGCGGGTGGGTCACGTCACACAACGGAGATGTCGGGCGCGTCCGGGTTCTTCATCCCGACCACATGGTAGCCGGAATCGACATGGACGATCTCGCCGGTCACCGCGCGGCCGAGGTCGGACAGGAGCCACAGGGCCGAATCGCCGACTTCCTCGATGGTCACGACGCGCCGGAGCGGGGAGTTGTACTCGTTCCATTTGAGGATATAGCGGAAATCGCCGATGCCGGAGGCGGCAAGCGTGCGGATCGGGCCGGCGGAGACCGCATTCACCCGGATATTCTTCTCGCCGAGATCGACGGCGAGGTAGCGCACCGACGCCTCGAGCGCCGCCTTGGCAACGCCCATCACATTGTAGTGCGGCATGACCTTCTCCGCCCCGTAATAGGTGAGGGTGAGAAGGGAACCGCCGTCGGTCATCAGCCGCTCGGCGCGCTGGGCGATGGCCGTGAAGGAATAGCAGGAGACCTGCAGGCTCTTGGCAAAATTGTCGGGCGTGGTGTCGACATAGCGCCCGGTGAGCTGGTCCTTGTCGGAATAGGCGATGGCATGGACCAGGAAGTCGAGACCGCCCCAGGTCCTTGAAAGCTCCTCGAAGGCCGCGTCGATGGAGGCGGCGTCGGTGACATCGCAGGGCAAGACGAGGTTCGAGCCGACGCTCGAGGCGAGCGGTTCCACACGCTTCTTCAGCGCGTCGCCCTGATAGGTGAAGGCGAGTTCAGCACCGTGGTTCGCGCAGGCCTGCGCGATTCCCCAGGCGATCGACCGGTTGTTCGCCACGCCCATGATGAGGCCACGCTTTCCGGCCATCAATGCACCTGGTTCGGTCATGCTCTTGCTCGGCTCCACAATCACTCAACGGTCACGTACGAAATTGCGCGCCATCCTACACAAAAGCCTATACCGGTCCAGACCAAATAAGCCCGCAAAGAAGAAGACGCCGACCCGGTGCGGATCGGCGCCTTGACTGGTAGGAAATGTCTGTCGCGCGGCCGTGGCGGCCGCTCTTCGGCGGCAGTGGCTCAGGCGACGATGCGCCAGCTTCCGTCGGCAAGCTGGCATGCCGTGCCGTGAACGACCTCGCGCCGGCCCTCGACATAGATCGTATGGGAGAAGTCGCGGCACAGGCGGCCGCTGCTGCGATAGGTGTCGCCCGGGACGACGCGGCCATGGCTTCCGGTGCGCGAATAGTCCCATTCCTGCGGACGGCCCGTATAGACGGCCTGTTCCGTGGCATAATAGGCCTGCTGCTGGGCTTGCTGGTCGAGCTGGCGACCGAGCTCGCTGCCCAGCACCGCGCCGAGCGCTGCGCCGACCGCCGTCGCGGTCGTTCCGCCGGCGACGCTACCGAGCAATCCGCCGGCCACGCCGCCGACGACGGTGCCCGTCGTCTGGCGCGGACCCCAGCCGCCCTGGTTGGCGCAGCCCGTCACGGCGAGCGACAGGGCCAGTACTGATGCTACTGTGATGCCTCGCATATTGCTTTCCTATGGTAATTCCCGGTATGGACCTGAGCGGCCCTTTGATGCTGATCCCCCCTCTCTCGCGGCGTAGTATCACGCGACAAATGGGCCGAAACTTTGACCGTCCGCCTCAGTTATTCTGGGAAGGCAGCGGGACCACGACAGGAGGTTCGACATGACCGGCAAGACCGATGACCTTTCGCTCATGGCGCCCGAGCGGACGGGCGATTTCGCCAGCAGGGAAGACCCGTTCCGGCTGTTCGCGGAGTGGATGGACGAGGCCAGGGCGTCTGAGCCGAGCGACGCGAACGCGATGAGCCTTGCGACGGTGGATCCCGACGGGCTGCCGGATGTGCGCATGGTCCTCCTGAAGGATGTGAGCCAGAACGGCTTCGTGTTCTACACCAACCTGGAGAGCCAGAAGGGGCGCGAACTCGCCGCGACGCCCAAGGCGGCCCTGTGCTTCCACTGGAAGTCGCTGCGCCGGCAGGTCCGGGTGCGCGGTCCCGTCACGCCGGTAAGCGGCGAGGAGGCGGATGCCTATTTCGCATCGCGCGCGCGAGACAGCCGGATCGGCGCCTGGGCGTCCAAGCAGTCCCGGCCGCTGGAGAGCCGGTTCGCGCTCGAAAAGGCGGTGGCGAAATACGCCGCGCGTTATGCGGTGGGCGAAGTGCCGCGGCCCGAGCACTGGTCGGGCTTCCGGCTCGTCCCCATATCCATCGAATTCTGGCACGAGCGGCCTTTCCGTCTGCACGAGCGCGTGCAGTTCAGGCGGGAGGCCGCGGATGCGCCATGGACGAGCACGCGGCTCTATCCGTGATCCCATTGCGAAGAGGCGCAAGCCATGACCGACAGCGGCGACAATGACCGCAAGACCCTGATCCTGACGGGCGCGAGCCGCGGGATCGGCCATGCCACTGTAAAGCGGTTCTCGAGCGCGGGCTGGCGCGTCATCACCTGCTCGCGACACGGGTTTCCGGAAGACTGTCCCTGGGAGCAGGGTCCGGAGGATCACATCCAGATCGATCTGGCCGAGCCCGACGACGTGGTCCGGGCGATCGCGGAGATGCGCGAGCGCCTCGAAGCCAATGGCAGCCGGCTGAACGCGCTGGTCAACAATGCCGCGATCTCGCCGAAGAAGCCGGATGGCGGCCGGATGGGCGCCATCGACACCGATATCGACGACTGGAAGACCGTCTTCCAGGTCAATTTCTTCGCGCCGATCATGCTGGCGCGCGGCCTGATGGACGAATTGAAGGCGGCGCGCGGCTCCGTGGTCAATGTCAGCTCCATCGCCGGCGGGCGCGTGCATCCCTTCGCGGGCGCGGCCTATGGAACCTCCAAGGCCGCGCTCTTCGCGCTGACCCGCGAGATGGCGTTCGATTTCGGGCCCTACGGAATCCGGGTGAACGCGATCTCGCCGGGCGAGATCGAGACATCGATCCTGTCTCCGGGGACGGAGAAGCTGGTGGAGGATATTCCCATGCGCCGGCTCGGCCAACCGGAGGAGGTCGCCAAGGCGATCTATTTCCTGTGTACCGACGCGTCGAGCTACGTGAACGGCGCGGAGCTCCACATCAATGGCGGCCAGCACGTCTGACCCCGGTCCCGTTCGGCGAAATCCGTGGCGGAGGGGGCGTTGCGTCGTCCCTGGCGGCACAATACCGTCTCGGGCGGGGTAGGGGCGCTCGAACCAACAGGGAGGATAGACCAGTCCCATGGCCAATCAGGACCCGAGGCCCGGACCGCGATCGCGGGCGGCGCAGGCGGCGCATTTCATCGACAAGACGACCGGGGCGGTGGTGCCGCCGATCCATCTCGCCACGACCTTTGCGCGCGACGAGTCCTACGAGCTCATGGGCGACTACGTCTATCAGCGCTATACGAGCCCGACACTGGAACTGAGCGAGGCCGTCCTCGCCGAGCTCGATGGCGGTGTCGACGCCATGCTGTTCGGCTCGGGCATGGCGGGCATCGTGGCGCTGATGGAGACAGTGGAAACCGGCCGGCATATCGTGGCGCCGCAGGTCATGTATCACGGCACGCTCGACTGGCTGCGCCGGATTTCCGCCAAGCGCGGCATCGGCCTCGACCTGTTCGATCCGGCCGACCCCGACAGCCTGAAGCCGCTGATCCGCAAGGGCGAGACCGCGGTGGTGTGGCTGGAGAGCCCGGTCAATCCGACCTGGGAGGTCATCGACATCGCGCTGGCCGGGGAGGCCGCCCATGCGGCGGGCGCGATCCTCGCCGTCGATTCCACCTGCGCGCCGCCGGTGACGACGCGGCCGCTGGAACTCGGCGCGGACATTGTGTTCCATTCCGCCACCAAGTATCTCAACGGCCACAGCGACGTCTCCGCCGGTGCGCTCGTCACCTGGGAGAAGGGGCCGCTGTGGGAGGAACTCGCCACCATCCGCAAGCTCATGGGATCGGCGCTCGGCCCCTTCGAGGCCTGGCTGCTCCTGCGCGGCCTGAAGACGCTCTATCTGCGCTTCGAGACGATTTCGGACAACGCGCTGAAGATCGCGCGCCATTTCGAACGCCATCCCAAGATCGAGGCGGTTCTCTATCCGGGGCTGGAGAGCCATGCCAGCCACGAGATTGCCAAGCGCCAGATGACGGATGGCTTCGGCGGCATGCTGTCGCTGTGCATCAATGGCGGCGCGGAGGAGGCCCGGCGGGTCGTGACCGGGCTTCGGCTCTTCGTCGCGGCAACCTCGCTCGGCGGGGTGGAGAGTCTCGCCGAACACCGCAAGTCGGTGGAGGGGCCGGAAAGCCTCGTACCCGACAATCTCATCCGCCTGTCCGTCGGCATCGAGGATGCCAACGACCTGATCGAGGATCTCGACCGGGCGCTGGAGGCGATTTAGGCGCGTCGCCCGCGACTTCGCGCTGGCCTATCCGCATGGGGCTAGCTCACACCCCCGCACCCGGCGCCTTTCGGCGCCACCCTCTCCCGCGGGGGGAGAGGGTGGGACCCATCGCGGAGCGATGGGAGGGTGAGGGGGACTTTGAGCCTCACGCTGCGCGCAGGCCTTCCTTGGCGACATGCGCCTCGGTGTCGTCGAGCGCCTTCTCCAGCCGGTCGAACATCTCGTGGACCTCGCTCTCCTCGATGATGAGCGGCGGGCACAGCGCGACGGAGTCGCCGGCGACGGCACGCGAGATCAGGCCGTGATCCTGGGCACGGGCGACGCAATATCCGCCGATGCCGGCCTTGGGATCGAACGGCGCCTTCGTCGTCTTGTCGGCGACCAGCTCGATAGCGCCGATCATGCCACGGGCACGCACGTCGCCCACCAGCGGATGGGCGGCGAGCGCCTCGAAACGCTTCTCGAAGACCGGGGAGAGCGTCGCGGCGCGTTCGACGATGCCGTCGCGCTCGTAGATCTCCAGCACCTTCAGCGACACCGCCGCGGCGACCGGATGGCCGGTATAGGTGTATCCGTGGCCGAAGGTGCCGATCTTGCGGCTCTCGTCGAGCATCGCCTGATAGAGGTCCTCCTCCACCGTCACCGCGCCGAGCGGGACATAGGCGGAGGTGATGGCCTTGGCCATGGAGACCGAATGCGGCTTCATGCCGAAGGTTTCCGCGCCGAACATCGAGCCCGTCCGCCCGAAGCCGCAGATCACCTCGTCGGAGATGAAGCGCACATCGTATTTCTCAAGCACCGCCTGAATGGCCTGATAGTAGCCCTCCGGCGGAATGATCACGCCGCCCGCACCCATGATCGGCTCGGCGATGAAGGCGGCGACCGTCTCCGGGCCCTCGCGCTGGATCATCTCCTCCAGGCTGCGGGCCATGCGCGCCACGAACTCCGCCTCCGTCTCGCCGTCCTCGGCGAAGCGGTAGTGATGCGGGCACTCTGTGTGCAGGATGTTCTTGATCGGCAGATCGAAGTCCATGTGCACCGGCGGCAGGCCGGTGAGGCTGCCGGAGGCCACGGTGACGCCGTGATAGCCCTTGATGCGGCTGATGATCTTCTTCTTCTCCGGCCGGCCGCGGGCATTGTTGTAGTACCAGGTGAGCTTCACCTGCTGGTCGTTGGCCTCCGAGCCCGACGAGCAGAACAGCACCTTCGAGGCCTCGCAGGGCACGATCTCCTTGAGCTTCTCCGCCAGCTCGATGGCCGGGTCGTGGCTCTTGGAGCCGAACAGATGCGTGTAGGAGAGGGTGCGCATCTGCTCCGCAGCCGCCTCGACGAGCTCCTCGTTGCCGTAGCCGAGCGACGTGCACCACAGGCCGGCGAGACCCTCGATATATTCCTTGCCATCGGTGTCCCACACGCGAATACCCTTGCCGCGCTCCAGAATGAGCGGGCCCGTCTCGCGGTGGGTCGCGAGATTGGTATAGGGGTGGATCACGGTCTCGATATCGCGAACGGCGAGGTTGGACAGCGGGGACATTTGGACAATTCCTTCAGTCTTGGGTGGGGCCGCTATATTGAGCGCGGGATGCCGCGAAAGTCAAAACGTATCGGGACAATGAGACGCTATGTCCGTCGCGCTGGAAAGAGCGGACGCCTTGGGGTAGAGGGGCGCTTATGGCGGACCGGGACAAGAGACGCATCCAGATCGCCTTCGCGCTGCTGCTCCTCGGTGCCGCGGCCGTCGCGCTGTCGCCCATTCTGGTGCGGGTCAGCGAGATCGGCCCGACGGCGACGGCCTTCTACCGGGTCGCCTTCGCGCTGCCGGGCATGTGGGCGGTCGCCATGGCGCGCCGGCGCGGCGGCGTGAGCGTGCCGACCACGAGGCGCCAGCGGCTGGTTCTGGGGCTTGCCGGCGCCCTGTTCGCCGGCGATCTGGCGCTATGGCATTCCTCGCTCGACTTCACCCTCGTCGCCAATGCGACGCTCTTTGCCAATGCCGCGCCGATCTTCGTGACGCTCGTCGCCTGGCTCGTCTTCGGCGAGCGCATGACGCTCGGCTTTCTCGCGGGGCTTGCTGTCACAATCGTGGGCGCCGGCGTGCTGACGGGAGAGAGCATGGCGCTCGATCCGTCCTACGCGCTCGGCGACGCCATGGCGCTCGGCGCGGGCGCCTTCTATGGCGGCTATATCCTGGCGGTCAGCCGGCTGAGGGCGCGCTTCACCACGCTCGACATCATGATGTGGGGCAGCCTCGGCAGCGCCATCGTGCTCCTGCCGCTGACGCTTGCCATGGGCGAGAGCCTCCTGCCGGAGACGGCGGAGGGGTGGGCGGTGCTCGTCGCCCTCGGCCTCGTGAGCCATGCCGGGGGGCAGGGGCTCGTCGCCTATGCGCTCGCCCATCTTCCGGTGTCGCTCTCCTCGGTGAGCCTGCTTCTCGAGCCGGTGCTTGCGGCGGGCTTCGCCTGGGTGCTGTTCGGCGAGATGCTGGGGCCGGTCCAGATTGCCGGCGGCCTCATCGTTCTCCTGGGCGTCCTGTGGTGCCGCTATGCCTCGCTGAAACGGCGGGCCGTTTCTCCCCAAGCGCAATGAACACTTCCCGTTGAGGGGCGTCCGCACTCTCGCTAAACTCGGGAAAAACAAAGCTGTTCGCCATCGATGACAGCATTGCCGGGAGGGTGCCGCATGCAAGGCCTGATGCAGGATTGGCCGCTATTGGTCCATACTATCCTCGATCACGCCAGCACCTATCATGGCGACCGGGAGGTTGTCTCGCGCACGGTCGAAGGGCCGATCCACCGCTACACCTATCGCGATATGGAGCGGCGGTCGCGCGCGATGGCCGATGCCGCCGCGAGGGAGCTCGGGCTCGGCCGCGGCGATGTGATCGCCACCATGGCCTGGAACGGCTACCGGCATGTGGAGATCTGGTACGGGCTCATGGGACTCGGCGCCGTGGTCCACACGCTCAACCCCAGGCTCTTTCCCGACCAGATCTGCTATATCGTCAATCATGCGGAGGACCGGTGGATCTTCGTCGATCTCACCTTCGTGCCCCTGCTGGAGGAGATGCAGGACAAGCTCGCCACGGTGAAGGGCTTCGTCGTCATGACCGACCGGGCGCACATGCCCGAGACGAGCCTCAGAAACGCGGTCTGCTACGAGGAGCTGATCGCCGGGGGCGATGAGGGCTTCGCCTGGCCGCGGCTCGACGAGAACGACGCCTGCGGCATGTGCTATACCTCCGGCACGACGGGCAATCCGAAGGGGGTCGTCTATTCCCACCGCTCCAATGTGTTGCACGCCATGGCGGCCAATGCCGCCGATGCGCTGGCGCTGCGCTCTCTCGACGCGGTCATGCCGGTCGTGCCGATGTTCCATGCCAATGCCTGGTCGCTGATCTTCTCCGCCCCGATGGCGGGCGCGAAGCTCGTGCTGCCCGGCGCGCGGATGGATGGCGAGGCGATCTACGAACTCCTCGACACCGAAGGCGTGACCCTGACGGCGGCGGTGCCGACGATCTGGCTGATGCTGCTCCAGCATCTGGAGGCCAATACCGATCTGAGATTGCCGGATCTGGAGCGCGTGGTGATCGGCGGGTCGGCCTGTCCGGAAAGCATGATGAAGGCCTTCGAGGAGATCTACGACACGCGGGTCATCCACGCCTGGGGCATGACGGAGATGAGCCCGCTCGGCTCGCTCGGCACGCGCAAGGGCGGGTTGGAGGAGCTGGATCGCGAGGCGTGGTGGCAGCTCCAGCTCAAGCAGGGCCGTCCGCCCTACACGGTGGAGATGTGCATCAAGGACGACGAGGGCGGGGCGTTGCCGCGCGACGGTGCGACCTTCGGGCACCTGATGGTGCGGGGGCCTTGCGTCGCGCGTTCCTACTACAAGGGCGAGGGCGGGGAGATTCTCGACCGCGAGGGCTATTTCGACACCGGCGACGTGGCGACCCTCGACGAGCACGGCTACATGCAGGTCACCGACCGGGCGAAGGACGTCATCAAGTCGGGCGGGGAGTGGATCTCCTCCATCGAGCTGGAGAATATCGCCGTCGGCCATGCGGATGTGGCCGAGGCCGCGGTGATCGGCCTGCCGCATCCCAAATGGGACGAGCGCCCGCTGCTCGTCATCGTGCCGAGGCCGGGGGCCGCCCCGAGCCGGGAGGACATTCTGGCGTTCCTGGAGGGCCAGGTCGCGCGCTGGTGGCTGCCGGAGGATGTGGTCGTGGTGGAGGATATCCCGCATACCGCGACGGGCAAGATCTCCAAGATCGCCCTGCGCGAACGGTTCCGCGACTACCGGTTCCCGACGGTTGATGCGGCGGGATAGGGGCTCCTATCCCCTCGTACGGTATTCGCTCTCAAGCCCCGGCGTGCCGTCCGTCTCGACGAGATCCTGCTCGATCAGGTGCTCCATATGGGCAAGCACCGACATGGCGGCGGCCGGATGGAGCTTCGGGTCGACCTCGCGATAGATGGCGGAGACGATCTCCGCAATGGTGCGGTCGCCGCGCTCGATGCGCTTCAGGATAGCCTTCTCGCGCATCTGGCGATGGGTGAGGAAGGCGCGCACGAAGGGTTTCGGATCGCGGCGTTCCGGGCCGTGGGTCGGCCAGTAGACCTCCTCGTTTCGCTCCAGGACCCGGCGCAGAGAGGCCATGTAGTCGGCCATGTTGCCGTCCGGCGGCGCGATCACGCTCGTCGACCAGGCCATGACATGGTCGCCGGAGAACAGCGCGTTCTCCTCCTTCAGCGCGAAGGCCATGTGATTGGCCATGTGGCCGGGTGTGAACACCGCCTCGAGCGTCCAGCCGGGGCCCTCCACGACCTCGCCGTCCTCAAGCGTGCGGTCGGGGACGAAGCCGGTATCGCCGCTCGCGTCGAGCGCGACCGAGCCGCTCTTTTCCGCCGGTCCGGAGCGGGGCCCCGCACCATGGGGGCCGTAGGCGAGCACCTCCGCGCCGGTCAGCGCCTTGAGCGGCGCGGCCAGCGGCGAATGGTCGAGATGGGTATGGGTGACGAGAATGTGGGAGACGGTCTCCCCGTCGAGCGCGTCCGCCAGGGCGGCGAGATGGGCCTCGTCGTCCGGCCCCGGATCGATCACGGCGACCGTGCCCTCGCCGACGATGTAGGTGCCCGTCCCGGTGAAGGTGAAGGGGCCCGGATTGTTCGCCACGACGCGGCGGATGAGCGGGGAGACCCGGTCGGCCCTGCCATAGGCGAAGGCCATCTCTCGCTCGAATGGAATGTCTGCCATGATGCGGGCCGCTCCCGGACGGGTTTCCTGTCGCCCTTCACTTAAGCCCTCCGGCTCCGGAACGGAAGAGCTTGCCGGAGCGGGGTGTGCCGGAGCACCATTCGCGGGGCGCGTCAGGGGAGGTATCCATGATCGACCATGTGTCCATCGGCGTTCGCGATCTGGCTGCGAGCCGGGCCTTCTACGAGGCCGTCCTGGCTCCGCTCGGCCTTTCCGCGATGCTCGAGCGCGAGGGAACGGTCGGCTTCGGCAAGCGCTATCCGGAATTCTGGCTCAATGCGCGGCCCGGTCGGGCGCCGGTGGACGAGGCCTGCGGCAGCCATATCTCGCTGAGGGCCCCTGACCGGGAGGCGGTGCACGCCTTCCACGAGACGGCCATTGCCGCCGGCGGGCGCGATGGCGGCAGGCCCGGCCCGCGCCCGCACTATTCACAAGTCTATTACGCCGCTTTCGTGCGCGATCTGGACGGGCATCTGGTGGAGGCGGTAACCTTCCTGCCGGGCGGGGCATGAGAGGAGCAGACGGCATGGCCGGGGCACGAACCCATCTTGTGGCCAATCGCCTCGACTCGCCCGTCGGCACTGTGCTCGCCGTGTCGAACGGGGCGCGGCTGTGCGCGATCTATTTCGTCGACGGCGCGGACGACGAGGAAAAGCTCGCGGGCCAGCTCGCCCGCCGCTACGGGGAGATCGCCCTGGAGGAGGGCCCCGACCCGCAGGACGCCCCGGACCGCCTGCGCGCCTATTTCGAGGGCGATCTCCCGGCCATAGAGGGGCTCGAGGTCGAGACCGGCGGAACCGGCTTCCAGCGATCCGTCTGGCAGGCACTCAGGGACATTCCCGCCGGCGGAACGGAAAGCTACGGCGCGCTGGCGGCAAGGCTCGGCCAGCCCGGGGCAAGCCGCGCGGTGGGGCTCGCCAATGGCCGCAATCCGGTCTCCATCGTGCTGCCCTGCCATCGCGTGATCGGGGCGGACGGCTCGCTCACCGGCTATGGCGGCGGGATCGAGCGCAAGCGCTGGCTGCTCGCCCACGAAAGCCGGCATTCCGCCGCCGAACAGGGCCGTCTTCTCTAGGGCTCGGCTCTAGGACACGGTGGCTCCGGCATGCCAGCAGAATGAGAAAACGACAGTCGGAACGATCGGCTTGGACGGGCCGCAATTTGTGCCCATCGGGTATCTGCGCCATACTGTGCCCGCGCATCCCGAGGGTCGCCACAGGGGGTCATCGGGCCTGTCAAGCAGGGGGGATTGTTTCCATGAAAGCTGTCGTTTCACTGTGCGCCGCCGGTCTCGTCGCCGCATCTATTGCGACCGGTCCGGCCCTTGCGAAGGACGATGCCGGCGACATTGTCGCGGGCATCGCGATCGGCGTCGGGGTCGCGGCCCTGACGGCCGCGGCGGCCAGCGCGGCCAATGCCGATATCGACGAGGAGCATTACAGCTACAGCCATCACATGGACGGCGAGGGCAACGCCATCGCCGCGTGCGTCCACAAGGCCTGGAAGAAGGTGCACAAGGACGGCGCCCGCAAGCTGGTGCTGGACAAGGTGATCGATACCGACCGGCGCGGCTCGCAGACCTACGACGTCGAGCTCCGCCTCAGGGCGAACTATCCCTGGGGCAAGGAGAAGCTCAAGGTCGCCTGCCGGGTCGAGTGGGACCGCGTGACACGGTTCCGCTATATCTGAGCGCGGGGCGCCTGCGAACCGGTTTCCGGATCGGGGTGCGGGATGGGCCAACTGTTGGCTTGACCGCCCGTGAGCGCGCGATTATGGTCGCCCGCGAAACAAAGCGAAACGAGTTTGCCGTTATGAGCAACATTCTTCTTCTCGTAGGAACGCGCGCGCCCGGTCCGGCATCAAGCTGAACCGTTCGGACGGTGCGCGCGACAAAGGGCCTCGACGGGCCCTTTTTTCTTTTGCAGCGTAGGCCAACAGGATCCCGTGGAGTGGACCCATGACACATGAGATGACGGGCGCGGAAATCGTCATCAAGGCCCTGGAGGATCAGGGCGTCAAGCACGTTTTCGGCTATCCGGGGGGCGCGGTCCTTCCCATATACGATGCGCTCATCCAGCAGGACGGCATCGAGCACGTGCTTGTGCGCCACGAGCAGGGCGCGGTACACGCGGCGGAAGGCTATGCGCGCTCCACCGGCGAGGTCGGCGTGGTGCTCGTCACCTCCGGCCCCGGCGCGACCAACGCGGTCACGGGCCTCACCGACGCGCTGATGGATTCCATTCCGCTGGTCGTGCTCACCGGCCAGGTCGCCACCCATCTCATCGGCAATGACGCGTTCCAGGAGTGCGACACGGTCGGCATCACGAGGCCGTGCACCAAGCACAACTGGCTGGTGCGCGACGTCGACGATCTCGCGCGCGTCCTGCACGAGGCCTTCTATGTCGCCAAGGCGGGGCGGCCGGGCCCGGTCGTCGTCGATATCCCGAAGGACGTCCAGTTCCTGCCCGGGCCCTATACGGGGCCGTCGAACGTGGCGCACAAGACCTACCGGCCGCGCGTCAAGGGCGACCTCAACAAGGTCCGCGAGGCCGTCGAGCTGATCGCCAATGCCCGCAAGCCGGTCTTCTATACCGGCGGCGGCATCATCAATTCGGGACCCGCGGCGAGCCGGCTCCTGCGCGATTTCGTGCGCATGACGGGCTATCCGATCACATCGACGCTGATGGGGCTCGGCGCCTATCCCGCCTCCGACAGGCAGTGGCTCGGCATGCTCGGCATGCACGGCACCTACGAGGCCAATCTGGCGATGCACGATTGCGACGTCATGATCTGCATCGGCGCGCGCTTCGACGACCGGATCACCGGGAACCTCGACGGCTTCTCGCCGGAGTCGACCAAGATCCATGTCGATATCGACGCCTCCTCGATCAACAAGAACGTTGCCGTCGACGTGCCGATCATCGGCGACTGCGCGCATGTCCTGGAAGACATGATCCGCATCTGGAAGGCGCGCCAGGCCGAGCCCGACAAGGCCGCGCTCGCCTCCTGGTGGGAGGAGATCGAGGGCTGGCGCAAGCGGGACTGCCTGCGCTACAAGCCCAATGACGACGTCATCATGCCGCAATATGCGATCCAGCGGCTCTATGAGATGACGCGCGGCAAGGATGTCTACATCACCACCGAGGTCGGCCAGCACCAGATGTGGGCGGCCCAGTTCTTCGGCTTCGACGAGCCGAACCGGTGGATGACGTCCGGCGGGCTCGGCACGATGGGCTACGGGCTGCCGGCGGCCGTCGGTGTCCAGGTCGCCCATCGCGACGCGCTGGTGGTCGACATTGCCGGCGACGCCTCCGTGCTCATGACCATGCAGGAGATGTCGACGGCGGTGCAGCACGGCCTGCCGATCAAGATCTTCATCCTGAACAACCAGTATATGGGCATGGTGCGCCAGTGGCAGCAGCTGCTCCACGGCAACCGCCTGTCGCACAGCTACATGGAATCGCTGCCCGATTTCGTGAAGCTCGCGGAGGCCTATGGCTGCCATGGCATCAGGGCGCAGAAGCCGGCCGAGCTCGACGACGCCATCGCGGAGATGATCGAGACGGACCAGCCGGTCCTGTTCGACTGCCGGGTCGCCAACCTCGCCAACTGCTTCCCGATGATCCCCTCCGGCAAGGCGCATAACGAGATGCTGCTCGGCGACGCGGTCTCCGGCGAGCTCGACGTGGACATCTCGGAATCGGGCAAGATGCTGGTGTGACGGGAATGCCGTTCCTTGGTCCATAAGGCCTGACTTGCAATGAATGCCGTTCTATCAATGCGCTCATGTTCATGTCCCGTTATCCCCACGGATCTATTTCCCGTCATCCCCGCGGAAGCGGGGATCCATATCGCTGTCGCCGCAATGGATTCCCGCTTCCGCGGGAATGACGGCGGGCTGAGAAGGAAACACCGCCCATGCTGAAAACACCTGAAGCCATGGAACGGCACACGATCTCGGTGCTCGTGGACAACGAGCCGGGGGTGCTCGCCCGGGTCATCGGCCTGTTCTCCGGGCGCGGCTACAATATCGACTCGCTCACCGTGACGGAGACCGAGCAGGAATCCCATCTCTCCCGCATCACCATCGTGACCACGGGCACGCCCATGGTGATCGAGCAGATCAAGGCGCAGCTCGAACGGCTGGTGCCGGTCCATTCCGTTGCCGACCTCACCGTCAGCGGCCATGCGGTGGAGCGCGAGCTCGCGCTGGTGAAGGTCGCGGGCAAGGGCGACAAGCGCGTCGAGGCCCTGCGCCTCGCCGACGCCTTCCGCGCCCAGATCGTCGATGCGACGACGGAGTCGTTCGTCTTCGAGATCACCGGGAAATCGAGCAAGATCGACCAGTTCATCACGCTCATGCAGCCGCTCGGGCTGATGGAGGTGTCGCGGACCGGCATCGCCGCGATCTCGCGCGGCGCGGAGACCATGAGGGTCTGAGCCGCCGGGCGGCACGGACCGTTCCCTCCTCGATCTCTCTTTTTGACACGCTCTTGATATCACCAGACCAGGAAAGGGTGCTTTATGCGCGTTTATTACGACAGGGACGCCGACGTTAATCTCATCAAGGGCCGCAAGGTCGCCGTGATCGGCTATGGCAGCCAGGGCCATGCCCATGCGCTGAACCTGCGCGATTCCGGCGTCAAGGAGGTCGCGGTCGCGCTGCGCAAGGGCTCCGGCTCCGCGCGCAAGGCGGAAGCGGAGGGCCTGACGGTCATGGAGGTCGCCGAGGCTGCGAAATGGGCCGACGTGATGATGATGCTCACCCCCGACGAGCTTCAGGGCGACATCTATGCCGAGCATCTCCACGACAACATGAAGGAAGGCGCGGCGCTGCTCTTCGCGCATGGCCTCAACGTGCATTTCAACCTGATCGAGGCGCGCAAGGATCTCGACGTGCTGATGGTCGCGCCGAAGGGGCCGGGCCATACGGTGCGTTCCGAGTATGAGCGCGGCGCGGGCGTGCCCTGCCTCATCGCCATCGATCAGGACGCCTCCGGCAACGCGCACGACATCGCGCTGTCCTACGCCTCCGCCATTGGCGGCGGGCGTGCTGGCATCATCGAGACGACCTTCCGCGAGGAGTGCGAGACCGATCTGTTCGGCGAGCAGGTCGTGCTGTGCGGCGGCCTGGTGGAGCTCATCCGCGGCGGCTTCGAGACGCTGGTCGAGGCGGGCTATGCGCCGGAGATGGCCTATTTCGAGTGCCTGCACGAAGTGAAGCTGATCGTCGACCTCATCTATGAGGGCGGCATCGCCAACATGAACTATTCGATCTCCAACACCGCGGAATATGGCGAATATGTCACCGGTCCGCGCATCATCACCGACGAGACCAAGGCGGAGATGAAGAAGGTGCTTGCCGACATTCAGTCCGGCACCTTCACGCGCAACTGGATGCTGGAGAACAAGGTCAACCAGACTGCGTTCAAGGCCATGCGCGCCAAGGCTGGCGAGCATCCGATCGAGGAGGTCGGCGAGCGCCTGCGGGGGATGATGCCGTGGATCAAGGAAAAGGCCCTGGTCGACAAGGACCGCAACTGACCGGTGCGGTCACGATTAGGCGGGCGCGGCCTGAGGAGGCCGCGCTCCTGACCGCGCTCTCGCTGCGCTCCAAGGCGTCGAACGGCTATGACGAGGCCTTCATGGCCCGGTGCGTGGCCGAGCTCACCGTGACGCCGGAGCGTGTCGCGACGAACGAGACATGGGTCGCGGAGGAGGCCGGCCGGGTGCTGGCCTTCATCGAGATGGAGCCGGGCCCGGAGGCGGAGATCCACAGCGTCTTCGCCGAGCCCGATTGCCGGCGCAAAGGCGTCGGCCGCCTGCTGTGGGCCCATATGGAGGAGCGCGCCCGCGCGGCGGGTGCGCGCGCCCTGCTGCTCGATGCCGATCCGTTCGCCGTGCCGTTCTACGAGAGCATGGGGATGCGGATCGTCGGGCAGTCGCCATCGGGCTCGATCCCCGGCCGCATGCTGCCGCGTATGCGAAAAGACCTCTGATCGCCACAAGATCGCTACAGGCCCTGCTGTAGGCTCCGGCCCGGACGCAACGATTTTCGAGGAGGGCCGGCATGGGCCATGATGCAGGCGCCGACGACGTCGTGATCTGCGAGCTGGAGGCGCTCGATCTCCGGCTGGAGCCGGGGCGCTGGGCGTTCGAGGACGAGTATGGCGCGCGCATCGCGCGGCACTGGGATGCGGCCTGCCGGGCCAATCCCGCCCTGTTCAACGGGCGGGTTCTCATGATGACGCGCTGTTCGCTCGCCGGCGGGCGGCTGGAGGGCGGCCTCGTAGAGGCGTCCTTCGCGGCCTTTCTCGCCTGGCGCGACTGGGGATTTCCCGATGCGGGCGTGGTGAACTGCTTCGGCTCGGCGGCGATCCTGTCCGCCGACGGCGCGCTGCTTTACGGGGAGATGGCGCCGCACACCGCCAATGCCGGGCTCGTCTATCCGCCCGGCGGGTCTCTGGAACCCTGCGACGCCGACGCCCGGGGGCGGGTGGACATGGCCCGTGCGATCGCGCGCGAGCTCGGCGAGGAGACGGGGCTTGAGGCCCGCGAGGCGCGCGACGAGGGGTTCGTTGCAGTGCGCGAGGGGCCGCGCCTGTCGGTCGCGCAGCGTCTGAGGTTCCCGATGTCCGCCGCCGGGCTCGTCTCCCGGATCGGCGAGCATCTCGATGCCGAGGCGGAGCCGGAGCTCGCCCGCATCGTCTCCGTCGCGGCGCTCACCGCGGACGAGGCCGGGCGCATGCCGGCCTATGCGCGCCTGCTGGCCAGCGCTCTGGCCATCTAAGGAAAATAAGGAAAAGGGCGGCACGCAGGGGAACGTGCCGCCCAGTACAGGCTCAAGGGAGGGGAGTGTGTCGGGGGGCTAGAAGGGAGAGTCTACCTTCATCTGCGAGGGGTCCTTGGCCTGTGATCCGAGTATCGCTTGCATCGCGTTCGCGTTGCGTATGGTTGCCAAGCTAACGGCGGAATGCGCAAATCCTGCGCAATCGCCGCGGCAGGCCGGCGGTAATTTCGTGGAAAAGCTGTGGCAGGGTGCCGGGCCGGAAGACGGGCTTGATTCCGGTTCGCATTCGGTCACAATCACGATCTGCCCGGCGACATCCGGGCCCGGACTGCCATAGCGGCGGGCCAGAACCGCGACGGTGGCGGACACGGATCCCGCCCCGGGGCGGATTTCCATAAGCCGGCATGCTTTGAGAGGGGAGTTATGCGGCTACGCTACGATACGCTCGACGTGTTCACGCAGACACGCTTCGGCGGCAACCAGCTCGCCGTCGTCCACGATGCGGATGCCCTGTCGCACGACCGGATGCAGGCCATCGCCCGCGAGTTCGACTATTCGGAGACGGTGTTTCTCCTGAAGCCGGAAACGCCGGACGGCACGGCCCGCATGCGCATCTTCACGCCGGGCATGGAGCTGCCGTTCGCGGGCCATCCGATCGTCGGCACGGCGGTTCTCCTCGCCATTGCGGGCCAGGGAACCGGCGCGGACGGCGACGGCACCGAGGCGGTTCGGCTCGAGGTGCCGGTCGGCACGGTGACGGTCCACGTGGCCGCAGGAGGCGACGAATGCCGTGTCGCGCGCTTCGCCGCGCCGCGCCTGCCGGTGCCTGCGGAGCCGCCGCCGGACCCGGGCGCCCTTGCCGACGCGCTCGGCATCGGCGTGGAGACGATCGGCTTCGGCGCCCATGTGCCGCGGGCCTTCGAGGCCGGCGTGGCCTTCAACTACGTTCCCGTCGCGTCCTGCGAGGTGCTGTCGCGCTGCCGGGTCGTCCAGCCCGCATGGAACACGGCATTCTCCGGGGGCACGAGCGCAAACGCCTTCGTCTACTGCCGGGGGGAGGAGGGCGACGAGGTCGCCTTCCATGCCCGGATGTTCGCGCCGGCCATGGGGGTCGACGAGGATCCCGCCACCGGCGCGGCGGCGGTCGCCTTCGCCGGCCAGATCGCCGCCTCCCAGGAGCTGGCCGACGGCGCGCACGGCATCGAGATCGAGCAGGGGCGCGACATGGGCCGCCCGAGCCGGCTCCATCTCGACATGGACATGGCCGGCTCAGCCCTTGCCGCGGCTCATCTGGGCGGCGGCGCCATTCGCGTCTGCGAGGGGACAATGACCGTGTGAGCGGTCACTGGACCCCGAGCATCTCCTTGGCCTGGGCCAGCGTGTCGACCGATTCCTGGTGCTTGCCGGCCTTGTGCAGCGCCTCGCCCTTCTGGCGCAGCGCCTGGGCCTTGGCCTTCTGATCGGCGGACAGGTCGGTCGTCTGCATTGCGGCATCGATCTTGGCCATGTCGGACGGGCACTGGAAGGCGTATGCCGGCATCGACAGCGCGGCAAGCGCGGCGGCGGTCAGTAGCGTCTTTCTGAGCATGTCGCTCCTCCATGGTCATGTGTGCGCCCTCGCGCTTTCTTGTCCGGGGCGCATAGGGGTGAACACCGCAGGTGGCCGCAATGTTCCCCGGTCGCAGTGTCGTGCGGTCTTCGCACGATGGTGCTGCTATGACCTTGACAGGGCGTTCTGCAACCGGGAAATCTGGGGTAGGATGCCTGCACGTTCGGGTATGCCATGCCTTGCGCCGGGGGCGTTCGGGACGCGCCGGGCGGGCGGCCTGACGGTGCTGCAGGAACAGGTCTCGCGACGGGCTGCCTATGGACAATCTTCTCCCGAAGCTCATCGATATGTACGAGGACACCCCGGTCCTCGTCGCCCTCTATGACGGGTTCGACAGGCTACGCTATGCGAACCGTGCCTTCCGGTCGGCCTATTTCCTGGAACCGGGAGAGGAGCCCCTGTGGCCGGACCTGATGCGCCGGAACCACAATGCCGGGCGGGGCACCGTCATAGAGGCGGAGGATTTCGAAGCCTGGCTCATAGCCACCCAGTCGCGGCGCGGCAAGACGGGGTTCCGGGCGCTCGAGACCGATCTCGTGGATGGCCGCTGGCTGTGGATGACGGAAACGGTGTCGAGCGATGGCTGGATGCTGTGCATCGCCAGCGATATCACCGAACTGAGGGTGGACGAGCGCGCGGCGCGCAAGGACCGCGACCTCGCCATCAAGGCCGCCCATACCGATGAGCTGACGGGCATCGCCAATCGCCGCTTCGTCATGGCGCGGGCGCAGGACATGCTGCGCCTGGAGAATGCGGAGACCGGCGTGCGGGGCTGTTTCTGCCTGCTCGACATCGACAATTTCAAAGGCATCAACGACAGCTACGGGCATCAGGCGGGAGACACGGTCCTATGCGATTTCGCACGGCGCCTCCATGACCTGTTGCGGCGCACCGACTGCCTCGGGCGGGTCGGCGGCGAGGAGTTCGTGCTGGTCCTGCCAGACACCCCGCCGGAGGAAGCCATGCTGATCGTGGAGCGCATGCTGGTCGTCATCCGCAGGTCGCGTCCGCTCGCGAACCACGCCGAGTTCTCCTACACATTCTCCGCGGGGATCGCGGTCTCCGAGGCCGGAGACAGCAGCGCGAAGGACCTTTATGCGCGGGCCGACAGGGCGCTCTATACCGCCAAGATGAGCGGGCGCAACTGCATCCATCTGCACACCTCCACCCCGATCAATCGAGCGCGGCGGGATAGCCGGACGCCAGCCGCACCCGCCCTCTGGACCTCCGGGGCGATGACCCCCATTGGCGCGGGGACAGACCCGGTGCCGCACCCCCTGGCCCGATGCTCTGGATCCCCGCTTTCGCGGGGATGACGGGAGAGAGGGGGACAGCGAGCCGGCGACTTCCGTTCCCGGATCGGCTCATCGCGCTGGTTGAGAGCGATATTGTTTTAATCATAGGTTGTTTAATTCCGAATAACGACCTTTAATGGGTGCCGTGTTCGACCGGCCGGCCTTCGCGGGTGCCGGCGGGGTTGGGGAAACGGGCCTATGGGCGCTGTTGCGCTGATCGATACGGGCGGGCAGGGGCTGCGCGTCGGCGTCACCTCCCGTGCGCTCCTGCGCATGCGGTTCCTGCCGGTCCTGCTCGGGCTGGAGGCCGCCTCCTTCGTCCATGCCCGCAAGGGCGGGGAGGCCGATCTCTATATCGGCTGGGGGCGGCGGCGAAGCGGCCTGCGGGCGCTGGATCTGGCGGAACGGGCCGGGGGTGCCCCGCTGCTGCTCCTGGAGGACGGGTTCCTGCGCTCGGTGAGGCCGGGGGCGGAGCCCGCCCTGTCGATGGCGGTCGACGACGCCGGGATCTATTACGATGCCGCGGCCCCGTCCCGGCTGGAACGGCTGGTCGCCGACTGCGCGGGGGACGCGGCGCTTTCCGCCCGCGCCGCGGAGTTCGCCGCGCGGCTGCGCGCCAACCGCATCAGCAAGTACAACGATCACGACGACGCCGCCGGCGCGGAGATCCTGACGCGGATTCGCGACGATGCGCGGCTCGTCATCGACCAGACGGCGGGCGATGCCTCCATTGCCGGCGCCGGGCGGATGCGGGACGGTTCCGGGCCATGCTGGAGGCCGCCTTCGACGAGGCCGAGGGCGGCCAGGTGGTGGTGAAGTGCCATCCCGAAACGGTCGCGGGGACCAAGGTGGGCCATATTGCAGGCCTTGCCCGGCGCTGGGGCGCCCTGATCGTCGACGGGAAGGTCAATCCGTGGGATCTGATCGAGCGTGCGCACACGGTCTACACGGTGTCGAGCCAGCTCGGCTTCGAGGCGCTGATGGCGGCCCGGCCGGTGCGCTGCTTCGGCATGCCGTTCTATGCCGGCTGGGGCTCACGCGCGACGAGGGGCGGTGCGCGCGCAGGTCGGGCGCGGCCCCCTCGCGGGCATCGCTCGCCGCGGCGGCCTATTTCGCCTATTGCCGCTATCTGGATCCCTTCGGCCCGTCGCCGACGACGCCGGAGACGGCGGCCGACCTCCTGACGCTGTGGCGCGAGCAGGCCCGGGCCGACCGCGATCTCGGGGTCTTCGTGCGCTGCTCCCCCTGGAAGCGGCGCGCCATGACCGGAATGTTCCACGGGGCCTCCCGCATCGGCTACCGAACAAGCGTGCGCGCAGGCCTGCGGTCGGCGGCGCGCTCGGGCCGGGCGCTCGTGTGCTGGGGGGCGCATGCGGATGACGCGCTGGAGCGGTCGGCGCGTGCCCGGCGCGTTCCCTCTGCCGGGTGGAGGACGGGTTCCTGCGCTCCGTCGGGCTCGGCGCCGACTTCACGGAGCCGCTCTCCCTCGTGCTCGACCGCCGGGGCATCTATTACGACGCCTCGCGCGAGAGCGATCTGGAGGCGCTGCTCAACGGGACGGAGTTCGCGCCGGAGCTGATCGCGCGGGCGCGCGCCCTGATCCGGCAAATCGTCGACAACCGGCTGACAAAGTACAGCCCCGCCGGCCCGCCGTCCGGGCGCCTCGGCCTGCCGGCGGACCGCCGCGCGATCCTGGTGCCGGGCCAGGTCGACAGCGATGCCTCCATCCGGCACGGCGCGCCGGACGGTCCCGGCATGGAGGCCATGCTCGATGCCGTGCGCCGCGCCAATCCCGATGCCTTCATCGTCTTCAAGCCCCATCCCGATGTGGTGGCCGGCCACCGCAGGGGGCTGTGCGACGAGCGCCGCGTGCTCGCCCATGCCGATGCCATGGCGGCCGGGGTCCCCATCGTCGATCTCATCGAGGCCTGCGACGAGGTCCACACGCTGACCTCGCTGACCGGGTTCGAGGCGCTGATGCGGGGCAAGCCCGTCACCTGCTTCGGCCTGCCCTTCTATGCCGGCTGGGGGCTGACGCGCGACAGGGTGGTATGCCTGCGCCGTACGCGCCGCCTGTGCCTGGAGGAATTGGTGGCGGGCGCGCTGATTCTCTATCCGCGCTATCTCGATCCCGTGACAGGGCTCGCCTGTCCGCCCGAAATCGTGCTCTCGCGCCTGACGGAGCGGCGCCGGGCGGTGGCCGAAGGCGCCGGAGACCGGCTTCTCGTGCGCCTGAGGCGGGTTCACGGACGCCTGCGCCTCAGGGCCGGCGGCACGGGATGGTGAGAAAAGCGATCGACAGGCTTGCGTTTCTCGCCGTACCGTCCTATCTGGACAGCGCGCGACGCTTTTGCTAGAGCGTTGGCCGCAATCTTGAAGATCCTGAAGGCGCATAGCTCAGTTGGTAGAGCAGCTGACTCTTAATCAGCGGGTCCGGGGTTCGAGTCCCCGTGCGCCTACCACCCTCTCGAAAACTTGACGGAAAGCCCGCTCCTCGCGGTCGTCGGCCGTTGTCAGGGGGCGGCGGTCCCGATCGGTGCCGTCGGCGTCGCGCTCGCCCATCCTTCTGTCGAAGGGCTCACTCATGGCGAGCCCGGCTTGTCCTGCGCCCACAATCACCGTTTCCACCGTTTCGACCGATATCCATGCGTCCCTCGCGCGGCAATGCCCGGAGGCGCGCGCAGATCGGATTGCGCCGAAGGATGGCGGTCCCGATTGTGCTTGGGGGCTGGCTGACCCGGCAGGGCAGGATGGTCGCGCGGGACGGCGGCGGTCGGAGTGCCCGATTGTCGGGCAGCTCCTCCGCCGCCGGATAACCGGCGGATACGCCGCGGACCGGCTTCGGCACGGAAAGGCCGAGGGCGCGCGGCCCGATGGCGGCGTTGTCCGCTCGCTCGTGCGGTCAGTCCACGCGCTTGACGGGCGGCGGTGCCCAGGTGCCGTCAATGGCGTTGGACTTGGGCCAGTAGAGCCGCAGGTTCATGGTGAACTGGCCCTTCGCCGGGGTCGGCAGCCAGTTGGCCTCCTTGTCCTTTCCCGGAGACTCGCGCTGGATGTAGAGGTCGAGCGAGCCGTCGGAATTGAAGACGAGATCGCTTCGGTCGCCGATGGCGTAGCGGTCGATCGGGTTCTTGGCGAAGAGCTGATGCTCGTTGTACATGCTCAGCGACCAGAAGGCGCGCACCGGCGGTATCTGGTCCTTCTCGAAATGCATCGTGTAGCGATGGGCGCTATCGAACGGCCGGCCCTCGGAATCGGCGAAGGCGGTCGGATAGATGGCATCCTCCGGCACGTTGGCGCCCAGTCCGCCATAGGCGACGCCGGCCCGGTGCAGATAGTCCGCGCCATAGGTGCCGATGGCCGTCAGGTTGGTGCGCCAGCCGTTCTGCTGGACGCCCGAATGCGCCCAGGCCGCCTTCAGCCGCGGCAGTGCAACCCCGGCGCGGCACGAACCGCCTCCTGGATGTGCTGGGGCTGGTCGGCGAGGGTGAAGCTTTCGCCCGGCACAATGCCAATCCGCTTCATCCGGTCGATGATCGGGTAGTCGTTGGCATGGGGCGGGTTCTCCTTCATGAACTCGGCGAACTTCGCGAAGAAGGTCGCTGCGTCCATCTTTTCGATCTGATCGGGCGGTGCGCTGGTGTCGAGCTTCGGATCCACCTTGCTCTTGGGCGGCGTGTACGGCTTGCCGTATGCACTCAGGGGGACCGCCTTGAGGCCGTCCTGAAACTTGTGCACGGCCGCGTAATCGGCCTTGCCGTTGGTCTGCACGCGACCGCCGATCCAGCCATCCGCCGTCGGGCTGTCATATCGTTCGACACCGTCGGGAAGCGTCCCCTGCCAGCCCGGTCCGACGATGGCGAAGGTCTGCGCCCCGGTGCCCGTCGTCCTCGCGCCCGGAGCCGCGAACACGTCGGTCCACTTGTCCATTATGGGAAGCAGATAGTAGCGGCCGCCGGAGTCCGGCACCGTGATCACGAGCGGCTCCTCGGAAACGTCGAAAACCAGGGACGAATAGAGCGTGTCGGCATTCGGCCGGACAACCACGGTGAACGAGGGATCGGGAAATTCGCGGGCATGTCCGAACTGGTTGACGGGCGCAGACGTGGTGCCGGTCGGCCCCGCGACGTTCGTGGCGACGTTTCCGCTCACCTCCATGAGCACGAGCGGATAGGCGTAGGTATAGGCGTCGCGGGCAATCTGGCGGGCTTCCTCGGCGGAAACGGTTTGTTGCGCCTGTACGGCTGGGGCCGCAGCCAAAATACAGGCGCATGCGGCCGCAAAGACGGTGGCCTTCATAGTCTTCTCCTGATGTCTCGCTTCGATAGTCAATCGCAACGGCGCGAACGGGCGCCTGGCTTATGTTTTCTGTCGCGGTCTCCTCCTTGCATCCATGCATCTTGGGGAACGGTGACGGTGTCCGGAGGCGTCGCGCCGGTCAGCGCCGAGGCTGAATGCGTCTCCGTCGCTGTCGGCATCTCCCGGAGCCCACCGGAGCGGCGCCATGGAAAATGCGCTGGCCCACGGCAAGGCCGCGTCTCAAAACTGTGGCGTGGAGATTGGAGAAGGCTCGATAATCGGCAGGTGATTCTCGCACGCTGCACTGCCCCCCGGTTCTGGAAGTCGGCCTGAGTGTCGAGTACCCTCGGCTACCGTCTGGTTAGCCGATTTGGGCTCGTCCGACTGTTCCGATCGGGACAATGTCTGGAAAAAGAAATGAAGTCGCAGAACAGGGCATCCGCCGAAGCCGCGGTACTGGAAGGGGGCTGGCTTTCCCGGCAGCCAGAGTGGTTTGTGCGCGAGGCGCTGGCCCACGCGTCCGTGGAAACCTTCGAGGCGGGCGAGGCGATCTACCGGATCGGCGGTCCGCCGGGCGGCATATACGGGCTGGTCGACGGCACGCTGAAGGTCAGCACGGCGCCGGTCCATGGCGCACCGCGGTTCATCGTCTTCGGGATCAGGGGACACTGGGCGGGAGAAGGGCCGTATCTGACGGGCGAGCCCAGACGCGCGGAGCTGCGGGCGGTCACCCGATGTACCCTCATGCATTTGTCGCTGGATGCGATGAACCGGATCACCGCCCAGAATGCCGAGGCGATCCGCTGCTTCGCCGGCATCACGGTTACGCATTTCGACGTTCTGGCCAGGATTGTCGACGACCTGCTCATCCCCCGTGCCGCCCAGCGTATCGCTTCGGTGCTCCATCGCACCGTGTTGCTCACCTCGCCGACGCTGCCCATCAGCCAGGAGGAGCTCGGCGGCATGGCGAATGCCTCGCGCAAGCAGGTCAACGCCGCCCTCGCCCGGTTCGCCGAACAGGGCTGGATCAGGCACTCCTATCGCTCGATAGAGGTGTGCGACAGCCAGGCGTTGCTGGCGTTCGCGGAGAAGAACCGGGCCTGACGGCAGGCAAGGCGGCGCCAGCCAGGCCGCGGTCCGTCCGCATCCGGACGGTCCGGCAGCTGCCGTTCTCCGAATGCCCCCCTTGATCGCCACGCGAGATCTGGCGATAGTCCGGTCGGGCTGCGGACAGCTTGGGGAATGTCGGTTTGGTCGTCGTGTCGGTGGGCCCGCGTCCCGTCGGCTCAAGGCGACCGGCCAATGATCCGTTCGGAGGACAGGCAATGAGACTTCTGTTCGCGCCTATCGCCCCAGTCATCGCCCTTTTCATCGCCATGCTCGCGGCGCCGGCCGTCGCCGAACCCGTCGACATGGATCTCGACATGCGTCACGGCAACGGAACGCATGTGTTCCTCCGCTCGCTCGACTGGAGCGATACGGAGCTGCGGATCGGCATCCGCGTCATCAACAGCAACGAAAAGGACGTCATGCTGAACTACGTGGACAGCACCTATGTGCTGACCGCCGATGGCGATCCGCTCGTGCTCGTTCCGCCGGAGAGCGACGAGTCGCTGTCCGTTGCCGGGCGCAGCACGGTGGAGGGAAATCTGGTCTTCATGGGCAAGGTGCCGACATCCGGCGAGATGTCGTTGATTCTCAACGACAAGGGCGACGGAGGAGACAACGAGGTCACGAACAGGCCGCGCTTCGAGTTTGTCCTGCCTTCGGACGCGATCGAGGACGCGGCCTCAAAAAAAAACTGACCGGGACTGGCGCGGATGACGCCGCGAGCCTGCTTGAGGAGGCCGTGCCCGCCTCCCGGTCCGCCCTTGGCGCAGGCGTCACGGCCTCCCGCTCCAGGCTCGCCGTGCCATCCTCCGGCGCCGCATCCGGTCTTTCGGGAACGGGGCGGGCCACGAGATCGGGCCTCGAGGTTACCGAGACCGACGCCGGCACGCTGGTGACAGTGCCCGGCGATGTGCTGTTCGACTTCGACAGGTCCGATATCCGGGCCGATGCCGAGCCGGTTCTGGAACAGCTTGCCGCGATGATCTCGGACACCGACGAGATCGCGCGGGTCGACATTACCGGACACACCGATTCCAAGGGATCGGATACCTACAACCAGACCCTTTCGGAGCGGCGTGCCGAAGCGGCGCGGGGCTATCTCGTCGACGAGCTGGGGCTGGACGATGGCCTGTTCGCCACGGACGGCCGCGGCGAGAGCGACCCTGTCGCGCCGAACAGCCATCCGGACGGAAGCGACAATCCGGCAGGCCGGCAACGCAACCGGCGAATAGAGATCCTGCTCGTGAGATAGGCCCGAGCGACGGCCGCCCCGCAGCCGGCAGGGGCTTTTCCACCTGAGGGGGGCATGGCCCTCGGGGCGTATTTTCCTTACGGTGGGGCCTGGCACCGACGAGAGGTGGAGCTATGAAGAGGGGATATTCTCCTGTGGCGATTGCGGCGTCCGCGATGCTGGCGTGTGCCACGCCGGCCATGGCACAGGGCGCGATGGGCTTCGATGTCGAGGTCACGCTCTCCAGGGCGGCCGCTGCCAAGCTTGCCGCGCAGAAGGAGGGCATTGTCGTCTTCGCCTCCTATTACGGCGACCCGAAACGAAGCGCGGAGAAGCATGCCAACGAGATCGGCCAGATCAGCGTCTCGCCGAAGGACGAGACCGTGGAGATCCCTGGCTCGGGCGGGCGCACCCATATCGCCGGCGCGACGGTCGATACCCGGCGGCTCGGCTGGCTCTCCGGCCCCGCCCGGGTCAACGTCAATGTCGCGTCGGCGCGCAAGAGCGATCCGGACAACCTGCTCGACTGCGATTTCATCGATGGCGCCGTCGCCGATGTGCGCAAGACGGCGCCGGTCATGCTCCACTGCTATCTGATCGCCGAAGACCATCCCGACACACGGATGAAGCCGTAGGGCCCGCCCGTCTCGCGCCACACCCGGAGTCCGCGGGGTCGGTTGTGAAATGGCGCCTTTACTATCGGGCATTGTTTTCTAAGCTTGAGAGAAAAGCGATTCGCGACAGACAAGGGACCCGATCGCGAGCGAGCGGGCCGGGGGAAACGGCGAGGAGAGGCAGATGGCGTTTCTGGAAAGCGTGTTCGCGGTCATTGGCGACCTGACCTGGGGCTGGGCTCTCATCCCGATCCTTGTCGTCCTGGGCATCTTCATCACGGCCCTGACGGGCTTTGCCCAGTTCCGGTTCTTCAGGCGCATGTTCCGCGTCCTGTGGCCGGGGAACCAGAGCGGCGACCCCAATGCGATTTCCGCGCGCGAGGCCCTTCTCGTGTCTGTCGGCGGCCGCGTGGGCGGGGGAAACATCGCCGGCGTGGCCGTGGCGATCACGCTTGGCGGTCCCGGCGCCGTGTTCTGGATGTGGGCGATCGCCCTGGTCGGCATGGCCACCAGTCTCGTCGAATGCTCGCTGGCCCAGCTCTTCAAGCGGCGCGAGCCGGACGGCATGTTCCGCGGCGGGCCGGCCCGGTCGATCATCCACGGCCTCGGCGCTGACTATATGTGGCTGGCGATGCTCTATGCGGTCTGCCTGATCGCCGCCTTCGCCATCGGCTTCAACGCCTTCCAGGGCAACACCGTTGCCGGCGCGGCGCAGGACAGTCTCGGCATCGACCGCATCTGGACGGGCGCGGTGCTGACCGTGGTCGCCGGCTTCATCGTCTTCGGCGGCATCCACCGCATTGCCAAGGCGGCCGATATCGTGGTTCCCGTGATGGCGGTCGCCTATCTCGCGATGACGGTCGTGGTGATTCTCCTCAACATCACGGCGGTTCCCGAGGTGCTCTCCTCCATCGTCCTGAATGCCTTCGGCCTTGAGGAGGCGGTCGGCGGCGGCATGGGGGCGGCGCTGGCGCAGGGCTTGCGCCGCGGCCTGTTCTCCAACGAGGCGGGGCTCGGCTCCGCGCCCAATGTGGCGGCGACCGCCGATGTGCGCCATCCCATCAGCCAGGGCATCACGCAGTCGCTGTCGGTATTCATCGACACCATCCTGATCTGCAGCTGCACGGCCTTCGTCATCCTGCTGGGCGGCGTCTATGTGCCCGGGGCGGAGGCGATCGACGGCGTGGTGCTGACGCAGCAGTCGCTGGCCTGGCATCTGGGCGACTGGACGCAGTATTTCCTGACCTTCATCCTGCTGCTGTTCGCCTTCAGCTCGATCATCTACAACTACTATCTCGGCGAGAACGCCCTGTCGGTGCTCACCGAGAGTTCCGTTGCGCGCAATGCGCTGCGCGTGATCGTCATGGGGATCGTCTTTCTCGGTGCGGTGGCACCGGACGCGACCTCGGTGTTCTTCTTCTCCGATCCGCTGATGGGCGTTCTCGCGCTGGTCAATCTCATTGCGATCATGATGCTGCTGCCGACCTGTCTGCGCATCCTGCGCGATTTCCGCCAGCAGCTTGCCGCCGGCGTGGCGCGTCCCGTCCTCAACCCGGAGGATTTCCCGGATTTCGATCTCGACCGGACCGCCTGGACGGGGATCGATCCGGACAGGCGGTGAGCGGGCGCCCTCATGCGAGCCTCTTGCGCATGCGCAGATATCCCGCGGTGAACGCGCCCGCGACGACGACGGCGCCGTATCCCGTCACGGTGTTCGGCAGTCCGATGACGGGGACGAGGAGGCCCGCGCTGACCGCGGGAAGCCCGAAGGCCAGGTAGCTCAGCGTGAAGATCGCGGCGAAGAGTTCCGCCCTGTCGCGCGGGGCCGCCGCCGGCACGACGGTGCGCAGCACGCCGAAGAAGCTGGTGCCGAAGCCCGTGCCCACCACGGCCAGCGCGGCCAGATAGAGCGCGAGGCTGTCCTGCCAAATGGCGACGAGGCAAACCAGCGTGCCGCCGCCCATCGCGCCCGTGCCGTAGAGCATCACGGCGTGGCCCGTGCGCTTTCGCGCCACGAGGCAGGCAAGCGCGCCCATGCCCGCAAGGAGCGTAACCACGAGCCCCTGCGGAATCGCCTCCCGGACGCCGAATACCTGCGTCATGATCGACGCGCCAAGCGAGAGATAGAGGCCGCCGGTCGCCCAGGTGGCAAAGAGTGCGGGGGCGCTGCTCCAGAAATCCTCGCGCGCGCTGGCGGGCACGCCGACCCGGGGCAGGAGCGCGGCGAATAGGCCCTCGATGCGCGCGGAGGTCTCCGGGAACAGCCAGACCGCGAGGGCGAGGGCAAGCCCCGTCGCCACGAAACCGTCGAAGACGAGCGCCTTGGGCGCCGCCGACAGGTCGAGGAACAGGCCGGACAGGAGGGCTCCGGCCGCAAGCCCCAGGAGCGGAACCACCGTATTGACGACCGACGCCAGCCCCGGCAGGGACGGCGGCTCCAGATCGGCGATCGTGGCCGACAGCGTGGAGACGAGCAGGCCGCAGGCCGCGCCCTGGAGGATGCGGCCGAGGATCAGCCCCGACACATCCGTCGCCTGGTCGAAGACCAGAAGCGCCAGCGCCAGCAGCGCGAAGCCCAGGCTCAGGACCGGCCTGCGCCCCACATGGTCGGAGACCGAGCCCGCCACGAGGAGGACGGAGAGAAGCGACAGCGCATAGACCGCGAAGACGACGGTCATCAGCGCCGGAGTGAACCCCATCTCGGCGCGGAGCACGGGATAGAAGGGCGACGGCGCGCTCGCGCTGGCCATCGTCACCAGAGAGCCGAAGGTGACGACCGGGAAGCCTATCCGGCTCCTCGACCGGGCGGAGCTTGCGGCGATTGACATTGGAGGGACTCCGAGTCGGTTCGAATATGTTCGAACAAACATCTATTTCCTTTTGGCGGATGGTTCAACTATATTCGAACCATGGACAAGGCAGACAAACCCGCGCCGGAGCAACTGGCGCATCCGCGCGAGGACGAGATCGAGCTCGCGAAGGTACTCTTCGCGTTGAGCGATCCCGCGCGGCTGGAACTCGTCCGGCAGCTTCGGGACGCGCCGCTGGAGGCGGCACGCTGCCACCTCACCGACCCTTCGATCCCGAAATCCACCAAGTCGCACCAGATGAAGGTGCTGCGCGAGGCCGGCGTCATCCGGAACGATCCGAAGGGGCGGGGGCGGCTTCTGTCCCTGCGCCGCGGGGAGCTGGACAGGCGTTTCCCGGGCCTGCTCGACGCAGTCCTCGACGCGTCCTGAAGGGCGCCGTGCGACGATCCTCCTTGACGAATACATATTTCTCCGGTTATCGGTTCTAATCGATAGCCGGGAGGTTATGATTTTGCAATGCCGCAGCCCCAGACCCTTTTCCGGGCGCTTGCCGATCCGACGCGGCGCGCCATCTTCGAGAGGCTGTGCCGCGAGGGCGACCAGACGGTCGTGGCCCTGACGGCGCAGGCCGGCATCTCGCAGCCGGCCGTCTCGAAGCATCTGGGCGTGCTCAAGAGGGCGGGGCTGGTCCGCGACCGTCACGAGGGCCGCAAGACCCATTACAGCGCCAGGGTCGAGGCCTTGGCCCCGCTGCTCGACTGGACGAAGGAGATGGCCGGGTTCTGGGAAAGCCGGTTCGACGCCCTGGAAGACCTGCTCAAGAGGATGGATCAATGACCCACGCATCGGCCGAAACGCGCTCCGTCGTCGTCGAGCGGGAGCTGCCCTTTCCGCCGGAGAAGATCTGGCGCGCGCTCACCGAGCCGCATTTCATCGAGGAGTGGCTCATGAAGAACGACTTCAGGCCGGAGGTCGGGCACCGCTTCGGCCTCAGCGCCGACTGGGGCGGCGTCGACTGCGAGGTGCTGACGGTCGAGCCGCACAGGGCGCTGACCTATTCCTGGGACACCAAGGATCTCAGGAGCGTCGTCTCCTGGACCCTGACCCCGACGCCGGCGGGAACCATGCTGCGCATGGAGCAGACCGGTTTCCGGCCGGAGCAGGAGGCCTATTACCGGGGCGCCATGGCCGGGTGGCCGCGCTTCTTCGCCAATCTTCAGGAGGTGGTGGCGCGGATCGGCTGACATCCGCCCGCCGCGTTTCGGGATCGCCCGCGGGGGGCGTCCCGCGCCGTTTCGATCCGTTTCAGAGGGGAGGTTTCCGATGCGCTGGAGCCTGTGGATACGCCAGAGCCATCGCTGGGTCTCGATCGCCTTCACGCTGACCGTCGCCGTCATCTTCGCCATGCTCGGCATGGGGCTGGAGCCCGCCGAGTGGGTCTATTTCCTGCCGCTCTTCCCGCTGGCCCTGCTCGCGCTCACCGGGCTCTACCTGTTCGCCTTGCCATACACCGCCGCACGGCGCGGCCGCGGAAAGGCCTGAGCGTCATGGCCGGGAAGACCGCGAAACCGGCGCAGCCGAAGACGGATGACGGGCCGAAGCTGCTTTCGGGCGGGAATCCGCAGATCGCGAAGGGCTATGGCGACGCGCCCGTTCAGGCCTATATCGCGGCCATGCCAGGCTGGAAGAGCGATGTCGGCCGCCGCCTCGACGCCCTCATCGTCGACGCCGTGCCCGACGTGCACAAGGCGGTCAAATGGAATTCGCCCTTCTATGGTGTCGAACAGGGCGTCTGGTTCCTCGGCTTTCATTGCCTGACGGCCTACGTCAAGGTCGCCTTCTTTCGCGGCGCGTCGCTCAGCCCGCGCCCGCCCGTGGGCTCGAAACAGAAGCATGTCCGCTATTTCCACATCCACGAGGACGGCCAGTTCGACGACGCGCAGTTCGCCGACTGGGTGAGACAGGCGGCCAAATTGCCCGGCGAGAAGATGTGAGGGGCGGGCGGCCCGCCGTCCGGCGGATCCGCTCACCCGCCCATATAGAGCGCCATGAGCTGGTCGTCGTCGCGGATCTCGTCGGGCGTGCCGGAGAACTGCTCGTTGCCGCTGGCCAGAATCAGGATGCGGTCGGCGACGGGCAGCGCCTCGCGGATGTTCTGCTCGACCATGACGACGCCCACGCCGAGCTCGCGCAAGGCCTTCACACGCTCCATGGTCTCGCTCACCAGCGCCGGCGAGAGGCCGGCGGAGGGCTCGTCGAGCAGGATGAAGGAAGGCTCCGGCACCAGCGCGCGTGCGATCGCCACCATCATCTGCTCGCCGCCCGACAGCGAGCCCGCCGCCACGCGGCGCCGGCGCTTCAGGTTCTCGAACTGCCCGATCAGCGCGTCCACGCGGCGCTCCACCGCCCGGCCGTCGGCGAGGGAATAGCCGCCCATGCGCAGATTCTCCTCCACGGTGAGCCTGGGAAACACGCCACCGCCCTGCGGCATCATCACGATGCCGCGGCGCACCACCTCGTGGACGGCGAGGCCCGTAATGTCGTCCTCGCCGAGGCGGATGCGCCCGTCCCAGGCGGGCAGCGCGCCGGCCACCGCCTTGATGACCGTCGACTTGCCCGAGCCGTTCGGCCCGAAGACGCATGTGATCTCGCCGCGCCGGGCCGTCAGCGAGACGCCGTGGACGATCTCCTGCTTGCCGTAGCCCGTGACCAGGTTGTCGACCGTCAGGCACTCCGTCATGTCCGCCGCCCCAGATAGGCCTGCTGCACGTCCTTGTCGCGCGCGATCTCCGCGAAGGGGCCTTCCGCGACCACCTCGCCGAAATCCATCACCAGGATGCGCTCGCAGATCTCGCGCACCATCTCCATGTCGTGCTCGATGATGAGGAAGGTCACGCCCGCGCCCTTGAGGCGCCTGAGCGCGCCGAGGATGATCTTGCGGATATTGGGATGGACGCCGGCGGTCACCTCGTCGAGGAGCACCACCTTCGGCGCGCGCATATAGACGCGGCCGAACTCCAGGAGCTTCTGCTGGCCGCCGGAGAGTTCCGATGCCAGATTGTCGCGCACCTCGCCGATCCGCAGGAGCTCCAGAGCCTCCTCCGCACGCTCCGGCGCGCCCTGCCAGTCGGCCTCCACGGCGGCGGCGAGGAGGTTGTCCCACACGCTCATATTGTCGAACAGCGAGGGGATCTGGAAGGTGCGCCCGAGCCCGCCGCGCGCAATGCGCCAGGCCGGCCAGCGCGTGACGTCGCGCCCGGCAAGCCGCACGGTTCCCGCGTCCGGCGGCTCCGCCCCGGCGATCAGGTTGAAGAGCGTCGACTTGCCCGAGCCGTTGGGGCCGATGATCCCGAGGATCTCCGCGCGCGCGAGCGAGAAGCTCACGCCGTTGACCGCCGTGATGCCGCCGAAGCGCTTGACGAGGCGCTCCACGGCGAGGGAGCTGTCTGTCCGCGTGTCGCGGTCTGTGGCCGGCATGCTCATGGACACCCCCTCACAGCTTGCGGACTATGGTGCCGAGGAGCCGGCGGCCCTTGCCGCCGGTGCGCCCCCGGCCCGGGAGCAGGCTGATGAGCCCGTTCGGCAGGAACAGCACGACCAGAGCGATCACCACGCCGAGCACCGGCAGGTAGATCGTGGTGTCGCCCCATTCCGCCCACACATAGCGGTTGACGATCCACAGGAGCGCGGCGCCGAGCGCCGGGCCCCAGACCGTGCCGAGGCCGCCCAGGAGCACCATGACCACCATCTGGTCGGTGATCTCGCCGCCCATGGCCGAGCGCGGATCGATGAAGGTGACCCAGTAGGCGTAGATGCTGCCGAAGAGCGCCGCCATGGCCGCCGACAGCGCGAAGGCCTGCACCTTCACCTGGGTCGTGTTGATGCCCATCGCCTCCGCCGCCGGCTCGTGGTCGCGCAGGGCCTTGATGCGGAAGCCGAAGCGCGAGCGCTCGAAGAGCAGCCAGACCAGCAGGTAGCAGCCGAGCGCCGCGCCGGCCATGGTGTAGTAGAAGAACAGCTCGTCGAGATAGGGCGGCAGGGAGAGCCCGCCCGTGCCGCCGGTGATCTCCGATATGTTGACGAGTTGGAGCAGCATCTCCGCAAACGCCCATGTGGCGATGGCGAAGTAGGAGCCCCTCAGCCGCATGGTCGGCTCGCCGATGAGCGCGGCGACGGCCGCCGCGCCGAGAAGCCCGACGGGCACGGTCGCGATGAAGGGCAGGCCCAGATCGCGCTGCATGAGGATGGCGGTGGCGTAGGCGCCGATGCCGAAGAAGGCGGAATGGCCGAAGCTGATATAGCCGGCATAGCCGCCCACGATGTTCCACGAGCAGGCGAGCCCCGCCCACATGAAGACGCCCGTGGCGATCCTCAGCGAATAGGCGTCGAGCACGAAGGGCAGGCTCGACAAGACGGCCAGCCCGAGGAGGAGACCCGCAATCGGAATGGCGCGCATGGCCTACATCCCCCGCCTCAGTATGCCCTGCGGCGAGACGAGCAGGACGAGATAGAGCGCGGCGAAGACGACGAGATGCGAATAGTTGGCGCCGACATAGCTCGACACCAGCGATTCCACCACGCCGAGAAAGAGACCGGCGACCAGCACCCCGCCGACCGAGCCGAGACCTGCCAGCACCGCGACGAAGAAGGCGAAGAGCGTGTATTTCACTCCGACATCCGGGTTGACGGAGAAGATGGCGGCGATCAGCACGCCGGCCGACGCCGTGATGCCGGTATAGATGCCGTAGACGGTGGCCGACAGCTTTCTCACATCGACGCCCATGAGACCCGCATTGTCGCGGTTCTGCGCCACCGCGCGCACCGCGAGCCCGAAGCGCGTCCTGTGCAGGAAGACGAAGAGCGCAAGGCTCAGCGCCACGGCGAAGACGAAGGCGGCGAGGCGCAGCAGCGGCACGGTGACCGGGCCGACGGCGATCGATTCCGCGCCGATGGCGGTGGTCACGTTGCGCGTGTTGAACGACCACAGCCACAGGGCGCCGCCGCGCATGAAGATGAAGATGCCGAAGGTGAAGGCGAGCGCCATGAGGTCGGGCCGGGCATACCGGCTCGTGCGGACGTGATAGATCAGCGGTCCGAGCCCGTAGCCGGCGAGCCCGAAGACGGCGAAGACGAGCGGCAGGCTCAGGAACGGATCGAGCCCCAGCAACGTGCTCGCCCAATAGGCCGCATAGCCGCCCAGCATCACCCAGCCGCCCACCGCGAAGTCGATGACGTGCAGCACGCCGAAGGTGAGCTGGAAGCCGATGGTGAGGCAGGCGAGTATGCCGCCGATCAGGATCCCGTTGACGAGGACCTGAAGGAGAAGATCCACGGATACGCTCCCCGCAAGAGATGCCGCCGACCGCGCGGGACGGCCGGCCGGCGGCATGCGATCACGCTGTCACGACCACTTAGGCAGCGGATAGACGAACTCGCCCTCCGCCGCATCGCCCGGCGCCACGGGCACCACGGCGCCCTCGGCGATCTGGATGACGACCGGCACCGGCCTGGTGTTGCAATGGAAGTGGTCGCCTTCCTTGTCGAACGCCACAGGCCCGTAGAAGGTGTCGATATCGGTCTCCTCGATCGCCTTGGTGAGCTCGGTGCGCGCGCTCTCGTCCCAGGGCGGCGGCGCGCCGAGCCGGGCGGCGGCGTCCTGGAGCACCAGCCCGCTCGCCGAGCAGGCGGCCTCGGTATAGTCGGGCCGGCTGCCCCAGCGGGCATGGGAGGCGTCGTCATATTCGGCCGCCGTGCCGAACAGCGCGTCCTCGTAGGGCAGCTTGGGCGTCCACATGGAGATGCCGAGCACGCCGTCGGCATCCGCGCCGAGCTCCCTGGCGAAGGCCGGATTGGTGACGCCGTAATGCATGAGGATGGCCTTCGGCCGGAAATCGAGGGACCTCGCCGTCTTGACGACGTTGATGAGCACCTCCTCGTGCCCGCCGACCGCCACGAGATCCGGGTTCTGCGCCTTCAGGTTCGTGACGATGGGGGTCAGGTCCGCCTGGGCCGGGACGAGCTCGTAGCTGGTCAGCTGGAGGCCGGCCTCCTTCACGCCCGCGCGGAAGCCTTCGGCGGTTTCCTTGGAGAAGGGCTCGTTGACGCCCACAACGGCGGCCGATGCGGGCCTCGTTCCGGCCGCGTCGGCGATCACGCCGACGGCCTTGCCCGAGGAGAGATCGACCGACGGGATCATGCCGAAATTGAACGCCGGCTGCGCGAGCCACACATTGGGCGACTCCGCGGAGCCGGAGATCATCGGCACGCGGTATTTCGCGCAGATCGGCTGGACGGCGAGCGTCACGCCCGATGTGTAGGGGCCGAACAGGACATTGACCTCGTCCTGCACGATGAGGCGCTCCGCCGCGCTCGCGCCGGAGGCGGGCTGGGACTGGGCGTCGCCGTAGAACATCTCCACCTTGAAGCGTTCGCCGCCGATCTCGATGCCGCCCTTCTCGTTGATCTTTTCCGCCCAGAAATCGTAGCCGCGCCGTGTCAGGTTGCCGCCGAACCGGTTCTCGCCGGACAGCGAGGTGACGACGCCGCACCTGACGGTGGCCGTGGCCGCGCGGGTGTGGATGGCCGGCGCGGCGACGGTGAGCGCACCGAGGCCGGCGGCCGATGTCTTGAGGAACCCGCGTCTGGAAAGCGTCCTGGTCATCTGCAGCCTCCTTCCGAACGTCCTCCCTTATGTCCTCCGCCCGCTCAGCGCGCCGGCGGAGGATGCCAAGACTGGCACCGCCCCGATATCTTGGCAAGCCGACCGTCCGCCCGCGCCAAAATCGTCTTCGGGCGCGGTTCATTTGTTGAAATCGCAAAGCGTCACGCCTTAGCTTGGCCGGGCGTGCAGCTTGAGACAGTCCCCGCCCGGGCGGGGCATTCCTGAGGAGTGAACGGCGTTGACCATTTCGAAGATCCTCGTCGCAAACCGGTCCGAGATCGCAATCCGCATCTTCCGTGCCGCCAACGAACTCGGCATCAGGACGGTGGCGCTCTGGGCGGAGGAGGACAAATATTCGCTGCATCGCTTCAAGGCCGACGAATCCTATCAGGTCGGCCGGGGCCCCCAGCTCGGGCGCGATCTGGGGCCGATCGAGAGCTATCTCTCCATCGATGAGGTGATCCGGGTCGCCAGGCTCTCCGGCGCCGACGCCATCCATCCGGGCTACGGGCTCCTGTCGGAAAGCCCGGAATTCGCCGAGGCCTGCGCGGCGAACGGCATCGTCTTCATCGGTCCGAAGCCGGAGACCATGCGCCGGCTGGGCAACAAGGTGGCCGCGCGCAACCTCGCCGTGGAGGTGGGCGTGCCGGTGGTGCCGGCGACCGAGCCGCTGCCCGACGATATGGACAAGGTCGCCGCCATGGCCGCCGAAATCGGCTTTCCCGTCATGCTGAAGGCCTCTTGGGGCGGCGGCGGGCGAGGCATGCGCGTCATCCGGGGGGCGGGGGATCTCGCCGCCGAGGTGACGGCGGCCAAGCGCGAGGCCAAGGCCGCCTTCGGCAAGGACGAGGTCTATCTGGAGAAGCTGGTCGAGAACGCCCGCCATGTGGAGGTGCAGGTGCTGGGCGACACCCATGGCAATGCCGTGCATCTGTTCGAGCGCGACTGCTCCATCCAGCGGCGCAACCAGAAGGTGGTCGAGCGCGCGCCGGCCCCCTATCTCGACGACGCCAGGCGCGCGGAGCTGTGCGCCTACGCGCTCAGGATCGCGGAGGCCACCGACTATATCGGCGCGGGAACGGTCGAGTTCCTCATGGATGCCGACACCGGCGCCTTCTACTTCATCGAGGTCAATCCGCGCATCCAGGTGGAGCACACCGTCACCGAGGAGGTCACCGGCGTCGACATCGTCAAGGCGCAGATCAGGATCCTCGAGGGCGAGACCATCGGCGATCCGAAAAGCGGCGTGCCGGCGCAGGAGCGCATTGCGCTCAACGGCCACGCCCTGCAATGCCGGATCACCACGGAGGACCCGGAGCAGAACTTCGTTCCCGACTATGGCCGCATCACCGCCTATCGCGGCGCGACCGGCTTCGGCATCCGACTCGACGGCGGCACGGCCTATTCGGGCGCGGTGATCACCCGCTTCTACGACCCGCTTCTGGAGAAGATCACCGCCTGGGCGCCGACGCCGCAGGAGGCGACCGCGCGCATGGACCGCGCGCTGCGCGAGTTCCGCATTCGCGGCGTGGCGACGAACCTGACCTTCCTGGAAGCGATCATCGGCCATCCGAAATTCCGCGACGCCTCCTACACGACCCGCTTCATCGACGAGACGCCGGAGCTGTTCACCCGGGTCAGGCGGAAGGACCGGGCCACCAAGCTGCTCAACTACCTGGCCGACGTCACCGTGAACGGCCACCCGGAGGCGCGCGGGCGGCCCATGCCGAAGGCGGAAGCCGCCGCCCCCGCCGTGCCCTATGTGGACGCCGCCATTCCCGATGGTACGAAGCAGAAGCTCGACGCGCTGGGCCCGGAGGGCTTTGCGGCGTGGATGCGCGGCGAGACCCGCGTCCTGGTCACCGACACGACCATGCGCGACGCCCACCAGTCGCTGCTGGCGACGCGCATGCGCACCTACGACATTGCGCGCATCGCCGGGGTCTATGCGCGCGCCCTGCCGCAGCTGCTTTCGCTGGAATGCTGGGGCGGGGCGACCTTCGATGTCGCCATGCGCTTCCTGACGGAGGATCCCTGGGAGCGGCTGGCGCTGATCCGCGAGGCCGCGCCGAACCTGCTTCTGCAGATGCTCCTGCGCGGCGCCAACGGTGTGGGCTACACCAACTATCCCGACAATGTGGTCCGCCATTTCGTGAAGCAGGCGGCCGCGGGCGGGATCGATCTCTTCCGGGTGTTCGACTGCCTCAACTGGGTGGAGAACATGCGCGTGGCCATGGACGCCGTGCGCGAGGAGGGCAGGCTCTGCGAGGCGGCGATCTGCTATACCGGCGACATTCTCGACCCCGACCGCGCCAAGTACGACCTCGACTATTATGTGGGCCTCGCCAGGGAGCTGGAGGCGGCGGGCGCGCACATCATCGCCATCAAGGATATGGGCGGGCTCCTCAAGCCGGCGGCGGCCAGGGTGCTGTTCAAGGCGCTGCGCGAGGCGACCGACCTGCCGCTGCATTTCCACACCCACGACACATCGGGCATCTCGGCTGCGACCGTCCTTGCCGCCTGCGAGGCTGGCGTCGATGCGGTGGACGCGGCGATGGACGCGCTGTCCGGCAACACCTCCCAGCCCTGCCTGGGCTCCATCGTCGAGGCGCTGAGGGGCGACGGGCGCGACACCGGGCTCGACAGCGAGTGGGTGCGGCGCATCTCCTTCTACTGGGAGGCGGTACGCAACCAGTACGCCGCCTTCGAGAGCGACCTCAAGGGGCCGGCCTCGGAGGTCTATCTCCACGAGATGCCGGGCGGCCAGTTCACCAACCTCAAGGAACAGGCGCGCTCGCTCGGCCTGGAGGCGCGTTGGCACGAGGTGGCGCGCGCCTATCACGACGCCAACCAGATGTTCGGCGACATCGTGAAGGTGACGCCGTCCTCCAAGGTCGTGGGCGACATGGCGCTGACGATGGTCAGCCAGGACCTGACCGTCGACGATGTGGCGGACCCGGACAAGGATATCGCCTTTCCCGACTCCGTCGTCGCCATGCTGCACGGCGATCTGGGCCAGCCGCCCGGCGGGTGGCCGAAGGCGCTTCAGGACAAGGCGCTCAAGGGCGAGGCGGCGAGCACGGAACGGCCGGGCGCGCTGCTCGAGCCCGCCGATCTGGAGGCCGACCGCAAGGCGCTCGACGACCAGCTCGGCCGCGAGGCCAGCGACTTCGAATTCGCCTCCTGGCTGATGTATCCGAAGGTCTTCTCCGAATTCGCCGCCGCCGGCGAGACATACGGTCCCGTCGGCGTTCTCCCGACGCCGGCCTATTTCTACGGCATGCAGCCGGAGGACGAGATCTTCGTCGACATCGAGCGCGGCAAGACGCTGGTGATCCGCTGCCTGGCCATCGGAGACGCCGACGAGAAGGGCATGGTCACCGTGTTCTTCGAGCTGAACGGCCAGCCGCGACGGGTCAAGGTGCCGGACCGGGCGCATGGCGCCTCGGCGGCTGCTGCGCGGCGCAAGGCGGAGCCCGGCAACGAGGCGCATGTGGGCGCGCCCATGCCCGGCGTGGTCTCCGCGCTCGCCGTCTCCCCGGGCCAGACCGTCAAGGCCGGCGACGTGCTGTTGTCCATCGAGGCGATGAAGATGGAAACCGCGCTCCATGCCGAGCGCGACGGCACGGTTGGCGAGGTCCTGGTCAAGATCGGCGACCAGATCGACGCCAAGGACCTGCTGATCGCATGGTCGCCATCCCCCGACGAGCCGTGAGCCGGGGCCGCGCGACACCGCCGGCATGTCGGCTTACCCGGTTCTCGCGGACGGGAGCGCTCGATCCGGTCGGGCGATGCGAAGGGGGGATGCAACCGCCGTGACGCGTCTTCCTGCGATGTCAGGAGCGGCGTTTCAGTGAGGCGGGAACGAACCGACGGTGGCCAAGTATTGGTCGGAGTGGCAGGATTCGAACCTGCGACCCCCTCGTCCCGAACGAGGTGCGCTACCAGACTGCGCTACACTCCGCCGTCAGTTCGCAGGCGTTATAGCGTTGCGCATCGCGGTCCGCAAGACGTGAATGACATGTCTTTGCGAGCGTCGAACAGATGGATTGTCAGCCGGCGCGGGGGCGACTATTGTGCCGGCCACTCGCGGGGCGAGACACGCGTCTCGCGCCATCCCGGCATTGGGGCGTAGCCAAGCGGTAAGGCATCGGGTTTTGGTCCCGTGATCGCAGGTTCGAATCCTGCCGCCCCAGCCAGATCCGGACGCAATCGGCATCGGGGACAGCACTATCGATGGTCAATCCGGTCACGGTCGAGGTCACGCGCGGAGGCATCGTGGAAAGCCGCCATCGCGGCGCGCTGGCCATCGTCGATTCGCACGGGCGCCTGGTGGCGGGCCTCGGCGATATCGAGGTCCCGGTCTTTCCGCGCTCGGCCATCAAGGCGTTCCAGGCGCTGCCGCTGGTGGAGAACGGTGCGGCGGACGCCTTCGGCTTCACCCCCGCCGAGATCGCGCTGGCCTGCGCGTCCCATGGCGGGGAGCCGGCGCATGTGGAGACGGCGCGCGGCATGCTCGCCAAGCTCGGCCTCGACGAGAGCGCGCTGGAATGCGGCGCCCACTGGCCGACATGGCCGAAGGCCGCGCGCGATCTCGCCCATGAGGGCCTGGAGCCGGGCGCGCTTCACAACAACTGTTCGGGCAAGCATGCGGGCATGCTCGCCGTCGCGCGCCATGCCGGGGTCGCGCATCGCGGCTATGTGCGGCGCGACCACGCCGTTCAGCGCGGGATCGCGGACGTCATCGCCGATATGTGCGGGGCGGCGACGCTGAGCGCGCCCTGCGGGACGGATGGCTGCTCGGTGCCGACCTGGGCGCTGCCGCTCGGCGCGCTCGCCCGCGGCTTTGCGCGCCTGGCATCGGGGGAGGGGCTCTCTCCGGCCCGTGCCGAGGCGGCGCGGCGGATCGTGGAGGCGGTGCGCGGCAATCCGTTCATGGTCGCCGGCACGCGGCGGTTCTGCACGCGCCTCATGGAGGCCGTGCCGCGCGCCTTCGTGAAGACCGGGGCGGAGGGCGTGTTCTGCGGCGCGGTTCCCCATGCGGGGCTTGGGCTGGCGGTCAAGTGCGACGATGGCGCGTCGCGGGCTGCGGAGGTGACGACGGCCGCCGCGCTCGCCAGCCTGCCCGTGTGGAGCGATGGCGAGCGCCGCGTTCTGGAGAGCTTCGCCGCGGTGGAGTTGCGCAACTGGAACGAGATCCATGTGGGCGACATCCGCCTGTCTGAGGAGGCCGCCGCGCTGCTGAAGGCGGCGGCCGGGGCGCCTTCCGATCAGGCCTGATTGCTCGCGACGAGGAGATTGGCGGGCGCCGGCGTGCTGCCGTCGGCAAGCTCGCCGGTCGCGGCGCGGCCGTGATCGTGCCCGACAATGGCGTATTCGCCCGCGCCCGACACGGTGTTGCCGGTGACGAGCGCGTGGCCCGCACCCTCGCTGACCGAGGCGGCGATTCCCCAGCGGGCATTGCGCACGATGTTTCCCGTCGCGTTCACATCGCGCATGTAACGGCCCCAGCCGAGCATGATGCCGGTCCGCGGCGCATCCTCCACCACATTGCCGGAGATCGCCGTGTCGGCCTCCGCCGCGATGCCGATGCCGCGCTCGTCCGGCGCATCCGGCAGGACCTTCAGCCGGCGCACGAGATTGCCGGAGCAGACGGCGAGCCGCCCGCCCTCGTTGAAATTGGTGATCGAGATGCCGATGGCGGCGTCCTCCACGACATTGCCGGAGATCACGGCGCCCTCGAAGGCGAATTCCGCATAGAGCGCGACCTCGCCGAGCTGGCGGCACTGATTGTCCGCGATCCTGAGATTCGAGGCCATGTTGCCGCGCACGGCGGAGAAGGCGCAGTCGGCGACATGGTTGCCGGCGACCGTGACGCCATTGGCGCGGAAGACATTGATGCCGTTGCCGTTCTGGCCGGAGCCGCCGGCATCCGCGCGCACCGCTTCGATCCGGTTGCCGGTCACCAGCGTGCCGTCCTCGCCGGCGGCTGAACGCCAGATCTGGATGCCGTTATTGCCGATATCGCCGAGTGTGTTGCCGGCAACCTCCAGCCCCCGCGAATCGAGCGCGAAGAGGCCGGTGCGCGCCACCGAGGAGATCGTGTTGCCGGCGATACGGCCCGAACAGTCGCCAAGGTCCATCCCGCTGCCCGTGCTCGCCGCGACGGTGCAGGCCTCCACCGTCAGCCCGTCGACGCCGCGGGCGACGAGAAGGGCGCCGTCGTTAGTATCGTCGAAGGCCCGGCCCGCGCCGTCGAAGGTCAGGCCGGCGAGCGTGACGGAGCCGGTCTGCGCGACGGAGAGGAGGGCGGGACCGCCGGTGAAGACGAGCCGGGTGAGGCCCGGAACGCCGATCACGGCGGCCGGTCGGGATATACGGAGATTGCCGACCTCGTAGCGTCCGGGCGGGAGGAAGAGCGGCGCGCCATCCGCCGCCGCCCGGTCGACGGCCGCCTGGAGCGCGGCGGTCTGGTCGCCCGGCACGTCGGGCCTCAGGCCGAGGCTGCGCGCATCGAGCGCGGGGCCTTGGGCGCCGCCTGCCGCCAGGGCCGACGGCAGCCCCGCAAGAAGGCCAAGGCCGGATCCCGCACCGGCGCCAAGCAACGATCTGCGCAAAGGGTCCATCGGTCGGATCTCGCCTTTCTGCCGGCCTCGCCTACAATCCCAGCCGCTCCGTGATCTCCTTCACGGCGAGGGTGGGGGTGATGCGGCCCTCGCGGACCGCGGCCTCGAGTTCGGGCAGGCGCTCGCCGAGCTGCGGGTCGGACCTGATGGCCGCGATCAGCCGCTCCTCCAGCATGGCCCACATCCATTTGACCTGCTGGGCGCGGCGCCGGTCGAGCAGCGCGCCCGTCTCGGTGAACAGCGCGCGGTGGCGCTCGACCTCCGCCCACAGCCGGTCGAGACCCATATTGCGCAGGCCCGATACGGTGAGCACGGGCGGGTGCCAGTCGGCATTGGCCGGCTCGAGGATCTGCAGCGCGGCGCGATAGTCGGTGGCGGTGCGGTTGGCGAGTGCCTCGTTGTCGCCATCCGCCTTGTTGATGGCGATGAGGTCGGCGATCTCGAGCACGCCCTTCTTGAGCCCCTGAAGGTCGTCGCCGCCGCCGGGCAGCAGCAGCACGAGGAAGATGTCCACCATGTCGGCGACCGCCGTCTCCGACTGGCCGATGCCCACCGTCTCCACGATGACGACGTCGAAGCCCGCCGCCTCGCACACGATCATGGTCTCGCGCGTGCGCCGGGCGACGCCGCCGAGCGTGCCGGCCGACGGGGAGGGGCGCACGAAGGCGTTCGGATCGTTGGCCAGCCCCGCCATGCGCGTCTTGTCGCCGAGGATCGAGCCGCCCGTGCGCGTGCTCGTCGGGTCGACGGCGAGGACGGCGACCTTGTGGCCCTGGCCCGTGAGCGTGCGCCCGAGCGTGTCGATGGTCGTACTCTTGCCCACCCCCGGCATGCCGGTGATGCCGACGCGATAGGCCTTGCCGGAATGGGGCAGGAGCGCGACGAGCAGTTCCTGCGCCTGCGCCTCGTGATCGGCGCGCCGGCTCTCGATGAGCGTGATGGCACGCCCGATAGCGGCGCGCTCGCCGGCGCGCACGCCGCGTGCGAGCGCATCGATATCGGTGGGCCGGTCGTCCCGGCCTGCGTGTCGAACCCTGGCCATGGAGCTCTCTATAGGTGCCATCCCGGCGCGGCCGCAATGGCCGATTATTCGACGGTCACGGAGAAGCCGACCTCGGCGGGCGGGCCGCCTTCGCCGTCGGAGGGATCGTTCTGGCCGATCACGACGCGCAGCTCGCCGGCCGTGCCCTCCGGCAGGTCGATCCGGCCGGAAAAGGGCATCATCCCCACCGCCTGGCCGGTCGGTTCCTCGCCGCGCCGGGCGGTCACGAAACCCGTCGCCAGCGTCTCTGTGCCGTCCGGGCTCTGCAGCTTGAGCGAGGCCTCGCCCTCGAAGAAGAAATAGTTCGGCGCCTCGCCCTCCAGCATGAGCGGAGAGGAGACCGTGGCGTTGGGCAGGGGGCTCTTCATGAGCAGGAACGCCCCGTCCTGGCGCTGATAGTCGAAGACCTCCGTCAGGGCATCCGGCGTGCCTGCGAAGGTCTCGCGCCAGTCGGCGGAGAGATAGTCTCGGAAGATCTCCTGCGGCACGACCACGCGATAATCGCCCTCCGCATAGGGGCCGACGGTGTAGGGCGCGAACAGCAGCGACAGCCCGCCGGCCTTGCCCGTCTCGCCGGAGGGCACGAAGGCCAGCGTGTCGAAGGGCAGGTCGACGTCCTTCAGCCAGGAGTCCTGCTCCGCCTCGTCATAGGCGTCCCCGAGGCGTTCCTTCTTCTGGCGCTTGAGGTCGGCGAAGACGAAGTCGCGCAGCGCGACCATGGCGGGCGAATCGGTGCCGAGATCCTCAAACAGCGCGTCGGCCTCGATGGTCTTTCCCGCCGTCCGGTCGTAGTTCAGGCTCTCATAGGCGTAATTGCCGTGGGCGCCGCCGGTGAAGACATAGCTCATCGACAGGAGGCTGATGACGCGGTCGGAGACGAATTGCTCCTCATAGCGCCGCAGAAGCGAGAAGGGCGGCAGCTCGTCGTTCGGATTGGACTTCCGGAACTCCTCCGCCTCCGTCTCGGTCTGCTTGCGGAAGGACGCCATCTCGGCCTCGGCGTCGGCCTTGAGTTTGGCATACCAGTCCGGCGCAAGCCGGGCGGCACGCGGCAGGACGATGGTGATCTCGGCGGCCTTGGAGGTGTCGGTCAGAACCTCCGGCTTGCCGAGGGTGGCATCCTGGGCATGAGCCGCCGCAGGCACCGCGAACATGAGAAACAAGGTGAGAAAACAGCGATAAGCCATGAGCAATAGGGCCTCTTCCCCGACTAGGCCTGACAATTTCGGTCCCCGGCGCCCTTATCGTTCCCCTGAGGCGCCTAGCCGAATCCTTGTCCCAGCAGACCCGCCCCGTATGGCCGTCTTGTGA